>JAICWX010000389.1 GCA_025934635.1 Streptosporangiaceae bacterium | reverse complement strand
GCTGATCCGGCGAGCTGGTGATGACGAGCGTTATCGTCCCGTCGGCCTGGTGCCGGATGGCGTTGGTCACCAGGTCGCTGGCCAGCAGGACCGCGATGTCCTCATCGACCGGGACAGCCCAGGCGGCCAGGACCGCCCGGACGTGATCCCGGGCCTCGCCCGCCGTGGCCGGCTCCGCGGGCAGCCGGACCTGGCAGCCGTGCACTTCGGTCGTACGGGGCGGCGCCATCGTGATCATCGGATTCCTTAGCGGCCGGTCGGAGCAGACCGGAAATTGCGCCTGCTGCCACTTGCGCGACAAATACTTCTGCAAGTTGCAGTGAGAGACATCGGTCAGCTGACGGATCTTTAACCGCGGCCCGGCCGGGCGGCCCGATGGGCACCGGGCGGCCGGATCGCGGCCGGTCAGAATTTCCGGCCGGGACGTCCGGTTAAGTCCGCGGCTGACGCCGGGATAGGCTCAGTAGTCACACTGGCCCGGGGAAGGGGGTGCCGCGATGGACGAGGAGCATCCGCACGCCGTCATCGACACGAGCAAAGCCCACCCCGCCCGGGTCTACGACTACTGGCTTGGCGGCAAGGATAACTTCGCCGCCGACCGCGAGGCAGCCGAACTGGCGCTGCAGGCCTACCCGCAGCTGGCCCAGGCGGTCCAGGCCAACCGCAAGTTCCTGGCCCGGGCGGTGCGGTACCTGACCCGCGAGGCCGGCCTCCGGCAGTTCCTCGACCTGGGCACCGGCATCCCGGCCGCGGACAACACCCACCAGGTCGCGCAGCGCGAGGCGCCCGAGAGCCGCATCGTCTACGTCGACAACGACCCGGTGGTGCTGCTGCACGCCGCGGCCCTGCTGCGCGGCACCTCCCCCGGCGTCTGCGACTACATCGAGGCCGACCTGCGCGACCCGGCCCAGATCCTGGCCGGGGCGGAGCGGACGCTGGACTTCACCCAGCCGGTGGCCCTCATGCTGCTGGCCATCATGCAGTTCATCCCGGACGAGGAGAACCCGGCCGGGCTGGTGTCCGCCCTCCTCGACGCCCTGCCGTCCGGCAGCTACCTGGTGCTCTCCCACCCGACCGACGACTTCAACCCGAACCAGCAGGGCGAGTCGATCACGCGGTACAACGAGCGGGTCACCGACCCGGCCACGCTGCGCGACCGCGAGGGAACCATGCGGTTCTTCGCCGGCCTGGAACTGCTCCAGCCGGGCGTGGTCGGGGTCTCGCAGTGGCGCCCGGACAGCGACCTGGTCGCCGCCTTGCCGTCCTCGATGTGGTGCGGAGTAGCCCGCAAGCCCTAACGGGGAACCCGGGCCAGGTGATCCTGCAGGCGGGCGTGCCGGAACTGGTAGGCAGCGCCGTGCTGGCGCAGCACCTGCAGGTCACTCGCCTCGGCCAGGAACGCGGCCAGCCGCCACGGAAGCTGGCCCCGGGCCGCGAGCCAGCCCGCGGCGATGAGGTACTGCGGCCACGGGTGGCTGAGCACCACGGCCAGCCAGATAGACAGGCCGATGCCGAGCCCGTAGAGGCCGAAGCTGACGAAGCCGTCCAGCCCGCGGGCGAAGGCGGCCCCGAAGAAGGCCGGGAGGACCAGCATGAACGGCACCGCGAGCAGCAGCACCAGGTTCCGGTCGGCGCGCAGGGTGGAGGCGGGGCTAGCCGGCCGGGCCGAGGCGTCCGGCGTCCGGCCCCACTCGGCCAGCGCGAACGCGGCGCCGATCACGGCACCGGCCGGGACGCCCAGTTCCCAGAGCGGGTCCTCGACCGTCAGGACGTTGCCGAGGATCTTGATCCCGACGCCGGCCACGACCCCGAGCCCGGCGCCCCAGGCGGCGCCCCTGCCCACCGTGCGGGCGAACTCGGCGCCCCGCCCGGGCAGGCCGAGGCGGAAGTAGACCGGCTGCTCGGCCAGGTCGAACAGCCGGGCCCGGGTGGCCAGCCCGACCAGGATCGCGGCGACCAGCCAGTTAAGCGCGGCCGCGGTCAGGCCCAGCAGGACCGCGGTGCCGGGCCGGTGCGTCCTGGCCGCCCCGATCCCGTCCCGCAGGCCCGATTCGATGGCGTACGGCACCGGGATGGCGATGATGGCGCGCCGGGCCGTCCGGGTGAGCTGGCGCAGCCGCCGCACCCACCGCGCGGTGCCCGCCCCGGCCGGGTACGGCAGCGGGGCCAGCAGGTAGACCGCCCCGACGATCAGGGCGGCGTCCAGTCCGTGCCCGAGCCCGTAGAGCAGCCCCTGGGTACCCCCGTACGGCAGCCCGCGGCCGAGCCCGAACAGCGTCCCGGCCAGCACGAAGACCAGCACGGCACCGAGGCAGGCCCGGCGCAGCGGGTCGGTGAAGGCGGCCACCGCGTAGCGCAGCCGCAGCCAGTCCAGGTCATAGCTGCGCCACCGGGCCAGGTGGCGGGCCAGGAAGCCCAGCCACCGCTCCGCGTCCCGCGCGTCCCAGGGCTGGTCCGGGCGGGCCTGCTCGCTGGTGGCGCGGGCGCCGAAGCTGGCGCCGATCAGGCCGTCAAGCAGCTGGCTCTCCACCGCCGCCCGGTCGTCCTGCCGGGCCAGCCTCGCGACGACATCCTCGGAACCGGAGCCGGAACCGGAGCGGGATGCTGAGCCGGTGTAGGTTGCCCGGACCAGCGCCACCATCAGCGGGCTGGACAGGGCCAGGGCCAGCGGCCCGGACGGCCGGGCCCGGATGGCGTCGACCACCGGCCGCAGGCTCCGGGCCCGCGGCCCGGCCGTGCCGCGCTCCAGGAAGCGGGCCGCGTCCTCGCCGGCCACCGCCCGCAGCTCGATGACGGCGCCGCCCGGGAGCACCACGCCGGCCGCCTCGACCGCCTCGCGGTACTCGGGCCCCCGGCAGGTCAGGATCAGCGGCTGGCACGGACCGAACGCGCGGCTGAGCGCGGCGAGCAGCTGCCCGCGCGGCTCACGCTCCAGGTCGTCGAGCCCGTCGATCACCGGCAGCACGCCGCGCTGCGCCACCAGGGCGGCGATCGCCTCCGTCCCGTAGGCGCGGGCGTCGCGCAGCGGCGGGTACCGGTCCGCCAGCGTCCGCTCCAGCCACCCCTTCACCCTCTCGCCGGGCCCCCGCGTGGACGCCGGGACCAGCACCGGCACCGGGTCACCGGGGCGGCGGCGGCCGAGCAGGTCGTCCATCAGCAGCACGGCCAGCGTGCTCTTGCCCGCCCCGCCCGGTCCGGTCACGATCAGCCGGCCGCCCTCCCGGACGAACCGGGCCAGCGACCCGACGTCACCGGCGTCGCCGGGCGGGACCGTGCCCGAGGCCCCGGGATCGACCGGACCAGCGGCCGGCTGCCAGCCCACTGCGAGCGGCTGCCAGCCCTGCAGCACGCGGTCGTTCAGCTCGGCCGCGCACTCCCCGGCCACCAGGGCGGCCAGCTGGCCGGCCACCGGGCTGTCCCGCCCCGGCGGAGGTTCCGCGGCCGGCTCAGTTTCCGCAGCCGGCTGGGCTTCCGCGACCGGCTGGGGTACCGGCGCGAAGGCGCCGTCCCACAGTTCCAGCAGGTGAGCGGCCTTGATCTCGTCACCGGCGAGTCTTTCCGCCAATATCTTGATCGCTTTTCTCGGCGGCCGCGACTGCCCGTTTACCCAGCGCCCCCACCGGGATTTGCTGTAAAAAGCGGGCTCACCCGATCCGGGCGGCACAGCTCCCGGCGGGGCTGACGTCACCGTCTCGAGCGCACGGCAGGTAAGGCCGGCCACATCGATCAATCGCCGCAGCTCATTATAGAAATCGCGGTGGGCAGGCGGCAGTGCCGCAGGCAGTGGCAGCCGTTGATCGCGGCTCGGCACGGCTACTTCCTTTCGGTTCCGGCCAAAGCGCCCGATTATCTCCGATACCGGTGTTGTCCCAAGCTGTCCCAACTTATCCCAGCTCGGGAAAGGATCCTATTCCGGCGCCGGTATACCGGATAGGACTGGAAACGCACCTGGGCGGGGAGGCCCGCGATTCACGCGACTTGAGCGTGAACGCGGGCCTAGGTGCCATATCCGTGGCAGTATGGAAAAGGTCCGCCTAGCTGCGGTTCCTGACCGCCTTTCCCAACTCACCACCGTGACACCACTCAGGCGCATCGAGTTCGCCAGCTCCGACCCGTTAGAGATCCGGGACTTCCTGCACCGGGTCCGGGGCAGTCAGGTGCTGGTGAATGGTGTCCGCGACCGCGACTGGCGGGTGTCCCTGAACCAGGTCGATGCGGGCGAGTTCAGCGCCAGCGAGATGCAGCTTCCCGGCGATATCACGTTCCGGATGAGCGGCCGGGACGAGGTCGTCATCCACACCATCCTGGGCGGCCGGAGCAGGCTCGACCACGGCCAGGCCAGCCACCGGTACCAGTCCGGCCACGCGTACGTGGCCAGTTGCCCGCGGGTCGACTTCACCTGCCGCACCCACGAAGTCCGCACCCGCACGATCACCCTGCCGCAGTCCCTGCTCACCGAGGTCGCCAGCCGCCCGTGGCAGTTCACCCCCTTCGCGCCCGTCACCGGCGGCATCCGGCAGTGGCTGATCATCACCCGCTACATCGACGGCCTGCTGGACAACCCCTCCGCCACGGCCTCCCCGCTGGTCCTCGGCTCGGCCGCGCGGCTGCTGGTCGCCACCGCCCTGACCGTCTTCCCCAACACGATGGTCACCGAGCCGACCGCCGGTGACCGGCGCGACGCCCGTCCCGCCACCGTGCAGCGGGCCGTCAGCTTCATCGAGGCCAACGCCGACATCGACATCACCATCGCCGACATCGCCCGCGCGGCCGGCGTCACCGCCCGCGCCGTCCAGCTCGCCTTCCGGCGCCACCTCGACATCACCCCGGCGGGCTACCTGCGCCGGGTCCGCCTCGACCGGGCCCACCGCCAGCTCCAGGCGGCCGACCCGGACCATGACTCCGTCACCGCGGTGGCCTACCGGTGGGGCTTCAGCAGCCCGAGCCGGTTCGCCACCTACTACCGCCAGGCCTACGGCGTGCCACCCAGCCGCACCCTGCGGAATTGACGGGTTTCGTTTTCCGTATAACGCCAGGCAACAGCGCTTTCGCATTGGTAGTTTCGGCGGGCACTCACATCCTGGAAGCGTGGCAATACGAAAAGTAGCTACCAGGCCTGGCGGGAAAGAAGTGCACATACTGATACGCAAGCGGCCCGTTCCGGCCAGCGTCGTCGTGGTGCGGCTCCCGGCCGAGATCGACTCCAGCAACGCCGAGCACGTTCGCCAGCAGCTCTGCGCGGCCCTGACGCCGGCCGTGCGGATCGTGGTGGCCGACCTGACCGGCACCACCTTCTGCGACGTCGCCGGGGTCCGCAGCCTGGCCCGGGCCCGGACCCGCGCCACCGCCAGCCACGTCGAGCTGCGGGTGGCCGTCCGCCCGGGCCCGGTCCGCCGCGTCCTGCTCATGGTCAGCCCGGGCGGCCCGTTCCTCCTCTACGCCAGCACCGCCGAAGCCGCCGCCCGGGGCACGTTATCCCCGGCGGCGCGCCAGCGGGAACGCGAACCACAGCAGGCCGAATAGGCCGGTGACCAGAACCGTAATTATCACGGCGGTCAGCAGGCTGGCCACGAAGTCGGTCACCAGCAGGACCGCGACCGAGACGGCCAGGCCGACGGTAGCCAGGCCCGCGATCGCCATCGCGTTGGCCGCCCGGACCAGCTGCTCCTTCTCGCCCTGCCGGAAGACCAGCCGGTGGTAGGCCACCGGGCCGAGCAGCAGCGCGGTCGCGATCGCGGCCAGCAGCAGGTCGGCCAGGTACAGGTCGCGCTGGCCGTCGCTGAGCTTGCTGAACCGGTTGGTGAACGGCAGCGAGAGCAGGAACCCGAACAGGACCTGCACGCCCAGCCCCGCCACCCGCAGTTCCTGCAGCAGCTCGCCCAGGTTGCGGTCGGCCCGCTCGGCCGCTGATTCGTCCCGCGGATCCGGCTCTTCCCCCGCTGCCACCGCACCTCACCTCCTGGTACCCAGACCGGCTGGCTACCCCGTCCGGCCCGCGCCGAAACGAGGAGGGGTGCGGGGGCAAGCAGGCCGCCCGTTCGGGGGAAAGATCTTAAAAATCGGACCGAACGGGGCTGGCTTCTCCCCAATCCCGAGCCCTCACCCGGCCAGGACGCTGGCGCCCAGGCCGATCAGGGCGGCGACCTTGGCGACTTCGAGCGCCACGTACCACAGGTGCGCGTGCGACCGGCTCGGGTCGCCGCCGGCCAGCACCCGGTCGGTTCGCCGGCCGAGCACGGGCCTGATCACCCCGACCTGGCCGGCCAGCACCGCGGCGGCCGCGGCGGCGAACACGATGACCGGCACCGGCAGGCTCCCGGCGGCCGCGGCGGCGAGCACCGTGACGGCGAAGACCGCCTCGGCCAGGTTCAGCGCCCGGAAGACCAGGCGGCCGATGCCCAGCCCGATCGGGATCGTCACGCCGGGCGCGCGGAACTTCAGCGGCGCCTCTCCGAACGAGATGGCCAGCACCATTCCCAGCCACACGAAGGTCACCGCGACGGCGACCGCCGCGCTCACGCCCATACCCCGCCCGCCCCGGTCAGGCGGCGGGCCAGGTGGCCAGGTGGCCGACGAATTCCGGCGGTGAGGCCACCACCATGAGGGAGGCCGGCTCGGGCCCGGGGTTGGCCAGGCTGACGCGCTCACCGCGGCCGACGTGCGCGACGATGCCGGCCGACAGCGTACGGGCGTGCCCGTCGTGGCGCAGTTCGGCCGCCCCGGACAGCGGGATGAGCACGATCTCGGACGCCCCGTGGTCGTGTTCGGGCAGGCCGCTGCCCGCCGGGATCTCGATGTGGACGGCGGCGACCTGGTCCGAGTCGCCGGGAAGGATGACCGTGGCCGCGGTCGGGCCGCCCGGGAACGGGGCCTGATGACGGCCGACGGTGCTGATCTGGACGACGAGCATGCTTCTCCTTAGTGGGTTCGCGCTACGCCACGACGGCGGGTTCCAGCCGGGCCAGGCAGGCACCGGGCTCGGCGAAGGGCTCCAGCCGGGCCGCGGTCACCGGTGCCCGCAGCTCGGCCAGCGCGCCTTGCATCAGGCCCAGGTGAACGCGGCACACGAGGTCGCCGTATTCCTCGGCCAGTTCCAGGAACGGGCAGTGCCGCAGCCGGATCACCGACGGCGGCTCGGATTGGCCCGGCTCGGATTGGCCCGGCTCGGATTGGCCCGGTTCCGGGGCGAAGCCCAGGTCGTCAAGCAACGCGGTGAGCCTGCTGACCGCCTCCTCGCCGGACAGGCGCTGGAACGGCACTGGCGGCCCGGACAGGTAACCGCCCCAGGCCCGGCCCGCCTGCCGGGCCGCCTCGGCCG
>JAICWX010000157.1 GCA_025934635.1 Streptosporangiaceae bacterium | reverse complement strand
TCAGCAGCGGCGGCGGGTGACCGCAGGGAATCCAGCTCAGCAGCCCGCTGGCCAGGTCCAGGTCGCACAGCAGGGCGGTGACGAACCGGCTGTCCCCGAACTGGCTGGCGATGGCGTGGTCGGCCCGGGCCACGACGGCGGCCAGCGAGCCGCCCGCCCGGCGGGTGCTGCGGCACGCGGCCAGGCCGACGCTGGCCAGCAGGCCCGCGGCCAGGTCGTGGCCGAGCGCGTCGAAGATGGACAGATGCAGGTGATCACCGAGGAGCGCGTAGTCGAAGGCGTCGCCGCCGACCTGGTAGGCCGGCTCCAGCGACGCGGCCACCGTGGTCTCGCCGGTCGAGAACGTCCGCGGCGGCAGGAAGGCCCAGACCAGCTCGGCCTGCAGGGTCATCTCCCGGGAGCGCTGCACGTACGGGTAGGTGTCGCTGGTGCTGTTCTTGGCCCCCACCAGTATCGCGGCCAGCGACGCCAGCGTCCGGTACCGGTCCAGCATGGCCTCGCTGACGTCGGCGACGACCAGACCGAGCACGCCCAGCCGCTCGGTCCCGTCCACCAGCGGAATCCACAGCTGATGGGCGTCCCCGGCCCGGCTGGCCGCGATGGTGACCGTCTGGTAGGCCCGCCCGGCCAGGGTGGCGTAGACCGGCAGCGCCCCGGAGCCCGCCGCTGGCCGGCCGTCCGCGGGCGCCAGCGGAACCAGCTGCCGCTGCTCCAGGTCGGCCAGGTAGACCTGAGCCTCGGACACTCCCAGCGGCCGGGCCGCCCGGGCCACCTCGGCGGCTACGCCGCCCGGCCGCATCAGGTGCGACCGGGCCAGCAGATCGGCGGTCATCCGCCCGATGATCGCGTCCAGGCCGGCCTCTCCGGGCCGCCCCGGCGCGCTCCTGTCTCCCCCCGCGTCCACGTGGCCCTCGTCAGCCGCGCAGCTCGGGCAGGACGTGGTCGCCGTACAGCCGGACCCTGCCGAGCGGGTCCGCCCCGGAGACGTTCATGACCATGCCCACGGGTTACCTCCCTACTGGTCCAGGCCGCGGCCTCTGTCCACCGGGGCGGCCGTTAAACCGCCGGCCGGGGCCGGGGTGGCTAAGCCGGTGACGGCCAGGTAGAGAAGTACGCCGTCGAGAGCGAGGACGGCGGCGGCACCGTGGCCGAGCAGGGCGCCCAGGCCGGCCTGGATGCCGGTCAGGGTGCTCGCGTCGCGGCCGCGCGGCACCGCCTGGGCATCGAGGACCGGGTGAGCGTGGACCTGCACGACGTAGCCCGCCAGATCGGCCCGGATGGCAGGCGCTGCGCCAGTACGACGTCTACCGCCGGCTGCCGCGAACCGAGCTCGGGCTGCCGCCCTCACCGCGTTTCCGCAGGCTCATCGCGCCGCTGCTCGGCCGGCCGCTGGGCGGGGCCACGGGGTGACACGGCCGTGCCCGGGGCCTGGCATTGGTTATGGTTGTTCGTGATGCCTCCGAAAACAGAGCAACACCACGATTTCGCGGTGGTGGCCAGCCGCCTGCCGGTGGACCGGATCGAGGACGCCGACGGCGGGACGACATGGCGGACGAGCCCAGGTGGCCTGGTCACCGCGCTCGAGCCGGTGATGCGGGAAGCCGGCGGCGTCTGGATCGGCTGGTCCGGCGACGCGGGGCCGGCCCCGGGGATGTTCGAGGCGGACGGGCTGCACCTGGTCGGCCTGGGCCTGTCCGAGACCGAGGTCAGGCGGTTCTACGAGGGCTTCTGCAACGCCACCCTGTGGCCGCTCTACCACGACGTCATCGCGGTGCCGCAGTTCCATCGCAGCTGGTGGGAGGCCTACGTCGCGGTCAACCGGCGGTTCGCGGAAGCGGCGGCCGAGCAGGCGGCGCCCGGCGCGACCGTCTGGGTGCACGACTACCAGCTCCAGCTGGTCCCGAAGATGCTGCGCGGACTGCGCGACGACGTGCGGATCGGCTTCTTCAACCACATCCCGTTCCCCGGCTACGAGATCTTCGCCCAGCTCCCCTGGCGCCGCCAGGTCGTGGAGGGCCTGCTCGGCGCCGACCTGCTCGGCTTCCAGCGCCGCGCCGACGCGACCAACTTCCTGCGGGCCTGCCGGCGGGCGGTCGGCCTGACCACCAAGGGATCAACGGTGCGAGTCAGCGGACCGGACGGCCCGCGCGAGATCCAGGCGGCCGCGTTCCCCATCTCCATCGACGCGGCGGGCCTGGCCGAGACCGCCCAGCGCGAGGACGTGCGGAAACGCTCCAAGCAGATCCGGGAGGCGCTGGGCGACCCGCAGCTGGTGCTGCTGGGCGTGGACCGGCTCGACTACACCAAGGGCATCCTGCACCGGCTGCGCGCCTACGGCGAGCTGGTCAACGACGGGCGGCTCGGCCCGCACGCGGTCCTGATCCAGGTGGCCAGCCCGAGCCGGGAGCGGGTCGAGGCCTACCAGACGCTGCGCGACGAGGTCGACGGGATGGTGGGCCGGATCAACGGCCAGCACGGGGAGGTCGGCTACTCCC
The DNA here is from genome assembly GCA_025934635.1 of Streptosporangiaceae bacterium. The sequence continues at coordinate 17,265 of JAICWX010000157.1, read as the reverse complement.
CCGTCCACTACCTGCACCAGTCCTTCCCGCGCGAGGAGATGGCCGCGCTGTACCTGGCGGCCGACGTGATGCTGGTGACCCCGCTGCGGGACGGCATGAACCTGGTGGCCAAGGAGTACGTGGCCGCCCGTTACGACGAGGGCGGCACGCTCGTGCTGAGCGAGTTCACCGGGGCGGCCGACGAACTGGCCGGCGCGTACCTGGTCAACCCGCACGACATCGAGGGCATGAAGAACACCATCGTGCAGGCGGCCACCGCTTCCCCGGCCGAGGCCAGGCGCCGGATGCGCGCGATGCGCCGGCGGGTGGGAGAACATGATGTCGCCCGCTGGGCCGCCAGCTTCCTGGACACGCTGTGCCAGGCTCCCGTATCCGGCGGATCGTGAGGGGAACGGCCGGATCGTTCGGCAGTCTTGGTCTTGATCTCGTCCGCCACTTCGGGACCGAAGGGCTGATCGTTCGGCAGTCTCGGTCGCGATAAGGGCCGAGACTGCCGAACGATCCGGGGCGCGGGCAGCCGCGGTCAGGCGGCCTGGCGCGGGTGGCCGGCGCCTTCCCGCCCCGTGCGGGTGAGCCGGTTCAGCGCCCGGCGGGCGGTGGCCGCCCAGCCGTGGCGCTCCGGGGGTGCCTTCGCGCTGGTCAGCTGCCGGGCAGCTCGCCCAGGGTGACCTGGACGGTCCGCTCCTCGCCGTCGCCGCTGACGGTCAGCGCGATCTTGTCTCCCGGGCTGGCCGCGGCCAGGGCCTGGGACAGCGCCGTAGTGTCGGGGGTCTGCTGCGACCCGGCCGCGGTGATCACGTCGCCGGCCTGCAGCCCGGCCCGGTCGGCCGCGCCGCCGCTGGTAACCGTCACCACGCCGACTCCGCCCGGCGAGCCGTCGGGGCCGAGGACGGTCGAGACCTCGGCCCCGATCGCGGCCCGGTGCGAGTTGGTGACGTGACCGGTGTCGATGAGCTGCGTGGCGATGTCACGGGCCAGGTTGGACGGGATGGCGAAGCCGATCCCCTGGGCCTGGCCGCCGCCCTGCGCGCTGCCCGCCGCCAGCGTCGGGATACCGATGACCTGACCCGCGGTGCTGACCAGGGCGCCGCCGCTGTTCCCGGGGTTGATCGGCGCGCTGGTCTGGATCGCGCCGGGCAGCGTGGCCGCGGCCGCGCCGTCGCTGGCCGGCTCGGTGACCGCCCGGTCGGTGGCCGAGACGATGCCCTGGGTGACGCTGCCGGACAGGCCGAGCGGGTTGCCGATGGCCAGCACCACGTCGCCCGCCCGAGCCTGGTCCGAGTCGCCGAACGTAGCCGGCTTCAGCCCGCTGGCGTTGTCGACACGGATCACCGCGAGGTCGTCGGCCGGGTAGGTGCCGACCAGTTTCGCCGACCGCGGTGACGTGTTGCCGGCCAGCTGGACCTGGAAGTCCTCGGCGTCGCCGGCCACGTGGGCGTTGGTGACGATGTTGCCCTTGGTGTCGAGCACCACGCCGGAGCCGAGCCCGTTGGCCGTCCGGATCAGCACCACTGAGGGCAGCACCTTACTGACGATGCTCGCGTAGCTGGCCGGGCCCGAGTAGGGGCCGGGGGTAGCGGCCGGTGTCGTCGTGGCGGCCGGAGTGGCGGGCTCGGCGATGGCCGTGCCGACCGCGACGCCGCTGCCGCCGATGACCAGCGCCGCCACGGTGGCCAGGCTTGCGCGGCGCACCCGCTGTGTCGTCCTCATGACTGTGTCCTCCTCCATCTGTCGTGACCTTCCCAGGGTGGCCGGGCGCTGCGCAGGCGCGGTGTGACGGCGATGGGGGCGGTGTGGAGGAAGGCCGAGGCTAGGCTGAAGGCAAGCTGAGCGTCATCTGAGTGCCGTGGCCGACCTCGCTGGCCGCGGCCAGGCGGCCGCCGTGGGCCTCGGTCAGCTCGGCCGCGATGGCCAGGCCGATGCCGCTGCCGGAGATCTGGGCGGCCTGCTGGCCGCGGAAGAACCGGTCGAAGACCCGGGGCAGGTCCTCGGCCGGGATGCCCTGGCCGGTGTCGGCGACCTGGAGCTCCGCCCCGGTGCCCGTGGTCCGCGTGGTGATCGTGACGCGGCCGCCGGCCGGGGTGAACTTCAGCGCGTTGGTGAGCAGGTTGGTGATCACCTGGTGCAGCCAGCGCGGGTCGGCCAGGACCGGGGCGGCGGCCAGTTCCCGGTCCAGTGTGATGCCGGCCGTCTCGAACCGGCGGGCCAGGCTGTCGGCGGTGGTCGCGGCCAGCTCCGCCAGGTCGCAGGGTTTCCTGGTCAGGTTGAGCGCGGCGGCGTCGGCGGCGGCCAGCGTCTGGAGGTCGCCGACCATGCGGGCCAGCCGCAGCACCTCGTCGCGCAGCGAGCCGAGCTCGGCCGGCGTGGGCTCGGCGACGCCGTCGAGCAGCGCCTCGTGGCCCGCCTGGAGGATGGCGATGGGGGTACGCAGCTCGTGGGCCACATCGGCGACCAGGTTCCGGCGGATCTGCTCCTGCCGGTCCAGGGTGCCGGCCATCTGGTCGAACGCGGCCGCCAGCTCGCGCAGTTCCCCGGCCGCACGGATGTCACCCACCCGGGCGGCCCGGTCCCCGGCCGCCATCGCCCGGGTCGCCGCGATCAGCCTGGTCACCGGGCGGGTGATCCGGCGGGCCACGGCCAGCCCGGTGAGCAGGGCCAGCAGGGCCGCCAGGCCGGCCGCCCCGGCAATGGCCCGCAGCAGCGCGGTCTTCAGGCCGCGGTCGGCGGCGCCGAGCCCGGCACTGGTGGTGCGCACCACGGCGGTGCCGACCCGCTGGCGGTTGACCATGATCGGCGAGCTGACCTGCGGCCCGCTCGCGGTGGCGAAGTCGGCTGACTGCCGGACGAAGTGCCCGGCCTGGTCGCGGATCTGGACGGCCGCCCCGAGCCCCGCGGCCTGGTTCAGGACCAGCCGCAGCCCCGACCGGGACCAGGAGCCGTTCTGGTCGTAGGCCGTCACCCCGGCCGAGACCGCGACGGCGCGGGCCAGGTCGGTGCGCTGCTGGGTGGACAGGTTGGAGACGTCGGCGGCGGCGAAGGCCGCGGTGAGCCCGGCCAGCAGCGCGACCGCGGCCAGCGCGATGCCGAGGAACGCCAGCGCCAGCCGCAGGCCCAGGGTGCCGCCGCGGGTGCCGGTGGCGCCGGCCTCGGGGGTCCCCGCGGCCGCGGCGGTCCCCGCGTCAATCATCCCCGGGTTCCGTCATGACGGCGGTCAGTCATCGCGGGCGAGGCCCAGCCGGTAGCCGCCGCCGAGGACCGTCTGCACGATCTGCGGGTTGGCCGGGTCGTCCTCGACCTTGCGCCGCAGGTTCTTCACGTGCGAGTCGACAGTGCGCTCATAACCCTCGAACTCGTAGCCCCGCACCCGGTTGATCAGCTCGAACCTCGAGTACACCCGGCCCGGGACGGTCGCCAGCGCGACCAGGACGCCCCACTCGGTGGGGGTCAGGGACACGGCCGCGCCGCGCACCGTGGCCAGCCGCTGCGGCTCGTCGATGACCAGCTCGCCGCCGCCGTAGCTGGTGACGCCCTGGGCGGTGGACCGGGACTCAGGACCGCCGCGGCGCAGGATCGCCTGAACCCGCAGGACCAGCTCCCGCGGGCTGAACGGCTTGGTCACGTAGTCGTCGGCGCCCAGCTCGAGGCCGCGGATCCGGTCTTCCTCCGCGCTCTTGGCCGTCAGCATCAAGATGGGCGTCGCCGAGGTGGCCCGCAGCTCGCGGGCCACCGTCTCGCCCGGCACGTCAGGCAGCCCGAGGTCGAGGATCACCAGGTCCGGCGCGGAGGTCATGGCCATGGTGATCGCCTCGGCCCCCGAATCGGTCGTCAGCACGGTGAACCCGGCCCGCTCCAGGTAGGAACGCACCAGGTCGCGCAGCTTGCGCTCGTCCTCGACCACCAGCACGGTCGACGCCATCGTCGCTCACCCGCCTTTCCTCGCCGTCCGGCATGCCCCGGCGTGGCCCCCATCATGCCCGCCTCCACACGATCACCATGTCAGCTTCACCGAGGCCGCATGACCCCAGGGTGCACTGATCATGACCGTACCGGCAGTTGGAGGACGACACAGATGACCGGATCCGACCTGATCGTGCTGGCTCCCTGGCTCGTCTTCGCCGTGGGCCTGGCCGTCGTCTGCCTTCTCCTGCTCCGCTCCACCCGCGCCTCCGGGCCCCGGCGGTCGCTCCGGGCCCGGCGGTCACGCCGGCCAGGCCGGCGCCACGAGCCCCAGGAAACCAGATGTCCAGAGAACAACGCGGAGGCCAGGCCACGATGACCAGCGAACAGGACACCGGAGCGCGCGGACCGCACTGGCGGGCGCTGCTCGAGGCGCGCTGGCAGGCCCGCCTGCGTGAGCTCACCGAGCTGTCGCTGGCGTACCACGTCGCGATCGCCGCCTCTGGCTCCGCCCTGGCGGCTGAGCCGGAGGCGCAGGCGCTGCTGCGCCGCGCGGTCACGGCCCGCCGGAAGCTGGCCGACGTCGAGGAGGCGCTCTCCCGGCTGGCCGCGGGCGCGTTCGGCCAGTGCGAGCAGTGCGGCGGGCAGATCCCGGACGGCCTGCTCGCCACCGCGCCCGAGATCCGGTACTGCGCCCGCTGTGACGGAGAACCGTCGTGGATCCGCCCGCTGGCAGGACGTACCGCCCGATGACGGCAGTACCGGTGTGGGCCTGGGTCGCCACGTTCGGCGTGCTCGCCGTGCTCATCGCGGTCGACCTCATCCTCACCAGGGGAACCGACAGCGGACTACGCGCGGCGGGGATCGAGAGCGCGCTGTGGCTCGGCGCCGCCCTCGCGTTCGGCGGGGTCCTGTGGCTGTGGCGCGGCCCGACCGCCGGCAGCCAGTACCTAGCGGGCTACCTGCTCGAACGGGCCCTCAGCGTGGACAACATCTTCGTCTTCGTCTTGCTGTTCGTCTCGCTGAAGGTGCCGGCCGAACTGCAGCGGCGGATCCTGTTCCTCGGCGTGGTCGGGGCGCTCGTCCTGCGCGGCGTCTTCATCGCCGCCGGCGGCGCGCTCATCGAGAGCGTGAGCTGGATCTTCTACGTGTTCGGGGCGGTAGTGCTGCTGGCCGGGGCGCGCATGTTCCGGGGCGGCGAGGGCGGCTCGGGGGACAACCTGGCCGTCCGCGGCCTGCGCCGGGTGCTGCCGGTCTCCGAGCGCTACGACGGCAGCCGGCTGATCACCCGGGTGGCCGGCCGGGCGGCGGCCACTCCCCTGCTGGTGGCCCTGGTGGCCATCGCGGTCACCGACGTGGTGTTCGCCCTCGACTCCATCCCGGCGGTGTTCGGCGTCACCCGGGACCTGTTCATCGTGTTCACCTCGAACGCCTTCGCGGTGCTCGGCCTGCGGGCGATGTACTTCCTGCTGGCCGGCTCGGCCGACCGGTTCGTCTACCTGAAGCCGGGTATAGCGCTCCTGCTGGTGTTCATCGGGGTGAAGATGCTGCTATATGACGTGGTGCACATGCCTACCTGGGTAAGCCTGGTCGTGATCGCGGTCGTCGCGGGCGGCGCCGTGGGGGCCAGCCTGTGGCGGGACCGGATCCGCCGGCGCCAGCTGGCCGCGGGTAAGGGGGCTCTGGTGGATGACACGGCCTTGGATGACACGGCCTTGGATGACACGGCCTTGGATGACACGGCCTTGGAGGACGAGGCTCCGGCGGGTGACGAGGCTCCGGCTGATCGGGTGGCGCGGGGACCGGTGCGTACGTGATCGCGCTGGACGTGCTGCGGGTCGACTCCGTGGTCTCGTACCTGATCGCGGTCCTCGCGCCGGCCCTCGACGCGATCCTGCCGGTGGTGCCCAGCGAGACCGCGGTGATCACGCTCGGCGTGGCCACCGCGGGCAGTGCCGATCCGCGTATCGCGCTGCTGGTGGCCTGCTCCGCGGCCGGCGCGTTCCTCGGCGACAACCTGTGCTACCTGCTCGGCCGCCGGTTCGGGCCGTGGATCGAGCGCCGCTTCTTCGCCAGCGAGAAGGGTGCCAAGCGGCGCGACTGGGCCGAGCAGTCGCTCGAGCGGTACGGGATGCCCCTCATCATCGTCTGCCGGTTCATCCCGGGCGGCCGGACCGCGGTCATGCTGTGCTGCGGCATCGTGAGGTATCAGCGCCGCCGCTTTGTCATCGCGACCGCGATCTCCGGTGCGATCTGGGCGTCCTACTCGTTCTTCATCGGCCGCCTCGGCGGCAAGGCATTCGAGAGCAAGCCCTGGGCCGGGCTGCTGCTGGCCCTGGGGCTCACCCTCGCCGTTAGCGCCGTCATCGAGGCCGTCCGCCGGATCCGGGCCGGTCGCGCCCGCCGCCGGGGCACCGCTCCGGAACAGCCTGCCGACCAGGAACAGCCTGCCGACCAGGGACAGCTCGCTTCCCCAGAACAGCCTGCCTCCCTGGAACAGCCTGCCTCCCTGGAACAGGCTGCCGACCCGGGACAATCTGCCGACCCGGGACAATCTGCCGGCCTGGCGCAGCGCGACGAACCGGCCGGCGCGAAGCAGCGCGCTGAGCGCGCCGGGGCGAAGGATCGCGACAAGGCGGACCAACGCGGCGAACCCGTCAGGGCTGAGACTCCCCGCAACTGCGAAGCTTCCGGACTCCACTAGGTACGTCTTAGACGCGCCCCGTAAGCCCTTCAGCCGTCTCCAAAATTCAGTGGTTCGCAATGGGCGGGTGAGGTTGGCGGGACAGATGTGATTACCGTGGCGGGTGGGGGTCGGCGGGGCGGGGACGTGGCGGGTGGGGGTCGGCAGCACGGGGACGTGACGGGTGGGGTCGGCGGGGCGCTGTGGCCGGGGTTTTTCTGTTTCGGGCCGGGGCTGATGGGCGGTTCGGGGCGGAGCTGATAATGAGGGATGAACTTTGTCGCTGCGCCGGTCGGGGCCGAGGTGCCCGCGGAGCTGCGTGAGGCATGTACGCGGTTCGTGACCCGGCACGGGGCCGTGGTGCCGGCCCGGCTGCTGGCGGATATCCCGGCGGATACGGTGCCCGACCGGTACGGCGAGGGCGGCGTGGTGGCCGTGCTGGAGACCGAGATCGCCGGCTTGCTCGGCAAGCCCGCCGCCCTGTACCTGCCCAGCGGGATCATGGCCCAGCAGTCGGTCCTGCGGGTGCACGCGGACCGGCGGCAGCGCCGGACGGTGGTGTACCACCCCCTGTGCCACCTGGAGCGGCACGAGGGGCAGGCGCTGCAGCGGCTGCACGGCCTGACCGGCCGGCCAGCCGGGGACGCCGGGCGGCTGCTGACCCGGGCGGACCTCGCGGTCATCGGTGAGGCGCCGGCGGCGCTGGTCATCGAGCTGCCGCAACGCGACCTGGGCGGCCAGCAGCCAGCCTGGGAGGAGCTGGCGGCCCAGGCCGGCTGGGCCCGGGACCGGGCCGCGGCCGCGCACCTGGACGGGGCGCGGCTCTGGGAGTCCGCGGCCGGCTACGAGCGGCTGCCCGCCGAGATCGCGGCACTGTTCGACACCGTGTACGTGTCGTTCTACAAGGGCCTCGGCGCGCTGCCGGGCTGCTGCCTGGCCGGCCCCGAGGACGTGATCGCCGAGGTGCGGGAGTGGCGGCAGCGGATGGGCGGGACCCTGTTCGGGCTGTGGCCCGGCGCGGCCTCGGCGCTGAGCAGCCTGCGGCGGCGGCTGCCGCTGATGCCCGTGTACCTGCGGCACGCCCGGGCGATCGCGGCCGCGCTGGCCGCGGTGCCCCGGGTGCGGGTGGTTCCGGACCCGCCGCAGACCCCGATGATGCACCTGCTGCTGCGGACCACGCCCGGGGCGTTCGTCGCGGCGGCCACCAGGCTGGCCCGGGAGCAGGGGATCTGGACCTGGCCAGGCGCGACGGCCACGGCCGACCCGGACGTGATGCGGCTGGAGCTGGCCGTCGGGGACGCGACCTGCGAGCTGGGCCCGGACCAGATCGCGGACATCGTGGCCGCGCTCGCGACCTAAGTGGCCCAGCCCGGGGGCAGGGGGCCCACGAGGGTCAGGGGTTACGCCCGGGGGGCAGGGGTCAGGGGGTTACGCCGGAGAGGTTGAGGCCGATGACGCCGGCCAGGATCAGGCCGATGGAGACGAGCTTGGTGGTGGATACCGTGTCGCCGAGGAAGGCCATCCCGACGACCGCGGTGCCCGCGGCGCCGATGCCGGTCCACACCGCGTACGCGGCTCCCACCTCGAGCCTTTTCAGCGCCATGGTCAGCAGCGCGAAGCTGGCCAGCGCGCACGCCGCGAAGATCGCGGTCGGCCAGATCCGGGTCATCCCGTGGCTCATCTTCAGCGCCACCGCGAAACCCGTCTCGAACAGGCCGGCGGCGAGGATGATCACCCACGCCATCGTGTCACCTCTCAGTAGCTTTACCAGATTTATAGGACGCAGCCGAGGAATCGGAGTGGACCGGCGATGGAGCCCGGATGGAGGACGCGCGAGCGGGTCTCCACCGCGTCACCATGCCGTCGCCGGCTTGCCTGCACGCCCGCCCGGTTGACTGGGGCGAACGCGACCAGGGAAGGCAGGCCGATCGGGTGAACGCAGCGACCTTCGGCCTGCCCGTGCTGGTCACCGCGCTGGCCGTGGTCGCGGCGGTCCTCTCGAGCCGGCTCAGCGAGCGGCTGCGCATCCCGGCGCCGGCTTTCTTCCTGTTCGCGGCCGCGGCGGCGGCCAGCCTGTGGCCCCGGCTCGGCGGCCTGTCGTTCGCCGCGGTGGAGGACATCGTCTCGGTCGCCCTCGCCGTGATCTTGTTCGACGGCGGCCTGCGGGTGGGCTGGCGGCGGCTGCGGGCGGTGGCCGGGCCGACGCTGTGGATCGGCGTGCCGGGCACGCTCATCACCGCGGCCGGGGCGGCGGTGGCGGCGCACCTGGTGCTGGCGCTCGACTGGCGGACCGCCGTGCTGCTCGGCGCCGCGCTGGCCCCGACCGACCCGGCGGTGCTGTTCTCCGTCCTCGGCCGCCGGGAGGTGGCCGGGCGCGGCGGGTCGCTGCTCGAGGGCGAATCCGGCTCCAACGACCCGGTCGGCATCGCGGTGCTGGCCGCCCTGCTGACCACCACGCAGACCGGCCTGGGCGCGGCCGGGCACGTGGCGGCCGAACTTCTCGCCCAGCTTGCCATCGGCACCGTCGTCGGCGCCGTGGGCGGCTGGGTGCTGCTGGCCTTCATGCGCCGGGTGCCGCTGCCGAGCGAAGGACTGTACCCGCTGCGGGTGCTGGCCAGCGCGCTGGCGATCTACGGCCTGGCCACCGCGGTGCACGGGTCCGGGTTCCTGGCCGTGTTCGTGGCCGGGATCCTCATCGGCGACGCGCGGGCGCCGTACCAGCGGGAGATCGCCCGCTTCCACTCCTCGCTGGCCAGCCTGGCCGAGATCGTCGCGTTCACCGTCCTGGGCATGACCGTCCAGCTGCACACGCTGACCCGCGACTGGATCTGGCTGGACGGCCTGGTGCTGGCGGTGCTGCTGGCCGTGGTCATCCGGCCGCTGCTGGTCGGCGTGCTGCTGTGGCCGGTCCGGCTGCGCCGCGGCGAGCGGATCTTCGTGCTGTGGGCCGGCCTCAAGGGGGCCGTGCCGATCCTGCTCGGCGCGTTCGTCCTGGAAGCGGGGGCGCCCGGCGCGGAGCGCCTCTACCAGGTCATCTTCGTGGTGGTGGCGTTCTCCGTGATCGTGCAGGGCGGCACCGTGCCGTGGCTGCTGCGGCGGCTGCGGGTACCGCTGCGGACGATCGAGCCCGAACCGTGGAGCCTGGGGATCCGGTTCCAGCACGAGCCCGAGGGACTGCACCGGTTCGTGGTCGCGCCGGGTGCCGTCGCCGACACCACGCCGGTCGGCGACCTGCCGGTCACCGGGGACACCTGGGTCAGCTTCATCATCCGCGACGGCCGCCTGGTCTCCATCCGGCCGGATACCCGGCTGCGCGCGGGCGACGAGGCGGTGGTGCTGTCCGGCGACCCCGACGCGGCCGGGCTGCCCGCGCTGTTCGCCGGACCGACGCCGGGGCCGCATGGGCCTTCGCCTTAGCCCGGGGCCAGGTGAGCGGCCAGGAAGGCAAGCGAGGGCCGAGGGGCCCGCGCGGTACGGGCGGGGCGGGGACCGAGCAGGCGCCGCCGACGCCGGCGAAAACGGCCGCGCAGCAGCCCAGCGAGGCCAGGCTGGCGCTGGTCCGGTGGTTTCCCGATTCGGGGGCGCCGCCGCCCAGGCCGGCGTCGCCGAGGCGGGCCACGATCCCGCCGCGGATCACGTCCGTGGTGCGCGACCGGGACCGCGGCCGCTCCTCGATGTCGGCCACCAGCAGCTCGGCGAACTCCGCGCCGTAGCGGGACCGCCAGGCCTTCGGGTACCAGCGCAGCAGCCGCGCGGCGCGCGCCCCGGGCGCTTTCATGCGGTCCCCCAGCGCTGGGCCAGGCGGCGCAGGCCGACGTCGGCGACCCGGCGCTGGGCGTCGAGCTGGGCTCGCAGCGTCGCCGCGCCCACCGCGGTGAGCTGGTAGGGGCGGCGGCGGTCGTGGCTTTCGACCGGCTCGATCAGTCCCTGGGACTGCAGCCGGGCGAGCGCCTCGTAGAGCGTGCCGGGCGCCTGCCGGACACCGGCGGACGACTCGATGTCCTTGGTCAGGGCGTAGCCGTGCTTGGCCCCGTCGGCTACCGATCTACCGGCAACCGAAATATCTACCGAACGGACCGGAAGCCTCAGGCGGACCGGTCCAGCGGCAGGATGCGGGCCGAGCGGGGCGCGGTCCCCAGCAGCTGGATCCAGCCGGTGGCCGTGGCGTGCCTGAGGTCCACGGCGACCCGCTGGAAGGCGGCCGGGTCGACCAGCGTGGGGTGACGACGGATGACCGTGTCGTAGAAGTAATCCGAGGCGATGAAGGCCAGGTCGCTGTCCGAGGTGGCGAGCCGCTGCTTGAGCCCGGGCGCCTCCAGCAGGCGGAACAGGTGGCTGGCGGCGTCGCCGGCGAAGCCGTGCCCGTCGTGGTAGACCTTGCCGACATGGGCGGCGGCCCGCAACTGAATGCGCGCGTCCTGGCTGGACAACCGGTTGTGCACCCGGATCAGGCCGCAGAGCCGCTCCGGGAGCGGGTCGGCCAGGCCGTCCACCGGTATCACCGGCGGCACGACCACCACCACCCCGTCACCCCGGTCCTCGTTCCGGCAGGAGCGCCAGGGGATGCCAGCTCCGTCGAACGCGCGCTCCAGGATGCGGTACAGCATCTCGCGTACGTACAACTGCACGTGCTCGTCCCGGCGGGGGTCCGTGAACGCGGCGACATCCACCGCGAACAGCCCGCAGATCTGCCCGCCCGGTCCGGGTGACCGGTGCGGCGGGACGGCGGGGCGGGCGGTACAGGTTGATTTCATGATCAGCTCCTTGCCGGGGGGTGGGGGGTAAGGCGATGCCGCACCGGCGGAGCTGGTGCAGCAGCCGGCGGGCGGCGAGTTCGTGGCGCGCGACGACGAGGCCGGGAATCTTGCTCCCGCGGCGCAGGGCGTTGACCAGCAGGGCCTGGACTTCGTGCGGGTGGCTCAGGCGCCGCCCGGTGAGGGCGCGGACGGTCGTGCAGCCGACCGCCGCGGCGATATAGCTCGCCGCGCCGTCGCACGGCTGGCAGCCGGGCTGGTAGGCGGCTTCGACGCCGCCCATCACGACCCCGCTGAGCAGGATCTGATTGCCCCACTCGGGGAACAGCGCGTCCGTCCGGGGTCCGCCGGGGCCCAGGATGCCGGCCGGCGCCGCGACGCTGGACGGCAGGACGGGCAGGACGGGCAGGTCCGGGGCGGGGATCCAGGGTCCGCCGCCGCGCCGGATCAGGGTGGCGTGGTGGGTGCCGACCGCAACCGCGGATCCGGTCGCGACGGCGACGGCCACGTGCTGGAAGCTGAAGGCGACGATGGCCGCCGACGCGTAGCGGTCCTCGCTGTCGACCGCGAGGAACCTGGTGATCCCGTCGATCGGCTGGACCGCGGCGAACGGCCGCCTGCCGTGCAGGCAGGCGTCGATCGCGCGGGCTCGTTCGGCCAGGCTGAGGCCGTCACCGGGGCCGAGCACGGCGAGCGGGGAACACGCGCCGGTGCCGAGCTGGCTCACCACCCGGAAGGCCCGGGCCGCGCTGTAGGCGGCGTGCTGCGGCCAGCGCTCCTGACTCCTCGGGGCCGGGATGACCAGCGGCACGACCGTAGCGGGGGACCCGGCGTCGCGCAGGTAGGCATCGGCGACCACGGGATTACCGAACGGGTTCGGCTTCTCGTTGACCGTCATGTAACCCTCACCCGGTTCGGGGGCCAGTTCGCTCAGCGGCCAGCGCAGCAGGTCGGCCCGGATCTTCCTGGCCTCCGCGAGTCCGCCGGAAGCCAGCAGCGCGGCCAGGTCAGCCTCTTCGCACGGGCCGTCCAGGCGAGCGACGGGCATGGCGTGCCTCCTGAGGCGGTCGTGGTTCGGCTCGACTACTGACTACTCTGGATAAGAGGACTACGGTACTACTAATCGTCTGTACTACGGTCCTACAAAGACAAAACACGTTCTTTGTTTTCGGTTCAGCTGTATTACGGCGATCATGGGGGTGATACTGGCTAGCGTGGGGGTTCCTGCGGCGTCGTGCCCGGCAGCACGAGGACCGCGTACCCGGCCGTCCGGTCAGGAGGGCCATCGACGACCCCGGAGTACGGGCGAGGGAGGGCAATATGGCTGGTAGGGCAATCGGCACCGCGCCGGTTCGGCACGGCGGTCAGCCGCGAAGCAACCGGAGTCCGCCAGGCCCGCCTGCCCCGACTCCGGCCGCACACTACGGTGAAAGGCGGTCTGTGAGTACCAAGCCCACAACGCGATCCGCGACCAGTCGCGGCTCAGCGCCCCCCGCCGACCGCGGCGAGGCGAAGCTGCAGGAGATCGTCTCGGTCAGGTTCACTGACGAGGAACTACGCCGGATCCAGGCGTTCGCCGTCATCTTCGAGTCGACGCCGAACGCCGTCATCCGCGACGCCTGCAGTTTCTTCCTCGCGCAGAAGGTCGGCACGGACGAATACCACGAGGCCCTCGAGGCCTACCACCGGCGCACCAGTGAGGTGGTCGACGTTCTCAAGCAGATCAACAGCGCGGGGTGACCCCGCGCCAGCCGCGTCAGGGAGGTGACGCGGTCAGCAGGCCCTGCGAGTGCCGACACATACCGTTACGGCCCGCACGCGCGAGAGCAATCCGCTGCGTGCGGTTGCACGACCAGGGTTCACGTCCCCGTCAGGGGACTCAGCCGGCAGCCCGGGCGCGTTTCGCCCGGGCTGCCGTTGTCACTGCATAATCATTACTGTCCGCTGACCGAATACGTCCGAAGATCATTTACATCCCCGCCGGCCATGGCTAACCTGAATGCACCTGCCTGGCGAGCACGACAATGCGGACCACGGCGCACCGGCAACCACTGCATATCGCAGCTGCCCCGCTGGTGCCCGGCCGTGACATTTTGCATACTGCCGACTTCTCTCAGGGAATTGACGGACGCCCCTTGGTCTTGCTTTACTAGCAGCGATTCCCTCACTTGCTTCGGTGAGTGAGCGCAGGCCCCGTCCTTGTGGCGGGGCCTTTGCTTTGGCTGGTACGCCAGGGCATTTGACCAGGTAATCACCATCCGTCAGGGCGACGGATCTCGCCCTGCGCGTCGCGCAGCACCGGCGGAAACTGGCAGGCACGCAGCGCCCGGGGCTGGACCTGCTTGAAGAAGAGCGGGTTGAGGCCGAGCAGATCCCGGCTTCGCTCCTTGACCGGATGCGGATTCACCAGCCCCACCGGCACGCCCAGTTCCTGGATCAGCACCCGGATGGGCTCCCTGAGATCCGAATCGTTGCTGATCACGACGGCTATGTCGCTTTTCTGCCGGAACGCGTCGAGGAGCAGGAAGGTGGCCAGATTCACGTCGCTGCCCTTCTCCTGGGTCTTGATGACCTCGACGATCCTGGGGTCTTCGGGACCCGGGGCGGCCGCCGGAAGCCGGGTTTCCTTGGACTGGAAATGACCGAGGTGGATGCTCAGTCCCGGCACCGTGCTCAGGGCGCGCAGGTACGCATTCTGCTGCTCCGGCCTATTCGGCGCGTCCGGCCGCGCGGCGACCCGTGACGTGAAGTAGCGGATGTGGTTGATCGGATTCGCGGGGAGCAGCCGGCGGCAGAGCGCGCCGATATCGAGCCACTGGTACTCGGTCCCCCGCAGGCAGCCGTAGTACAGGTTGAAGCCGTCGACGTAGACGTTCGCCGATCCGGCGGTCCGGCCGCCCGGCCCGACGGCGCCGGCGCGGTCCGCGTGCGCGTCGCCGCCGGCCCGGCGACCGGGGGCATCGCCCGGTGCACCGGAGGCATCGCTCAGTGATTCTTCCATCGCATTGGTACGTTTTCTTCGTCAGGGGGCGGACGCTGCAGGACGGTCGGCGGTCACGGGTGACGCGGCCATGACCAGGGCGGGCGCTGTCGGCGAGGACGAGCCGGATCGCGCGGCCGCCCCGGACGGCGGGCGTGGCCGCGACCGGGATCCGGCCCGGCAGGCGAAAGCCGCCGCCGGCGCCCGCGCAGCGGTCAGGTCGCGGTCAGCAGGACGGCCCCGTCGTCAGCACGGCAGGCGGGACGGATGCGGGGTAATGCGCGGCGAACCGAGTGACGCGGTTCCCGGTGTATTTCTCGCGTACAGCCGGTAATGTCGGCCACAATGATCCTCCTAGGAGGGTGACAGGGAGGCCGCCCTTCCGGCCCGTGCCTGTTCTGCTCCGACACAGCGGTTCACGGACCGAGGGGCGGTTTTCCCCGGTTTCTGGTGTTAAAAACAGGTGGGGCGCGCAACTGAGTGCGCGCTCCGTCAATTGCGGCCCGGAACCTAAGGCTGTAGCGGCAGCCTGGAACCAGGGCTAGGCAAGTCTTGCAGCCGGAGCCCGAAAGGCAGCCGAAGACGGATAGCGCAGGGAGAAGTATCCCATCGAGATATCCGCCGTTCATGGGTTGCCAAACGCATTGTGTTGCCAATGAGCTTGGTTAGCAATGCGCTGGGTGGCTCCAACTGGGCTGCAGCCTACTCCCTGTGAGCGCGCGCGGGGGCAAGAATGACTATCCACGCAACCCAGGCAACACGCAGCAACGTTCCCGTATGCCACTGCATCGGTACCTACCTGCGAAAACTCTCACATGACTCATTTGACGCAGCATGCTACCCATTGGTAATTAAAACGACAGTCGCGACATACGGTGCATGTGCAAATGATGATCACGACTGCACGTGCAGGGACAGTTGCATGTTAGCGCTAACTCTGCCAACTGAATCTCATTTGTCGCAAAGGTACCAGGCATCTCATGATTCGCTCGACTGTTGACTGCTAACCGGCCCGGGGTCCCATTTCTGTTTAACCGAATGCCGGATAGTCAAGAGAACGCCAGCCCCGTCCCCGCTTGCCCCGGCCGTCTCAGCCTTCCCAGCCTTCCCCAGCCTTTCCAGCGGGGACGCCGCAGCGGCCCGGCGGCTTACGCGGCGAGCTGGCCGCCGTCGACCACCGTCTGGCCGTTGATGTCGGTCGTCGGCGGCGGGTTGCACGGCGCGGTCAGGCCGGCGGCCCGGCTGACTGCCTGAAAATTTCTCGCGGAGGGGTGTCGAATCTTCCTCCCGTCGTTCGAGGCGTAGGCAGAGGGCAGATCGGTCCGACTGTCCGCCCCCGCCGAAGGGACGAACCGTCATGATCACCCAGACCGTCCCGGCCCCCGCCGGGACCTGCCCGCCGGCCCAGCGCGTGACCCGGTCGCTGCTCGGCTACGGAGTGCTGGCCGGGGCCGTATTCGAGGTGTCGATCCTGGTCCAGGGGCTGACCCGGCACGGGTTCCGGCTCGCCCACGACGACGCCAGCCTGCTGAGCAACGGGCCGCTGGGCTGGATCCAGGTCACCACCTTCCTGGTCGCCGGCGCGATGACGATCGCGGCCGCCGTCGGTATGCGCCGCGCGCTGGCCGGGCGGGTCTGGGGGCCGCGGCTGATCGCGGTGTACGGCGCCGCGCTGATGGCGGCGGGGCTGCTGCGGGCCGACCCGGCCGACGGCTTCGGGCCGGGCGCGCCGGCCGGGAAGGCGGCGCACGTCAGCTGGCACGCGGCCGGGCACCTGGTCTCGGCCGGCGTCGGGTTCACCGCGCTGATCGTGGCGTGCTTCGTCGTGGCCCGCTACCTTGGCCGCGAGGGGCACCGTGGCCTGGCCGTTTACTCCCGCGCCAGCGGGCTGGCCTTCCTGGCCGCGTTCGCCGGCGTCACCACCGGGTCGAGCTCGAGCGCCGTGGTGGTGCCGTTCTACGCCGGCGTGCTGATCGCGTGGACCTGGCTCGCGATTACCTCCGTCCACCTGTACCGCCACGTCCGATAGCGGAAAATACCCCGTAGAGGAGAACGAACATGCGCTACCTGATGCTGCTGTCCGGCACCAACCCGGCCACCCCGCCGCCGCCCGAGCTGCTCGAGGCGATCATGAAACTGGGCGGGGAGGCCACCCAGGCGGGCGTGCTGCTCGACACCGCGGGCCTGCTGCCCAGCGCGGCCGGGGCCCGGGTGGCCCTGGCCGGCGGCGAGGTGACGGTGACCGACGGGCCGTTCACCGAGTCCAAGGAGCTCATCAGCTACGCCCTGTACGAGGTCAGGTCGAAGGACGAGGCCGTCGAGTGGGCTGCCCGCTTCGTCAAGCTGCACCGCGACCTCTGGGCGGGCTGGACCGGCGCGACCGACATCCTCCAGGTGATGGACTTCTCCGGGGGTCCTGGGGGTCCTGGGGGTCCTGAGGGTCCTGGGGGTCCGGCCGGGCCATGACCGGAGCCGGCTACGAGGCCACCAGGTCCGCGATCGAGGCGGTGTGGCGGATCGAATCGCCCCGCCTGATCGCGGGCCTGGCCAGGGTCACCGGAGACGTCGGCGCCGCCGAGGAACTAGCGCAGGACGCCCTGGTGATCGCGCTCGAGCAGTGGCCGTTTCACGGCGTGCCGGACGGGCCGGGGGCGTGGCTGATGGCCACCGCCAAGCACCGGGCCATCGACCTGGTCCGGCGGCGCGTCACCTACGAGCGGAAACTGCAGGAAATCGGCCGCGACGCCGCATCGCGACCGGAGCATGACGGAGAACCTGACGTGGACGCGATGGACGACCAGATCGGCGACGACCTGCTGCGCTTGATCTTCATCGCCTGCCATCCGGTGCTGTCACCGCAGGCCCGGGCGGCGCTCACGCTGCGGCTGCTGTGCGGCTTGACCGCCGCGGAGATCGCGCGGGCGTTCCTGGTCCCGGAACCCACCGTGGCG
>JAICWX010000404.1 GCA_025934635.1 Streptosporangiaceae bacterium | reverse complement strand
GGCCATCGGCCAGGCCAGCGCGAGCGGCACGCTGACCGGGAAGGTTAACACCCTCTCCGTGTCCGCCACCAGCGCCGCTGACATCCCGGCGGTGCAGGTCGGCCTGCACCGGCTGCTCCCCGGGGCCACCGTCACCGACGCCGGCGACCTCGCCGGCGAGGTGACCGGGTCGCTGGCCAGCGCCTCCAGCCTGGCGGCCAACCTGGGCCGCTGGCTGTCGGTGGCGGTGCTCATCGCGGCGTTCGGCGTGGCCAGCGTGCTGACCATGGCGGCGGTGTCGCGCCGGGTCAGGGAGTTCGGCACGCTGAAGGCCCTCGGCTGGCGCAGCAGGCGGATCGTCGGCCAGGTGATGGGCGAGTCGCTGGCGATCGGCGTGGCCGGGGCGGTGATCGGCGTCGGCCTCGGCTACGGCGGCACTACCCTGATCGACCACCTGGCGCCGAAGCTGACGGCCACCGTCGGGGCGAGCAACGCGGCCTCGGTGAGCGGTCCCGGCCGCCTGCTGAGCCCGGGCGCCGCCCAGGCCCTGTCCGGGGCCGGGCACTCGGTCTCGGTGACGCTGAGCGCGCCGGTCACGCTGGGCGTCATCGGCCTCGCGGTGCTGCTGGCCGTGGCCGGCGGGCTGATCGCGGGTTCGTTCGGCGGATGGCGGGCGGCCCGGCTGCGGCCCGCGGCGGCGCTGGCCCGGGTGGCGTGATGGCCGACACCGTGTACCAGCTGTCCGGCGTGGTCAGGCGCTACCGGCGGGGCCACAGCGAGGTCCTGGCCCTGCGCGGCGTGGACCTGGTCATCCGCGACGGCGAGTGGCTCGCCGTCCAGGGACCGACCGGGCACGGCAAGTCCACCCTGCTGCAGATCCTGGGCGGCCTGGACCGGCCGACCGCCGGCGCGGTCGAGTTCGACGGCACGGACCTGGCCCGGCTGCCGGAGGCCAAGGTCACCCGGGTGCGGGCCCGGTCGGTCGGGTTCGTCTTCCAGACCTTCAACCTGATCCCGACGCTCAGCGCCGCGGAGAACGTCGAGGCGGCGCTGGTGCCGCTGCGCCTGCGGGCGGCTGCGGCATCTGCCCTCCGAGCTGTCCGGCGGCCAGCAGCAGCGCGTGGCGATCGCCCGTGCGCTGGTCAAGGAGCCGCGGGTGCTGCTGGCCGACGAGCCGACCGGCAACCTCGACGAGGGCACCCGGGACGAGATCATCGCCCTGCTCGAGGACCTGTGGCGGACCCGGGGCCTGACCATGGTGCTGGTCACTCACGACAGCGTGGTGGCCGCCCGGGCCCCGCGGCTCGGGCAGATGAGGAACGGCCGGTTCGAGGAATCCTCGTGAAACGCCGGCCGTGACCAGCTAGCGGAACCTGACCGTGATGACGGCCGCGTTGTTGAGCGGTTTCGGGTCGGTGACCTTCGGCGCGACGGTCGCGGCGGCGATCAGGACCGTCCCGCGGGCCTTGGCCGCGACCTTGAAGGTGATGGTGTAGGTGACGGACTGGTTCGCGCCGAGCGAGGCATCGGTCCACGAGACGACCGGCCCGGTCTTGGTCCCGCCGGGGTCGGCGGTGACGGTGAGCTGGCCGGGAACCGTCACGGCGGTGCGGACGCCGGTGGCGGCCCACGGGCCGTGGTTGGTCACGGTGACCGTCTCGGTGAAGGTCGAGCCGTCAGCCGCGGTGGCGTGCGGGCTGAGCGTCACCGACAGGTCGGCCGACGGCTTGCCGGGCGGTTCCGGGGTGACCGCGCTGGAAGGGCTGGAGGCCGGCCCGGTGCCGGCCGAGTTGGTCGCGGTCACGGTGAAGGTGTAGCTGTCGCCGTTGGTCAGGCCGGTGACCGTAACCGGGCTTCCGGTCCCGGTGGCGGTCTGGCCGCCCTGGGCGGCGCTGGTGTGGTCGGTCGCGGTGACGGTGTACGTGGTGATGGCCGCGCCGCCGTTGCTGGCGGGCGGAGTGAAGCTCACGGTGGCCTGGGCGTTGCCCGCGCTCGCGGTGCCGATCGCCGGCGCGCCCGGAGCCGTGGCGGCCGGGCCGTTGACCGTCAGCGTGAACGACTGGGTGATGGATACGGAGCTTCCGGTCGCGGCGCCCACGATCGTGAACGTGTGAGTGCCCGCGGCAGCTGCCGTCGGAGTGCCCGACAGCTCACCGGTCGCGGTGTCGATCGTCAGCCAGCTGCTGGTCGCGGCGTCGACGTCCTGGAGCGCGTAGTCGTTGATCGCCGGGCAGCTCGCGGTGCGGACATCGAAGCCGAACGGCGTCCCCGCGGTAGCGGTCGCCGTGGCGGCGGAGACGAAGGCCGGGGAGGAACCCGGCTCGATGGCCAGCGAGAGCGGCTCGATGATGCTGCTCGCGCTGTTGCTGGCCTCCACTGGCACGGTGTACTGGCCGTCGGCGACTGTGCCCAGGTCCTTCAGCGCCGCGCTGGTCGTCGGCGCCCCGTTGCCCGAGTAGGTGACGACCTGGTTGCCGAGGCCGAGCCAGCTCGGCGGGTTGATCAGGCTCAGGTCAGGCGCCGGGATGCCGGTGGCGGTCACGTGCCCGGCGGAGAAGTGGCCGCTGCCGTCCGAGGTGGCGTACATGCAGCTGGCGGACGTGATGGCTGGTGCCTGGGTGGTCACCGTGAAGGTGACGGACGCCGATCCGTCCCCGGTGTTGCTGCCCGGGGTGAGCGAGTGGCTGCTCGCGGAGCCGGCCCAGACGCTGTACCCGGAGCCGCCGCCTCCGCCGCCGCTGCCGACGTCCGCCTTGCCGCCGGAGCCGCCGCAGATTCCGCCGCCCCCGCCGCCGCCGCCTCCATCGGCGCTGGCGGTCGGCGCCTTCTGGCCGGTGCCGCCTTCGTCCGGGCTGGTGCTGGCGGAGAAGCAGTTCGGCCCCTCGGCTCCGGGGGTACCGATGGAGCCGCCGTACTGGCCGATGCCCGCGCCGCCGGGGCCGTCGGTGCCCCCGTTCCCGCCGTTGTAGCCGGGGAACAGGCCGCTGCCGCCGCCTCCGCCGCCGCCGCCCGCCGCGACGAGGAAGTACTCGCTGGTGGACTGGTCGTAGATGAAGGTGACGCCACCGCCGTTGCCGCCGTTCCCCGCGATCCCGTCGCCGGTTCCGCCGTCGGCGCCGCCGCCCCCGGCGCCGACGACGATCTCGAGCACGTCACCCGGGATGATGATGCTAGAAGGGTCCGAGAAGCTCTCGGTGACAGAGCTGCCGGAGCCTCCGGTTCCTCCCGTCGACACGTTGTCCGAGGCCGGCTGGCCGTTCGCGCCGGCGCCGCCCAGGCCGGCCAGGCTGAACGCCGAGACGTTCTGCGGCACGGTGACGTAATAGGCGCCCGCCTCGGTGAAGGACTGGGTGCTTGTCGTCGTGTCCGCGGACGCGGAACCGGCCGTCAGCACGGTCGCGCTCCCGCTGAGGAGGGCGGTCGTGGCCACCAGCCCGGTGCCGAGGACGGCTGGCCGCCGGATCTGGCGCCGGAACCAGCCGGATGTCTGATCGCGGTCACGGGCGGTGCTCATGGTACGTCTCCCCAGGGTCAGCGCAGCCTTGCGGCAACGCAGACACGATGCCGCCCGCCGCCGGACTGCGCATCAGGGTGCGGACCCTGATGTTTTGCCACCCCGGCGAGGCCAGGACCGTCACCGGCGGTTCTCGTGTCCTGACCGGGGCTATACGCTGATGCCTGATTTCGGCGTAAAAGCGCTAGCCCCGGCCGCGGGAGATTGGGGAGAGGGACTCGTTGCACGCTGACGCCGATCTTCCCGGGGCCGCGCGCGATCCGGCCGGGAGCGGCCCTGGCGGACGTCAGGTCCTGCTGGAACGGGACGAGGAGCTGGTCGTGCTGCGGGCCGCGGCGGACGCGGCGCGGGCCGGCGCCGGCACCGTGGTGGTGATCCACGGACCGCCCGGGACCGGCAAGAGCGCCCTGCTGAGCGCGGCCGAATCCGAGGCCAGGCGATCAGGGATGACGGTGCTCGCCGGACGCGGGCGGGAACTCGAGCGGACCGTAGCCCTCGGGGTAGCCACGGAGCTGCTCGCGCCGCCGTTGCTGGCGGCATCCGCAGCCGAACGTGCTCGGCTGCTCACCGGCCTGGCTGCCCCCGCGGCCCCCCTGCTCGCCGGGTCCGCGGGGCCGGATCTGGCCGTTACCGGTGCCACGCTGCGCGGCCTGTGCTGGATCGCGGCGCACCTGGCCGGCTGGAACCTGGGTGCCGCCGGGACCAGGCCGTTGCTGATCACGGTGGACGACGTGCAATGGGCCGACGCGCCGTCGCTGCGGTTCCTGGCCATGCTGGCCGACCGGGCCGACCGGCTGCCGCTGTCGCTGGCGGTCGCGCTCCGCGACGGCGAGCCGCCCGCCGATGTGCCCGATGATGCGCCCGGCCTCCAGCGGCTTTCCCGCCACCCGCGTGCCCGCATGCTGACGCCCGCCCCGCTGACGGCGGTCGCAGTCGGCCAGCTGACCGCGGCGGCATTCCCCGCGGCGGGACCCGACCTGGCGGACGCGGTCGCCCGGGCCAGCGGGGGCAACCCCTTCTTCACCGCGGAGCTGCTGCGCTCGCTGCGGGCCAGCGGGGATACTCCGGTCGCGGCCGCCGTCGGGCAGCTGCTCCCGGAGACCGTGCTGCGGTCGGTGCTGACCCGGCTGAGCCTGCTGCCGCGGGCCGCCACGACGCTCGCCGCCTCGGTGGCCGTACTCGGCGACGGCGTGCCGCTGCGCCGGGCCGCCGCTCATGCGGACCTGCCGCTGATCGAGGCCGAGCAGGCCGCGGACCGGCTCGCCGCCGCCCGGCTGATACGCGACGGCAACCCGCTCGGCTTCACCCACGCGCTCGTCGGCGCCGCGGTCTACGCGGACCTGCCCGGGTTCGCGCGTTCCCGGGCGCACCGCCGGGCCGCGGAACTGCTCGCCGCCGAGGGCGAGAGCGCGGATCGGGTAGCCGCCCATCTGCTGGCCGCCGAACCGGAAGGTGATCAGGGCAGCGTCGCGATCCTGACCGAGGCGGCCGGCCGGGCGCTCCGGCGCGGCGATCCAGCCGTCGCCGCCCGCCTGCTGCAGCGGGCGCTGGCCGAGCCACCGCGGTCACCGGAGCGGGCGGGACTGCTGATCGAGCTGGCCCGGGCCCAGGCCACCGGCGGAGACACGACCGCCCACGCCACCGTGTCCGAAGCGCTGACCTTGCTTGGCCCCGCTGAGATTCATGCCCGCACCGCCGCGCTCGGCGCGCTGGCCCATATCAACCGGGCTCGCGGCGAGCGTGACCTGGCTGCGGCGGCCGGACGGGCGGCGCTCGAGCTGCTCGACCCGCGGGATCCGGCGTGGCCGGACGCGCTGACCGAGTATCTCGGCGTCGCGACCTTCCACCCGGCGCTCCAGTCGGAGGCCGGCCTGTGGGTGGCCCCGGTGCTGCGTGATGCCCGCGCGGGGTCGCCGCCGCGGCATGTTCGCCTGCTCGCGCACGTCACCCTGCGCCTGGCCCTGGGCGGCGACCCGCCGGCGGCCGTACGCGCCATGGCTGCCCGTGCGCTCAGTGCTGATCCCCAGGTCGATCCGTCTGATCACGGCATGCTGTTCGCGCTCGTCGATCACGCCCTGGTGATCGCGGGAGAGTGGGCGGCGGCGGAGGCGGCCGCCGATGCCGCCCTGGAAGCCGCCAGCCGCCGCGGAGACCTGCTCGCCTACAGTTCAGGCTGCTTTCACCGGGCGCTGTCCCGGTTCCGCCGGGGTGCCCTCACCGCCGCGCTCGCCGATCAGGAGGCAGCGGCCCGTAGCGGCATCGACGCCGGCTGGGGAGGAGCCATCGGGTGGGTGGCCGGGCTCGGTGCCGAGATCCAGCTGGACCTCGGCGATCATCCCGCCGCCCGGATGTCACTGCGCCGGGCCGCCGAATGCCCCCCCGATTCGATGGACGCGGCCCTGGTCTCGCACGCCAGGGCCCGTCTCGCCCTGGCCGACCACGATCCCGTCACCGCGCTGGCGGCGGCCAGCGGCGCCGGGCAGCATCTGGAGCAGACCTACCGTATCGATCATCCCGGCCTGCTGCCCTGGCGGATCACCGCCGCGCTCGCCGCGCATCACCTCGGTGACCATGCCGAGGCCCACCGGCTGGCCGCTGCGGCCCTGGACCGGGCGCGTTCGACCGGGATCGCCGCCCACATCGGCGCGGCCCTGAGGATCACCGGCATGGTGGCCCGCCCGGCCGCGGACACCGCCACCCTGGCCGAGGCCGCGGAGCTCCTGGCGCAGACCCCAGCGGCCCTCGAGCACGCCCGCGCCCTCGTCGAGCTGGGTGCCGCCCTGCGCCGGGCCGGGCGGCGGGAGGCCAGCCGCCGCCCGCTGCGGGACGGCCTCGGACTCGCCGACCGGCTGCAGGCCCGCCCGCTGGCCGAGCGGGCCCGGAGCGAGCTCGTCGCCGCCGGCGCACGCCCCCGCCAGCCGGCGACGGCCGGGATCGGCGCGCTTACCCCGGCCGAACGCCGGGTCGCCCTGCTCGCCTTGCACGGCGAAGGCAACGCCACCATCGCCCAGACCCTGTTCGTGACGACGAAGACCGTGGAGACCCACCTGAGCCGCGCGTACCGCAAGCTCGGCATCAGCGGCCGCGGCCAGCTCCTGGACGCCTTCGGCTCCGCCGCGGCGTCACCCACTCCGGACGCCTGACAGGCGGTCAGTACCTCTCCAGTCCAGACGACGTGGAGCACGACCCGGTTAGCGCTTCGTTAGCGGGGCCGCGGGAAAGTGGCCTCATCGCTGGAATCGCCCGCAGCAGGAGCCAGACCGCCCGCTGACGGTGTACCGGGGACGGGTCCGCACGGTGGCGGAGTCGGCGGACCGGGTGGCGCGGCTGGCCGGCGCGTTGCGTTCGGCGGGGGTCGGCCCCGGCGACCGGGTGGGCATGCTGTC
>JAICWX010000269.1 GCA_025934635.1 Streptosporangiaceae bacterium | reverse complement strand
CGGGTCGAACAGCTCGAGCAGGGACCGGTAGATGGTGTTCCACGAGGAGAACAGGTACCGGTGCCGCTGCTCGTGCTCGGTGCTGCCGTCGGCCCGCAGGAACCGGATCCAGCCGGTCGACGAGCACACCTCGGTCACCGGCCGCCCGCCCCGCTCGGTCAGGTAGCGCAGGGTGGCCTCCAGCGCGGCGATGCCCGCGCCGCGGGCCTGCAGCGCGGCCGCCGAACGCTCGTAGACCCGCACGTCGCAGCCGGCGTCGCGGAGCACCAGAGCCGCGGTGAGGCCGCCCACCGAGCCGCCCATGACGACCACCCGCGGCATCGGGGGCATCAGCTCACGGCCGCCCGAACGTGGCGACCTTCACGACCTCGAGCTCGAACAGGACCCGCCGCTCGTTGATGGAGGGGTCACGCAGGCCGTAGGGCGGCTCGTTGCTGGTGTACTTCACCCAGATCCGGTCGAGCTGGTCGGTGACCCGCTGGCCCTCGGCCGGGTCATCCTCGGAGATCTCCCGCTTGACCACCGTCTTGATGCTGAGCCAGTGGTAGGCGTTCTCCGGGTTCATCAGCAGGAACGTGGCGTGCGGGGCGTTGCGCAGCCAGTCCACCTTCTTACGGTGGGTGGCCAGGTTCAGCAGCACGGTGTTGCCGTCGTAGTCGAACCAGACCGGGGTCAGGTTCGGCTGGCCGTCCGCGCCCAGCACCGCCACGACCGCGGTCACCGGCTCGTCGAGCAGCTTCTTGTAGACCGGGTCCAGGTCGGCCAGGCTGCTCACCGGCTCCCGGTCGCCGATGGTGAACTGGCCGGGCTGGAGGCCATCGGCGACGTCCTTGAACTTCGCCACGGTAATGCTCACTGCGCATGCTCCTTATTCGCGGGTAACAGGGTGGATAGCCCGGCTGGTGCCGGGCACGGACCGGCGTCCGGCCTGCCCGCGGGTCAGGTCCATGACCGCGGGGTAGCAGGCCGGGTCGACGGCGGCGTCGATGACGGTCGGGCCGGGCCGGCGCAGCGCGGCCGCCAGCGCCGCCGCCAGGTCCGGTCCGGTCCTCACGGCGGCGCCGGCCGCGCCCAGCGCAATGGCCGCGGCCGCGAACGAGACCGGGCGGTACCTGACCGCCTCGGCGCCGCCCTGCCCGGACGGCTGCTGCTTGATCTCGATCAGGCTCAGCGCGGCGTCGTTGAACACGACCACGATGACCGGCAGCGACAGCCGCACCGCGGTCTCGAGTTCGGCCAGCGTCATGCCCAGCCCGCCGTCGCCGGTAAAGGCCACCACCGGTACCTCCGGTCGGCACAGCGCGGCAGCGATCGCCGCCGGCAGCGCGTATCCCATGGTGGCCAGCCCGCTCGAAATGAGCAATCGTCCCGGCTCGTCCACCTCCCACAGCGGCATCGCTACCAGCATGTGCGCGCCCGCGTCGACCGTGGCGATCGTCTCGGCGGGGGTGCCGTACCGTACGGTCCGCACCACTTGCTGCGGGGTGAGCCGCCCGGGGACGGCAGGAGGCGGCACCGCGACTTGTTCCGTCGTGCCTGCGGTGAGGAGCCGCCGGATGGCATCCTCCTTGACCGCCCGCCCTGCCCCGTCCGGCCAGCCGTGCCCGTGCCCGGCGGCCAGCGCGGTCGCCAGCACCTCGAGGGCCCACTCGAGCGGCAGCCGCAGCATGGCCGCGCCGGTGAAGTAACCGCGGCCGGGCGCCTCGTCCGCGGTGACCAGGATGGTCTGCGCGGAGTAGTCCCACGGCGCCGGGATCATCTCGGCCTCGTCCACGCCCAGTCCGATGATGAGATCAGCCGCACTGAGCAGCGGCCACTCCATCGTCCCGCCGGTCACCAGTCCGGCCGCCTCCGCCGACGAATCCGGCATCACGCCCCGGGCCCGGTACGTGTGCAGGACTGGGATCCCGCTCCCGGCCAGCGCTCTCCTGACCGCGGCGGTCCTGGGGCGCGCGCCCGTCCCCAGCAGCACCAGCGGCCGGCGGGCCGCGCTCATTGCCGCCGTCAGCACCAGGGCGCCGGCCTCGTTCATCGCCCGAGTAGCACTAGCCGCCGGTGCCTCGGGTGACTTCGGCGTTTCGAGGTCAGGGATGCTCTCGTCGATGTTGGCGACGACAGGCCCGCGGGGCGCGGCCAGCGCGATCCTGGTCGCCTGCGCAGCCGCCCGGGGGCCGCCGATCGTGATCGCGGCCTTGGCCACGGACCGGCCCAGGGCGTCCTGGTCGATCAGCTGGTGGGTGATCCGGGGCGTGGCGGACGGGACGGTGTCCGCGATCACGACCAGCGGGAGCCGGTCCAGGGCGGCGTGCGCGATGCCGTTGACCGCGCTGGCCAGGCCGGGACCCCGGGTGACGATCACCGCCCCCGGTGCGCCGGTGAGGTCGGCATAGGTGGCCGCCATGAT
Organism: Streptosporangiaceae bacterium; assembly: GCA_025934635.1. Next base: position 9,081 of record JAICWX010000269.1, on the reverse strand, counting down.
CGTCGCAGCGGTCTCGCCGCGGGCCAGGACGAAGCGCAGCCCGGCCGCCGCCGCGGCACCGACCACGTCCAGGTTGGGTCCGCCGCCGGGAACGCCGAACATCAGCCGCGTCCCCGCGCCGGCCAGCGCCGCGACGACCGCGCTCGCCGGGTCAGCGCTGGTACTCAATGAGGTTCCTCTTTAATGGGGTCATTCTGTGGTGCCAGTGGTGCGTCGTCAAGGCAAGTACCCAGCTCGTTCGGTAGATGATGGGGACAGGCCAGCGGCGGAGGTGAGGCGATGCCCGGACGGGTGCGATCCCTCGGGCTCTTTGCGGGTTTCGGGTCCTGGCCGGTGCTGCGCGGGGTGCTGCCGGTCCGGCGGGACCGGGTGCCCGCGGAGGTGCTGGCCGGGCTCACGCTGGCCGCGGTCGGCGTGCCGGAGGTGCTCGGCTACGCCAAGATCGCCGGGATGCCGCTGGTCACCGGGCTGTACACGATGCTGCTGCCGATGGCGGCGTTCGCCGTCATCGGCTCCTCCCGGCACCTGGTGGTGGCCGCGGACTCGGCCACCGCGGCCATCTTGGCGGCGGCGGTGACCGGGCTGGCGGCGGTCGGCTCGGCGCAGTACGCCCGGCTGGCCGGCCTGGCGGCGCTGCTGACCGGGGCGATGCTGCTGGCCGCCCGGCTGGCCCGGCTCGGTTTCCTGGCCAACTTCCTGTCCCGCACGGTGCTGGTCGGGTTCCTGACCGGGGTCGGCCTCCAGGTCGCGGCCGGGCAGCTGCCCGACATGCTCGGGGTGACCGCGGCCGGGCGGCAGACGGTGCCCAAGCTGGTCAATACGCTGCGCGCGCTCCCGCACGCGCACGGGACCGACGTGGCGGTGGCGGCCGGGGTCGTGCTGATCGTGCTGGCCGCCCGCCGGCTCACCCGCCGGATCCCGGGCCCGCTGATCGCGGTGGCGGCCGCGATCGTCGTGAGCCGGGTCGCGGACCTGGCCCGGCACGGCGCGGCCGTGGTCGGGACGGTGCCGCGCGGGCTGCCGGGCCTCGGCCTGCCCGCCTTCAGCTGGCACGCCATCACGGCGCTGGCCGGCGCGGCGGCGTCGATGTTCGTCGTGATCCTGGCGCAGAGCGCGGCCACCGCGCGCGCCTACGCGGCCAAGTACGACGAAGCGGACAGCGAGGACACCGACCTGACCGGGCTGGCCGCCGCCAACGTGGCCGCCGCGTTCTCCGGCACGTTCCCGGTCAACGGCAGCCCGACCAAGGCGCAGATCGTGGACAGCGCGGGCGGCCGCAGCCAGCTGTCCTGTCTGGCCGCCGCGGTCGTCGTGCTGGTCGTCCTGGTGCTGCTCACCGGCCCGCTGGCCTACCTGCCCGCGGCCGCCCTGGCGGCGGTGGTCTTCCTGATCGCCGCCGAGCTCGTGGACATCGCCGGGCTGCGGCGCATCCTGGCCACCCGGCGGCACGAGTTCGCGGTGGCCCTGCTCGCCATGGCCGCGGTGGTGGGGCTCGGCGTGGAGCAGGGCATCGTGCTCGCCATCGTCGCCTCGGTCGTGGACCACCTGCGGCACAGCTACAGCCCGCTCAACAGCATCCTGGTCAAGTCGCCGGAGGGGCACTGGCGGGCCACCCCGGTCACGGCCGGGGCCCGGACCGAGCCGGGGCTGGCCGTCTACCGGTTCGGCACCAGCCTGTACTACGCCAACGCGGCCCGGCTGGCCGCTGACATCATCACCGTGGCCGGTCACGACTCCGTGGCCGGTGAAGCGCCGCTGCGCTGGCTGGTCATCGACTGGACCGCCATCGGCGACGTCGACTACACCGCGGCCGGGATCCTGACCAAGGTGGTGGCGCGCCTGCGCGAGGGGCACGTGCGGCTGGTGTTCAGCTCGGTCCTCGGCCCGGTCCGGCACGAGCTCAGCCGGTACGGCATCAGCCCGGACGCCTGGTACGACACCCCCGGCCAAGCCCTCGAGGCCTTCAACACCCCTCAGTAGGTGGCGCGGCCGCCGCTGATGTCGTAGACGGCGCCGGTGGAGAAGCTCACCCGGTCCGAGGCGAGGAAGGCGACCAGTTCGGCGACCTCCTCGGGGCGGCCGACCCGCTTCATCGGGATCAGGCTGGTCATGTAGGCGAGCACGTCGGGCGCCGTGCCGTCGTTCATCGGGGTGGCGATGACGGCGGGCGCGATCGCGTTGACCAGCACGCCGGTGGTGGCCAGCTCCTTGCCCGCGGATTTGGTCAGGGCGATCACCGCGGCCTTGGACGCCGAGTAGATGGACAGGTTGGGGTTGCCGTCCTTGCCCGCCATGCTGGCCAGGTTGACCACCCGGCCCCAGCCGCGATCGCGCATGCCGGGCACGAGGACCCGCATGGCGTTCACGATGCCCAGGACGTTGACGTCGAGGACGCGCTGCCATTCCTGCGTCGTCGTCTCCAGCAGCGGCTTGTTCGCGCCGACGATGCCGGCCGAGTTGACCAGCACGTCGACCGGGCCGAGGCGGCCGGCCGCCGCGCGCAGGGCCGTCTCGTCGGTCACGTCAGCGGTAATGTCAGCCGGGCCGGCCACGTCCAGGGTGGTCACGGTCAGGCCGTCGGCGCGCAGCCGGGCGGCGCTCGCCGCGCCGAGCCCGCTGGCGCCGCCGGTGACCAGGGCTGTACGGGGCATCACAGGCACCTCCTGCGACTACGCTATCGCCATGCCCAGCTGGGTCGCGGTGTTCACCCTCGGCGGCACCATCGCGATGGTGCCCGGGCCGGCTTCCGGGGATCTGGGCGCGGTGCCCGCACTGACCGGCCGGCAGCTGCTCGACGCGGTTCCCGGCCTGGACGGGATCGACGCCGAGGTGCACGAGTTCCGCCAGCTGCCCAGCGCCTCGCTCACCATCGCCGATGCCGGCGAGCTGGCCGCCGCGATCGGCGAGCGGATCGCCGCCGGGGCGGCAGGCGCGGTGGTGATCCAGGGCACGGACACGATCGAGGAGACCGCGTTCCTGCTCGACCTGCTGCACAGCGGGCCCGAGCCGGTCGTGGTGACCGGGGCGATGCGCACCGCGGCGGCGGCCGGGGCGGACGGCCCGGCCAACATCCTCGCCGCGGTGCAGGCGGCGGCCAGTCCGGTCCTGCGCGATCTCGGCGCCCTGGTGGTGTTCGGCGAGGAGATTCACGCCGCCCGGTTCGTCCGCAAGGCCGACACCACCAGCATCACCGCGTTCGCCTCGCCGACGGCCGGGCCGCTCGGCCGGGTGGTGGAGGGGGAACCGCGCCTGCTCACCCGTCCGGCCACGCGGTTCACCGTGCCGGTGACCGCCCCGCTCCGCCCGGTGCGCACCGGGCTGGTCATGCTGGCCCTGGGCGACGACGGCGAGCTGCTGCGGGCGGCGGCGGGGCGCTTCGACGGGCTGGTGGTCGCGGCGCTCGGCGCCGGGCACGTGCCCGCCGCCACCATGCCGGCGCTGGCCGCCCTGGCCGGGCAGATCCCGGTGGTGTTCGGCTCCCGGACCGGGCGGGGCTGGGTGCTGTCCGGCGTCTACGGGTTCGCCGGCTCCGAGCGGGACCTGCTCGGGGCCGGGCTGATCAGCGCCGGGGTCCTCGACCCGGTCAAGGCCCGGCTGCTGCTGCACGTGCTGCTGGCCAGCGGCGCCAGCCGGGCGGATATCGACGCGGCGTTCCGCGCGGCGAGCGGTTAAGGCTCGTTCACGGGACGAACTCCGGCGGTTCGAAGGGATGATCCTCGGGGCCGCGCCGGTCCGCCGGGCGCTCCGGCCGGGTGCAGCCGTCGCACGGGCCGCTGCCTTCCTGCAGGTAGCGCACCTGGTTGGCGAGGTCGACGGCGGCGACCACGCCGGCCTGGCCGGCCAGGCGGGCGATCTCGGCCGGGTCGGTGACCGGCGTCCTGGCCACCTCACGGCCAGCCGCGGCCACGGCGGCCTCCTTCAGCCGTTCCGGGTCGGGGACGACGGCTTCCGCGGCGGCCGGAGGATCCTGGCCGCCCGCGATCCGCCCGGCCCAGGCGGCGAAGACGTCCTTCAGCGGGCTGTCCTCGATGAGGCTGCTGAGGTACTCCTTGATCACCTGCACGATCTCGGAGTCCCCGAGGCCGGGCAGCGGCAGGGCCCGGGCTACGGCGGCGGCCGCCAGTTCCGCGGCCTGGTCCAGCTGGCGCTCGGTGGCGTCGTCTTCCTTCCGGGCCGAGTCGAGCCGGGCCAGCCGTTCGTTCTCGGCGTCCGGGCCGGCCGCGGGCTCGTCCAGGCCGGCCTGCCGGGTGACGACCGCCTCGGCCCGGGTGATGTCCGGCGGGTGCAGGGCCAGCGCGGCCGCCTCCAGCTGGCCCATCCGCCGGGCCAGGTCGAGCTCGACACCCGTCGCCCCCGACCGGTCGTCCGGCGGCTTGCTGATGCGGTCGATCTGCAGGATCAGGTCGGCCAGCGGCACCAGGAACGGCAGGTCAGCCGCGTTGAAGGCGCGCTCGGTTTGCCGGTAGGCCGCCAGTTCGCCGCGCGCCCGCAGGTCGTCGGTGAGCGTCTCGGTGTACCGGTCGGCCAGCCGGGCGCGCAGGGCCGGCTCCACCGCGGCCGGGGCGGCCAGGCCGATCAGCACGACGACGAGCAGGCCGATGTGCACGCCGGAGGTCAGCCGGCTGATCACGGTGACCGACGGCACCACCCGCAGCCGGGCGGCCCAGCCGGCCACCCGCTTGAGCGGGCCGGGCCAGACGGCGAACGCCAGGCTCGCCCCGGCCAGCAGCGCGAACAGGGCGGTCCACAGCCACCACGGCAGGTCGGCGGCGGCGCCGGCCCGGCCGAGGGTGCCGCGCAGCACCCGGACCTCGGCGGGCGGCATGGGCAGCAGGTTGGCCAGCCATACCAGCAGCAGGACGAGGGTGCTGCCGAGCAGCAGCGCGACCGCGATGTCGGCGGCGGCCCGCACCGCGAGCCGGGCCGAGTCGTTCATGGCCCGCCAGCCGACGACGCTCAGCCAGACCGCGACCGGGAACAGCAGCCCCGCGGCGGCCTGGGCGCCGGGCAGGTTCCGGTCGATGAGCAGCAGCATGGCCACCCCGGTTACCACGGCCAGCAGCGCGTCGGCGGCGGGCCGGAGCAGGCGGCGGCGCGTCCCGCGCCAGCGCCGCTGCAGCAGCGCGCAGCCCCAGCCGCCCACCACGGCCACGGTCACCGCGGGCATGACCGCGACGGCGATGACCGCGATCCCGTGCCGCACCGGGGCGGGGCCGATCGCCGCGGTCAGCAGGGCCGCCGCGGCCACCGCCGCGGCTGCCGCCGCGACCTGGACCGCCGGCGACAGCCGGCCGGTCAGCCACAGCGACCAGCGCAGGCTCCACGCCAGCCGGTCGAGCAGCAGGACGATGATGACGAACGCCATGAATGCGAGCAGCAGGCCGGAGACGATGACGCCCAGGCTGCCGAGGACCGCGGCGGTCCACGCGTGCCAGCCGGGCACGCGCTCGGACAGCAGCCGGCCGATCGTCGCCAGGCCCGCTCCGGCGCCCGTGTCCACCGCCAGCCGCGCCCGTGCGCCGGGCGTCAGCCGGCCGAGCAGCCAGGGCCGGACGCCGTGCTTCCCGGCGGCCGCGGCGTCGATCCGCTGGTTCCGTGCCTCAGTCCGCTGTTTGCGGTCGGTGGCGCGGCGTGTGCGTTCGTCGGCCACGCGCTGCTGGCGACCGAACAGGTACCGCTGCACGGACGGGTCGCGGAACTGGTAGTACGCGCCCGCGGGCACCAGCACCTGGCGGTCGGCGGCGCCGTCGAGCAGCCGGCCGAACCTGACCGGGTGGCGGCGCCGGACCAGCAGGGCGAGCTCGCCCTGCCGCAGGGCGGGCAGCTGGCCGTCGGCCAGCGCGGTCAGTATCGCGAACCCGGCCGGCCCGGCGGCCAGGGCCGCCAGCCCCACCTCCCCGGCGGCCAGCCCGGCCAGGGCCAGCGGCAAGCCGGTCAGCAGGCAGGCGGTCGCGTCGATCACGGTGGACCGGCGGCAGGCCTGGTAGCTCGCCGACGGCGGCCCGGCGACCGGGCGGGCCCACAAGCGGATCAGCACCGGCCGCAGGAACAGCCCGGTCGCCACGGCCAGGGCCAGGACGATGACGTCCCGCCGGGTCCGCGGCCAGGCCGGGACCATCGCCCGCAACGCCGGGCCCCGGCGCAGCCGGCCCGGCCGCAGCCGGTTGCCGATGTACACCGAGATCAAGGCGGCCAGCCCGCCGGCCGCCAGCCCGGTCGGCCCGGCGTACCCGCCGAACCCGAGGGCGAACGCCAGGCCGAGCAGCACCGCCCCGGTCAGCGTGCGGGCGTGCCTGAGCCAGGGCTCCCCGACCCAGCCCGGGATCTCCCACCAGGCCAGGTCGCGGCGGCCGTCCAGCTGCCAGGCGATCCAGGTCAGCCAGCGGACGGCCCGGTCGTGCGCGCGGGCGGACGGATAGGCGTCGCGCAGCAGCCGCGCGGCCGGGTGCTCGCCGGGGCCGCCTGCGGACTCGCCGGGGCCGCCTGCGGGCTCGCCGGGATCACCGGCGCCGGCGCCCGGACCGCCCGGTTCGCGCACTCGCGGCACCACGCACCTCTCGCTGGCACCCGTTAGCTGGCACCCGTTAGCTGGCGCCCCCCGCGTGTGCGACAGCGTATACCGATGCCGTCAGCGGCCGATGTGCGTATTCGTGACGGACGTGAACTGGCAGATCAGGGCGGCGGTGAGGAACACGAGCCCGAGCGCGATCTCGTTGAAGCGGCGCAGCTCACGGCCGCTGGCGGCGAACACGAACATGATCATGGCCGCGGCGGCCAGGACAAGGGCGAGGGCATCCATGGTGACTCCGGTCAGCCCCACAGGTCGGGGCGGTAGCGGGCGGTCGTCTCGAGTTCGTCGAGGTAGGCGGCCGCGCGCTCGCGCGGCATCGCCCCGTGGTCAGCGATGACGTCGGTGAAGGCGGCGCGGACCCCGGCCCGCATCGCCGCCGAGCCGCAGACGTAGACGTACCCGCCTGCCGCGATCAGCCGCCAGACCAGCGCGCCCTGCGCGCGGATCCGGTCCTGCACGTACTCGCGGCGGTCCGGCTCGCGTGACGTCGCGACGTGCACGTGGTTGAGCGCGCCCTCGGCGGCGAACTGGCTGATCTCGTCCCGGTAAAGGTAGTCGTGCCGGGCCGACCCGATGCCGTTGAACAGCGCCGCCTCGGCGAGCGGGCTGCCCGCGCGCCGCATCGCCAGCCGCTCCCACAGGAAGGCCCGCATCGGGGCCAGGCCGGTGCCGGCCGACACGAAGATCATCGGCTTGGCCGTGTCCTGCTGCAGCCGGAACCCGTCGGCGCTGTCACCGAACACGTTCAGCCGGTCGCCCGGGCGCAGCCCGTGCAGGTAACGCGAGCCCGTGCCGGCGAACTCGCGGCCGGGCCGGCCGGGCACCGGCGTGACCGCCAGCCCGACGGTCAGCTGCATGATGCCGTCGCCGTGCACCCGCGGGCTTGAGCTGGCCGAGTAGTAGCGCGGCCGCAGCGGCTGCGCCACCCGGAGGAACTCGAAGATGTTCAGCGAGCACGACGGGAACTTCTCCAGCAGCCGGAGCACGTCGAAACCGCCCGCGTCGATCACCGCCCGCAGCGGCGAGGCCGGCCCGTCGGGCTGGGCCAGGACGTCCCTCATCGCGGCGAGCCGCGACCGCTCGCCGGGATCGGCCGCCTTGTCGAGGAGGAGGTCGAGCAGCGGCAGGCCCGGCCGCCCGCCGATGTCGACCAGGCTGGTGAGCACGTTGCGGACCTGGAGCACGACGCCCTTGGGCACGGCCCGGACGTCCATCCCCTTCGGCGCCACGAACAGGCCGTCCAGGGCGGCGCCGAGGTGCCGGGCGAGCCGTTCCACCCGTTCTTCGTCATTCTTCGGGCACACGCCGAGGTGGTCCCCGGCCCGGTAGGTGACGCCGGGCGGCAGGCTGATGTCCAGCTGCCGCGTCCGCTTCCGGGTGCCGCCCTGCTGCCTGTCCTGCAGGTCCTGGCAGGCCAGCACGCGCGCCTCGGCGGTGCGCACGCCGACCGCGTTGGTGAGGATGGCCGGCGCCAGCAGCACCCGTGACGGCGACCCGGCCGGGTCCGCGGCCAGCGGCGCCAGCCGCCGCATCATCGAGGTGACGGTCACCGGGCGCGGCACGGGCTGGGTCACGTCGTCGTCGCCGAAGAGCGACTTGCGCATCGCCGTACTGGAGTCGGTGCCGGTCAGCGCGCCCGCCGTCGCGTTCACGGCGGCGACGCGCTCGGCCGCGGCGGCCGTCGGCCTGGCCCCCGACAGCTCGAGCAGCACTGGCCACACCTGGCAGTTCCAGGTGGCGTGCAGGCGTTCCCAGGCCGGCGTGCCCACGTCCCCGTAGCCGAGCCCGGCCAGCGGAGTCGCGCCCAGCTCGGCCAGCTTGGCGTGCACGTAGCGGGGGAAGGCCAGGAACGCGTTCCACTGGGTGTTGCCGAGCCCCCAGACCAGGTAACGGCAGTTCCGCCAGCTGCCCGTACCCGGCGCGGTCCGCTCCAGCCAGGCCTTGAAGGCGGCCGCGTTGGACGGCGGGTTCGAGGTGTAGGTGGAGGTCATGACCACCAGCAGCCAGGGCTGGCTGCGCGGCGGCATGTCGGCGAGCTCGTTCAGGGTGATCACGTCGCTGGTGTAGCCGTGGAAGTCGCTCCGCTCGGCGAACCGCTCGGCCAGTTCCTTGTTCGCGCCGAAGTTGCTGCCGTAGGCGATGACCAGGTGCCGGTAGGCGTTCGCGGCCGGGATCTCGGTCGGCTGCCCCCAGTCGGGCTCCGCCCGCGGCGCGGCCGGCCGGATGGCGGGCGAGGCCGCCAGCGGGGCCGCGGGCGAGTCCAGCGGCGGGGCGGGCGGCGGGACGACGCGGGCGGTCGCCGGGCGGGCGGCCGGGACGCCCCGGCGCGCCGGGGCCGGCCGGGCCGCCTCGCGCGGTATCCGGATGACCGGCACCGCGGCCGGCTTGGTCGTCACCACCGTGTTCTTCACCACCGCTGCTCCGGGCGCGAGCCGGAGCTGGTAGCGGCGGCAGACCTCGAACAGGACGACGCGGAGCATCATGAACGTGACCTCCTGCGCCATGCACTG
>JAICWX010000377.1 GCA_025934635.1 Streptosporangiaceae bacterium | reverse complement strand
GCTGGCCCGGCTGGCGACCGGGCCGTCCAGCCCAGCCGACGGCCCAGCCGACCCCGCCGATGACCCGCCCGCACGGCGGCCGGCCACCCCGCGGCGCCGCCCGCGGCCGGCCGCCCGCCCGCCGCTGGCCACCATGTTCATCCCGGTCATCGGCGGCCTGGCCGCCTGGACGGTGCCGTCGACCTGGGAGGACGAGCTCGTGCCGCTGGACGAGGAGGCCGACGCGGGTACCTGCCTGGCGCGCTAGCCGCCGGCCGGGGCCCGCGGGGTGCGGCTGCCGTCGATCTGATCGAAGTCCCCGATGCCGTTCCAGGTCCCGCCCCCGCCCGACCACTGCCACATCAGGGCGTACCGGGAGCTGGCCGTGACGCCGCCGAAGAACCGGGCGCACGTCGCGGTGCCGCGCAGGCACCAGCCCACGGGCTGGCGGGCCAGGCTGGCGGTGGCCTGGTTGTAGGTCCACTCGTACAGGTGCGGGATCAGCGCCGCGAGGCCGGTGCCGAAGATCTGGGGCCAGATGGCCGGCGAGGAGTACACGCCGGGCTGGTCGGGCGAGTGTGCGGTCAGGTAGGCGGCGAAGCCGTCGAGCTCCGCGCGGTCGACCCGGTGCGGGATGTGGCCCGCGCTGACCCGGCCGCTGCAGGGCGAGGTGTAGGCGCTGGTCCAGCCGTTGTCGTCGGCCGGGGTGAAGGTGGGCGCGTGGCCCGGCAGCTCGACGTCCATGAATACCACCGGGTAGGTTACCCGGGTCGTCTTGCGCGCGATCTCCCGCAGGGCCTGGGCCGCCTGCGCCGCGCCCCACGCGTGGGCCTGCCCGGTGGTCCCGTTGTAGTGGGGGTCCACGCCGGGACCGCCCATGAACCAGTAGACGCCGGTCCCGATGCCCTTGCGGTATCGGGTGAAGCTGGCGTTGGCGGCCGCGCTGTCCTGGCTCGACCAGATCTCCTTCGTCCCGCAACCCTGCCAGGTGGCCCAGTTCCCGGCCATCCCGATATAACCGCCGTCGATGCCGCCGATGCCCGGCAGCCGGGCCGGCGCATCGCCGCGCAGGGGCATGCCGGTGCTGTCGCTGCCCGACCAGAAGCCGGCCGGGAACGCCGGCCCGGCGGGCGCGGGCGCGGCGGGCTGGGCGCGAGCGGACGGCCGGGTGCTGGCCGTTCCCGTAGCCGGCCGTGCGGTGCCGGTCCGGCCTGCCGATGCGGACGAGCCCGCCGCGGCCGGCCGTGCGGCCGGGCCAGGATCCGGCACGGCCGCGCTGAGCACGGCCGCGACGATTCCCACGCAGGCCGCCGCGGCCACGCCGATGAGGATCGCGAGCCTGCCCGTGCGGCGGCCGCCGCCGGGTTTGCGGTGTCCTGGCTGGCCTGTCCTGGATGCTCCGCTGCTGGTCATCCGGGCGAGCCTACCTGCTCAGCCGGGTGAAACCCGCCGATCAGATGCCCGCTGACCTGGACATCTGCCGCGCCGGGGATCAGGCCGGCATGTACCTCTCGAACCAGATCACGAGCCGGGTCAGGTAGTCGGTGATGGCCGGGAACCGGCTGACGCCGTGGCCTTCCCCTGGGTAGATCACCAGTTCCGAGTCGACGCCATGACCGATCAGCGCCTGGTAGAACTCCCTGGCCTGCCCGGCGGGCGTGCACCGGTCCTTCGCGCCCGCCGTGAGCAGGGTCGGCGTCCTGGCCTTGCTCGCGTGCAGCACCGGGCTGCGGGTGTGCACCTGGTTGCTGACTTCCTCGGGATCGGCGTTGTCCAGGAACCACAGTCCCCACCGGGGGATGTTGGTCGTGAACGTGAAGCTGTACCACTCGGTCACCGGCGAGCCGGCCACGGCGGCCTTGAACCGCTGGTCCTGGCTCACCAGCCAGGCCGACATGAACCCCCCGTAGCTGACCCCCGTGGTGCCGATCCGGGCCGGATCGGCGATCCCGCGCTCGACCATGGCGTCGATCCCGGACAGGTAGTCGTGGGTATCCGCGCCGCCCATGTCGCCGACGACGGCGGCGGCGAACTCCTGGCCCCGTCCCGAGCTGCCGCGCGGGTTCGGGAGCAGGACGGCGTACCCGCGGGAGACCAGCAAGGCGACCCCGTAGTCACGCATCGCCCAGTTCCGCTGGACGGCCCCGACCGGGCCACCGTGGACGTGCAGGACCAGCGGGAACGGCCCGGCGCCCGCGGGCGTGCACACCACTCCCTCGATCACGGTCCCGTCGGGCGCGCTCCAGGTGACGCTCTCGGCCGAGCCCGCGACCGACCGAAGGTAATCGGTGCCGGCGTGGGCCAGGGAGGTCAGCACCTGGTCGGCGCCAGGGCCGAGGATCGCGATCTCCTGCGGTGTGTCGTAGTCGTCCCTGATCACGATGAGCCGGCCGTCGGAGGTGAAGGCGCCGCCCGGGTAGAACCAGCTCGCCCACGACTGCGCGGACGCGGCCAGCTCGGTGGCGGCGATCTTCTCCGGCAGCGGTCCCGCCCCGGCGTCGGCGATCCCGGCCACGCTGTCCAGGTGGCGCTGGCCGACGTAGCCGAGCCGCGTTCCGTCGATCCACTGGACCGCGGTGACGTCGGTCCCGGCGGTGTCGACGGCGCACCTGGTGCCGGCCTCCAGGTCCAGCAGGATCAGGTCGCCCGCGACGATCCACCTGTCACTGCAGACGGCCTCCACCACGGCGGCGCGCGTGCCGTCGGACGTCCCGGCGGGCAGCCCGAGCTGGACGTCGCTGCGGAGCAGCTCAGTGACCGCGCCGGTCGAGAGGTCGAGCCGGCTGAGCACCGCCTGGTACCAGTCGTCCTCGCCGGGCCGGTCGCTGGTGATCGCGAGCACGTGCCCGCTGCCGGACCAGGCCGCCTCCCAGACGTTCAGCCCGCCGGGCGAGACCTGCGCCAGCTCGCCCGAGGCCGGGGTGTAGAGCCACAGGCTGCGCCAGGCATCCTCGGGCGTTCCGGCCTCGACCTCCGGGTACCAGTCCGGCAGCCCGGACTCGCCCGTGCCGGCCGTGCCAGAGCCCTGGGCGTCGGCCATCTCCGCACCCAGCCCGGCCACCCCGAGCAGGATCCGGCCGCCGTCCGGTGACCACGCGAGGAACTCGACCGTTCCGGGCACGGCGGGAGCCGGCCTGGCCTCCCCGAGCTGCCCCTCGGCCAGCAGGTAGAGCTGGAACACCTCGGCCTTGGCCCGGTCGGACAGGAAGGCCAGCGCCGACCCGTCCGGTGCCAGCCGCGCCGCCCTGGCCGACCCGCCGCCGGAGGTCAGCGCGTGCAGCTCGCCGTCCCGGACTTCGTACAGTGCCGTGCGCGGCAGCCCCTCGAGCTCGTCGTAGACCGATCCGGTCACCACGATGCGGCCGGCGTCGGCCGTGGCGACCAGGTCGGTGACGTGATGCGGCCGGCCGAAGACCGGCTCGTGCATCCGCCGCAGATGCTCGGCCACCGCCGCGTACTCAGGGGATTCCCGCAGGTCTTTGCGCATAGTCCGGGATGATCTCACGCCATAAGGGAACGCCGCCATCAGCCCGTCTGCTCATCCGCCACGGCCTGCCCGCGTTCGCGGCAGTGCCGATCACAGCCGCTCGGGTGCAGCAACCTGAGCCACCGGGGCAGGTCGTCGGCGCGGGCCGCGGCGCCGCCCTTGTCGCAGACCAGGAACCCGGCGAAGACGCCCGCGCGCAGGCCAGGGTCATCGACCTGAGGGCGGGTTAACTGGCTGGTGTGCACCTGCAGGAGCGGCTCGAGCGTCGAGATGGTGCGAGCATCGACGGGGATCGTGTTGATCAGCCCGGCAGGCGCGCCGTCGGGCGTGCACGCGAAGTGGAAGCCCTCGGCCGCCAGAAACTGACGCGGCCTGCGGCACCAGCGCCAGCTACCGCTGCCAGCCCAAGGAACTGGTCGCGCGCGGCGTGGAGGCGCTCAGCGACCTGGAAGGCAGCGCCGCGACCAGCGGTTGGTGGTGTTACTTTCCGGTATGCCGAAGTCAACGTCTTCGAGCTCAAGGAGCACCGCCAATGTCTACGGCACCCGGCGCCCACGATGACACCGTCGGAATAATAAAGATGAACTACGCCCAGCCCGTGCCAGGATCCTTGAGGGAGATCTCGTGTCTGACTCAATCAAGTTCGGCGGGGTCACGCTCGACTGCCCGCACGCCGGGGAGCTAGCCGCGTTCTACGCCGAGATCACCGGCGGCCAGGTCACCGTCCCAGGTGACTCCTGGGCCATGATGACCTGCCCTGACGGCTCGGACATCTGCTTCCAGGCCGCCCCGGGCTACGCGCCGCCCAGTTGGCCGGATCCAGCCTCGTCTATGCAGCTGCACCTGGACTTCGACGTCGATGACCTGGACGCAACCGAAGCGCGAGTGCTAGCCGCCGGTGCCACTAAGTACGAACTCCAGCCGAATAACCACTGCCGCGTCTACGCCGATCCGGTCGGCCACCCGTTCTGCCTGTCCACTATGGCCACAGCGGACCTGCGCCAGAACTGAGCATGCCGACAATCAGTCCGCAACCGTCCAGGCACTAAATACCGCCGAGAACGCCACCCGGCCAGTCACGCGTTGAGCCTAGAAAGCGTCTAGTGCCGCATCAGGCAATGTCTGCCCGGTTGACGATCCGGCGTACGGGGTTCGGCGGGTAAGCAATCTCCACGGTGGCGCCGGGACGTCAATCGGGCGCGTCAGGGGGCGGGCTCGACCGGGGAGCGGCGCAGGCCGTCCCGCTCGGCGCGCAGGCCCTGGAGCAGGGCGCGGTAGGCCGGGCCGCGGGCGGCGACCGAGGCGGCCAGCGCGATGGCCTCGTCCAGGTGTCCGCGGCCTGGGGCGGCTCGCCGGCCACGGTCTGTATCCGGCTGACCATCCGCAGCGCGGTGACCAGCTCGGTGATCTCGACCGGGCCATCGGCGGCGAACTCGCGCAGGGTGTGGGCCACCTCCCGGCCGGTCAGGATGTCCAGGTAGGCCTGGTCGGGCGGTGTCGTCGGCGACGGCGGCGGTGCAGGCCCGGTAGAGCTGCTCGGCCTCGCCGGGGCGGCCGGCGGCGAGCGCGGGCATGACCACGCCCAGCCGCCGCACCGCGTCGGCGATGGCCTGGTCCCAGCCGGGCTCGCCGGGCGGCGCCATGGTCAGCGCCAGCTCGGTCAGCAGCCAGCAGCGCCGGGCCGGGGCCAGCGCGGCGGCCCGTTGACCGGACACCATGAACGCGGAGGCCTGCCGCCACAGGGCCTGGGCGAGGCGGCGCAGGTCGGCCGCCGAGCCACGGTCGCTGGCTAAAACGTCCGCGGCCTGGACGGCCAGCCGGGCGGCGACGCGGGCGGGCCGGGTGCCCGGCGCGAGCTCGCCCATCTCGTCGGCCTGGCCGAGCAGATCGTCGGCCTGGGCGGCCCGCCGGTCCCAGTAGCTTGTCGCCATTTCCCGCACTTTATTCGATGGCGTCAGCCGCGGAGCAGGGCCAGGACGCTCTCGAGGTGCGGGATGGCCGGTTCGCGCACCGCGTAGCTGGCAATGCCCAGCTCGTCGAATTTCGACGCTCAGCGATCACCGGACTCAGGGCAGGATCGGTCTGCGCCGGGCAGGCCAGCCCAGACGCGGTTGACATACCTTGCCGGGCCTACGACGCACCGGCCGGGTTCCCTTGCCGGGCGCACAGCGCGTCAAGCCGCTTCAGTGTCTCGGCCATGCCCTCGACCCAGATGTTGCCGTAGCCGATATCCACCCGCTGGTCTTCAGGCACCTGTGAACAGTCGAATATCTCGGTCACCACGGTGGCATCCGGCCCGTCGGGGGTCAGCTCGAACGACCACCGCTGCCCCCAGCGCGCCGGGCGTTCAGCGCCCGGCTCAGCGTTGGGATGGCCCTGCCCCGCTTCTGGCTCCCAGCCGATCCGCCGGTCCAGTTCGTACTCGACCACGTGGTTGATCATCTGGTAGTCGCCCAGCTCGTCGAAGTACATCCTCATCACGAACACGTCCCCCACGCCGCAGATCGTGGTGCCGGACACCACGCCCTGCAACATCCCCGAACCGTCGAGCTCGCGGTGCCTGCCCGGGTCCGCCAGGATCGGGAAGATCATGCCCGCCGGTGCGCCTATCCGCCGCGATACGGCAACAGGCTGGTACTCATCGCCACTCATGAGACCCGGATCCCTCCCTACGGGCAGGCGCCGCCTGGCGTCCGCGCCGATGCCTGACGACAGGTAAAACACATCGCCCCGATATTCATCGCCCGCAGGGCCTGCCCCAATGGCGTTAAGTTAGGCATACATCGGTGTAAGATCGCCTGGTGGCGAGACCAGGGCAGCAGGTGGTAGCCGGGGACCGGCTCGCGGACCGGATCGGGATCGGCGTCCTGGCGGCGGTGTTCACCCCGGAGCTGGTCGACCGGGTCGTCGAGGAGGCGGGCGTGCGCGAGCAGCGCACGCGTACGCTGCCGGCGCGGGTGGTGGTGTATTACCTGCTGGCGATGGTGCTGTTCTTCAACTCCAGTTACACGGAGGTGTGGAACAAGCTGGTCACGGGCCTGGACTGGGCCAGGCGGTTCCGGGTGCGGATGTCGCTGGGGATGCAGCCGACGGCGGCTGCGGTGACGTATGCGCGGCAGCGGCTGGGCTGGCAGGTGATGCAGCGGCTGATGGAGGAGGTCGCCGGGCCGCTGGCCGGGCAGGAGCAAGAGCGCGCGTTCGTCTCCGGGATGCGGCTGGTGGCCGTGGACGGGATGTGCCTGGACCTGCCGGACACGCCGCAGAACGCCGCCGAGTTCGGCTACCCGTCCAACGACGCCGGCCGCGGGCCGTTCCCGCAGCTCCGCGTCGTCGGCCTGGGTGAATGCGGGACCCGGTCGGTACTGGGCGCGGCCACCTCGGGCCTGGCGACCGGGGAGCAGCCGCTGACCCGCCAGCTCCTGGGCAGGCTCGAGCGCGGCGACCTGCTGGCAGCCGACCGCAACTTCCTGTCCCACGGCCTGCTCGAAGACGTGCTCGCCGCCGGCATGCACGTCCTGTGGCGGGCGAGAAGCGACGTGGACCTGCCGGTGCTGGAGGTGCTGGCCGACGGGACCTGGCTGTCACGCATCGCCGACCCGGACGCCTCCCGCCGGATGCGCCGCAAAGGCGGCTCCGGCGGTGACATCCCCGGCATCCCGGTGCGGGTCATCGAGTACTCAGTCACCTCCGAAGACGGCAGCGAGACATCCGAGACCTTCACCCTGGTCACCGACATCCTCGATCCCGCCCTGGTGTCACCGCAGCAGGCCGCAGCTGCCTACGCCTGCCGCTGGCAGCTGGAAACATGCTTCGACGAGCTGGAGACCTCCATCCGCGGCGGCGCGGCGGTGGTCCCGCGGTCGAAGTCCCCGCCGATGATCCGCCAGGAGATCTACGCCATGCTCTGCTGCTACCAGGCCATCCGCACCCTGATCAGCCACGCCGCCAGCGACGCCGGCCTAGATCCCGCCCGGATCTCCTTCACCCGCGCCCGCGACGGAATCCGCAGCCGCATCAGCGACTCCGGATGCTTTTCCCCCTGACGGCCTGGCCCAGAGCACCGAGGACCTCGCCTTCGAGATCACCTGCCCGCGCAACCTGGTCCCCGAACGGCCCGGCCGCCGCTACGACCGCAAGACCAAGCGCCCCGGCGGCCGGTACAAGACCCGCAGGCCCGGCCAGACTGCCCGGCTGACCCCGCTGAGCACGATCGTCTTCTGGCTGATGCCCGTCCCCGCTTTAACTTAATGCCATTG
>JAICWX010000500.1 GCA_025934635.1 Streptosporangiaceae bacterium | reverse complement strand
GATGATGGGCGTAAGCCCGGTGAGGTTCAGGAAATCTAGGAGGCTGCGGAGGGTCACCGGTTCCGGCGGTGATGGACCCGGCGCTCCCTGTCCGGAAGGCCGCCGACCGGGTGGTCCTTGACCGGGTGGTCCTTGACCGGGCGGTCCTTGACCGGGCGGCCAGCGACGTGGCCCGGTGGCGCAGTCGTGGGTGGCGGCGGTGCCATCGGGGTGCAGGGTGGTCAGGCACCACCGGGTGGCGGGGTTCCGGGCTGCGGCCGCCACTAGGTCCCGGGTGTCGGCGTGGTCGAGAGTCCCGAACCCGCCGACTTCGCCGGGCGGGCCGGTGTTGCCGGTCAGGGCGGTGTGGGGGACGGTGATGGTGATCAGCGCGCCGATGCTGGAGCCGGTGTCGGCGGGGCGGCCGCGTCCTGTCGGACCGGGATTGGGGCCGGAGCCGCCGGGGCCGGAGCCGCCCGGGCTGCCCGGGTCCGGGCCGGGGCTGTCCGGCTCCCCGGCATCCCCGCTGCCCGCACCGCCGCCCTGGGCCGGAGCCTCGCCCGGGGCAGGCCGGGAGTCGCGTTCTTGGAGCAGGTCCAGCAGGGCGCGGGCTTTCAGTTCCTCCCACGTCCCCGGGACGCCGGCGTCGCGCAGCGCGCGGGCGCGGTGCTCGATGTGCTGCATCGAGGCCAGCACCTCCACGCTGGGCATCTCCCGGCCCGAGATCCCCGCGTTGCCGGAGTCCTCCCGGAATGCCCGTACATGCGCCTCCCGGCGGGCCTTCTCCTTCCGCTTCCGGACGGCCTCCGGGTCGAGCCGGGCGACCAGCCGGGTCGCGGCCCGCCGCAGCTCGGCGTAGGTCTTGTCCTGCGCCACCTCGGCCAGCTTGGCGTCGGCGAGGGCGGCGTCCTCATCGGACAAGATGCTGGTGGTGTCTTCGATGATCCGGACGTGGGCGGGGTCGAGCTTGCCCGCGGCGAGCAGCGCGAACGTGACCGGGAGCCGCCGGGCGACCAGCTGGGAGTACTGGATTTCTCCGGCGGCGGACAGCCAGTTCAGCCGGAACGCCGCCGCGACCTCGTCGGCGGCGAAGTCGTCCCGCCGAGGGCGGGACGCGAACTCGGCCAGGGCCGCCATCCGCGCCCACTCCAGCCGTGACGCCATCCGCCGCGCCCCTGACAGAAACCCGATCAGCTGGTCATCGGCCAGGGCGCGGAGCCCGGCCCCGCCCGGCTCCGTCACGGCGTCGAGCACCGTGGCCAGCAGCGGGCCCGGGGCCATGGTGTCGGCGCGGCCGTCCTCGGCGAAGCCTTCCAGGGACAGCTCCTCCGCCGGCAGCGTCACGTACAGGCCCTGCGGAGTGCCTTCTCCGTCATCCCCGGGCAGCCCGGAGCCCTCCGGCTCCTCGGGCTCGGGGGACAGCGCAGCAGACATGACTCACCTGGCCGGCTAAGGGGAAAGGGTTCCGCGGAGACCTCCGCTCAGAACAAACTTAGCATCATACAAGATCAACAATAAGTACATCGAACTCAAATTTTAAGATTTTTAGTGATCAGTCGACTGGGTGGCGGCCATGAGCGTCACATCCACGCGCGGGTAACACTGGAAGCCAATGAGGCATATCTGAGCGAAAGGATTCCGCGCCGATGAACGAGCCCGCTGATCCAGCTGTCAGGGTCTGGCGTTCGCGCCTGCTCGACTACCTCGACGGGCACGCGGCGGAAATGGTCAGCGACCTGGCTGGGCTGGTGCGGGTGCCGAGCATCTCGGGCAGCGCTGACGAGAACACCATCCAGGGCGTGCTCGGCGAGCGGCTGGCCGGTGACGGGCTCGAGGTGGACGCCTGGCCGATCCCGATGGCCGAGACGGTCGCGGCCGGGGACTTCCCGGGGACGGAGGTGGACCGGGCGGAGGCGCAGGGCACGGTCGGGCGCCTGCCGGGGAGCGGCGACGGCGCCTCGCTGATGCTCAACGCCCACGTCGACGTGGTGCCGCCCGGGGACCTGGATCCGTGGGGTGACCAGGTGCCGTTCTCCGGCTCGGTGTCGGCGGACACGGTGTACGGGCGCGGGGCGTGCGACATGAAGGCCGGGCTGGTCGCCTCGCTGTGGACCGTGCGGGCCTTCGCGGCGCTCGCGGTGCCGCTGCGCGGCGACCTGATCCTCGGCACGGTGGTGGGCGAGGAAGACGGCGGCCTGGGTACCTACGCGATGCTGCGCCGGGGGTGGCGGGCGGACGCCTGCGTCATCCCCGAGCCCACCTCGCTCGACATCGCGCCGGGCAACAGCGGCGCGCTCACCTTCCGGCTCACCGTGCGCGGACGCGCCACGCACGCGTCGCGGCGGACCTCCGGGGTGAGCGCCATCGAGAAGTTCATCCCGATCTTCGCCGCGCTGCGCCGCCTGGAGGCCGAGCGCAACGCGGTCAAGCACCCGATCATGGAGCGCTGGGACCTGCCGATCCCGATCGAGCTCGGCACGATCGCGGCGGGTGACTGGGCCTCCTCGGTCCCGGGCCGGCTGACGTCGGACGGGCGGATGGGCGTCGCCATCGGGGAGGACGTCGCGGATGCCCGGCGGGCCCTGGAGGAGGCCGTCGCCGAGGCGTCCGCCGCCGACCCGTGGTTGCGGGACAACCCGGTCGAGGTGCAATGGTGGGGCGGGCAGTTCGCGCCCGGGCTGACCGACGCGGACGCCGCCATCATCGGCCTGGTCGAGCGCGCGCATGCGGCCGTGTCCAGCCAGGCCCAGGCGAGGTGGGGCACGCCGTACGGCAGCGACCTGCGGCTGATGACGAACATGGGCGGCGTGCCGACCGTGCACTACGGGCCGGGCGACGCCAGCCGGGCGCACGCGCCGCGCGAGTCGGTGCCGATCGGTGAGCTGCTCACGGCCGCGCGGGCGCTGACCCTGGTGGCACTGGAGCACTGCGGGGTGCGGTGAAGCGCGCGCGGAGGACGCGGGGGAGGATCTTGCCGGAGGCGGTGCGCGGGAGGGTGGCGGGAGCGAGCACGACGGAGGCCGCCACCGCCTCGCCCCACTTCTCGTCCGGGACACCGTAGGCGGCGCAGTCCAGGACGCCGTCGAGCTTGATAAGGGCGGCCTCGACCTCCGCCGGGTACACGTTCAGGCCGCCGGTGATGATGCTGTCCTCGGGACGGGCGCCGCGCCGCACAAGATCATGCGGATCGAGGACAGGTCCCGCGACGTGAACTCCGGGTGCCGCATCAGCGCGAGCGCCATCGTCGGGACCGCGACCATGAAGGTGATGCCGTGAGCCTCGATCAGGGCCGGCAGCGGGCCGTCGACACCGACGAAGGTGACCGGGGCCGCCAGCGCGGCCGACAGGGCCGCGACGGCGTCGGCGCGGACTCGCTGGCTCATTTCAAGCGTCCCCGCCAGCTCGTGCTCAGGGACGTGCCGCTGCCGCGGAGCATGAGCGGCAAGATCCTCAAGCGCGAGCTGCGCAGTGACCTGAAGGACGGGGACCTGAAGGACGGAAACCTCAAGGACGGGTCCGCGGGTTGAGTCGCGTACTTAGTTACTCATGAGTAGGTGTGCTCATGTCCGGGCGGAACCGCCGTAGCAGTCTGGGATAATGACAACTTATGAAAGCCCGGACGTGACCCTGGCCGAGCAGATCTCGCCGCCGCCGCGGACGCGGCGTCCCCGGCTCAGCCCGGCCGAGCGCGGCTCGTTCCTGGTCGCGGCGGCGGCCGTCGTCGGCTTCACCGGCTACGGGTTCGCGACCCATTCGCCGAGCACCGTCGGCTACGTGTCCTCCGTGCTGGTCATCGCGGCGGCCGTGGTGGGGCTGCGCCGGGTGGTGCTGCCGCCGCTGCTGGCGGCCGGGCTGGCGATCGCGGCGATCGCGACCCTGGCCGGCGGCCTCATCCGGGTCGGCCACGACGTGCTGTACAACGCGGACGCCGGCCCGTACAGCCCGTCGCTGGGCACCCACTACCTGCAGTACGACCATTTCGCGCACGCCTACTGCAGCTTCGTCATCGTGTTCGCCTGCTGGTACATGCTCGCCGCCGCGCACGCATATGGCCGCCGCGGTGAGCTGGTCCTGCTGGCTGTCGGCGCCGCCCTCGGACTGGGCGCCCTCAACGAGATGGTGGAGTTCATCGCCACCCTGGCGCATCACGGGGCCCACGCCGGCGGCTACTGGAACACCAGCTGGGACCTGGTCGCCAACTTCACCGGGGCCACCGCCGCCGGGCTCGTCCTGGCCCGGTCCAAGGCGGGTGCGGCATGACTGTCCTCACCCGGAGCACCGCGATGACCTCGCCCGACTGGTTCCGCCTGCGGCTGGGCTGCGTGGCCGCCAGTACCGCGGTGTTCGCCGCCGCCGTCATCGTCATCGGCGCGCTGACCCCGGGCTACAACCAGTGGTCGGACGCGGTGAGCCGGCTCGCCTCGCCGGGCGAGCGCTGGGCGCTGGCCGCGCGGGCGGCCTTCGCGGTCTACGGGCTGCTGGTCATCGCCGGGGCCAGCACCGTGCGGCCGTACGCCGGGCGCCACGGGCGTACGCTGGCGGCCTGCCTCATCCTGTACGGGGTGGCGGCCATCGTGGCCGGCCTGGCGCCGAAGGACCAGCCCGGCGCGCCGCGCACCGTCGTGAGCCAGGTTCACGTCGGGGCCGCGATCGGCGCCGGCGCGCTGGCCATCGCGGCCATGGCGCTGGTGGCCGGGTACGGCCCGGCCCGGGCGGCCCGGCGCGCGGCGGCCGCGCTGGCAGTGCTCACCGTGCTGGCCGCGGTCGTCTTCCGGTACGCCTGGGGCACCGAACTGTACGGGGTGAGCGAACGGGTCCTGCTCGGCCTGGGCATGTGCTGGATCTCCGTGCTCGCCGGTTCAGCGCTGTATCAGGGACGTTTCAGAGCTCGCTGACATCCTGTGCCGGGGGGCACGGATGGAGAACGGCACGATGAGAAAACCGCTCGGGACCTAGCTGGCCTGCTCCGTCGCGGTGTTCATGATCTCGATGGACAACCTCATCGTGACCAATGCGCTGGGTGACCGGTTCGGGCGCCGCCGCCTGATGATGATCGGCGCCGTCCAGGGCGTCGGCGCGGCGATCACGATGCCGCTG
>JAICWX010000070.1 GCA_025934635.1 Streptosporangiaceae bacterium | reverse complement strand
GTCCCGGTCATCTTCCTGACCGCGCGGGACACCACGTCGGACACGATCCGCGGGCTGACCCTGGGCGGCGACGACTACGTGACCAAGCCGTTCTCGGTCGAGGCGCTGGTGGCCCGGGTCCGGGCGGTGCTGCGCCGCACCACCCGCGCGCCCGGCGGCGACGGCCCGAGCGACGACGCGGCGCTGCTGACCGTGGGCGACCTGGAGCTGGACGAGGAGCACTGGGCGGTACGGCGCAACGGGACCGCGGTGGAGCTCTCGCCGACGGAGTTCCGGCTGCTCGCCTACCTGATGCGCAACCAGGGCCGGATGCTGACCAGGCAGCAGCTGCTGGAGAACGTGTGGGGCTGGGAGTTCGCCGGCCAGTCCCAGGTGGTGGAGACGTACGTCAGCTACCTGCGCCGTAAGCTCGACCCGCTCGGGCCGCCGCTGATCCACACCCAGCGCGGCGTCGGCTACAGCCTGCGGCCGCCGCCGGAAACCGAGCGCGCGACCAGGTGAATGCGGCGCTGAACCTGACGCGGCGGCTCGGCCCTGGCCGCGGCAGGCTGTCGCTGCGGTCGCGGTTGCTGGCCGGGCTGATCACGGTGACCGCCCTGTTCCTGATCATCATGGGCGTGGTCACCACCGTGGTGCTGGGCAACTCCGAGCAGGACCAGTTCAACTCCGACCTCTCGCTGACCGCCCGGCTCAAGCTGAGCGAGCTCAGCAGCCTGCCGGGCGGGTACGCGGTCGCCTACTACAACGGCCCGACCCGCTCGGTGCAGGTGCTGTCCAGCCCGCCGTCGCCCGCCCTGCGGGAGCTGACGGCCTTCCTCAACGAGCTGGTCGCCAGCAGGCGGTGGAAGACCTTCCTGACCCAGTACCCGGCGAGCCAGCTGTTCCCCATCGCGCAGTCGGGCCCGGCGATGACCGCGGTCTGGCGCATCGTCACCTCGACCGAGGCGCAGCGCAGCAACGAGTCGATGCTGCCCGGCAAGAGCATCCTGGTGATCGCGCGGCCGAACAGCGCGGTCGGCAGCGAGGTCCGCGGCCTGGTCCTGGCCGAGCTGATCACCGGGGCGATCCTGCTCGCCCTGCTCGCGGTGGGCGGCCGCTGGCTGATCAGCCGGGGACTGGCTCCGCTCGACCGGATGGCGAGCACCGCCGACATCATCACCAGCCGGGGTGACCTGACCGCCCGGATGCCCGACCCGGGCGACCACGCCGAGGCGGGCCGGCTGGCCAGGGCGATCAACACGATGCTGGACCGGATCCAGCAGGCGTTCGGCGCCCGCTGGGACTCCGAGCAGAAGGTGCGGCAGTTCGCCGCGGACGCCTCGCACGAGCTGCGCACGCCGCTCACCACCATCCGCGGGTACGCCGAGCTGTACCGGCAGGGCGCGCTGGGCGAGGACCGGCTGCCGAACGCCATGCGCCGCATCGAGCAGGAGGCCGACCGGATGTCCAGCCTGGTCGCCGAGCTGCTCGAGCTGGCCCGGCTGGACCGCGACTCCTCCCTCGACCTGACCGAGACCGACCTGTCGGCCCTGGTGGCGGACGCGGTCGCCGACGCCCAGGCGGTCGAGCCGAGCCGTCCGGTCAGCGCCCGGACACCGCACAGCCTGCTGGTCGTGGCCGACGAGCCCCGGATCAGGCAGGTGCTGGCCAACCTGCTCGGCAACGTCCGCGAGCACACCGCGACGGACACCCCGGTCGCCGTCCGGCTCTCCGAGGCCGGGCAGGGCGCCCTGCTCGAGGTGACCGACTCCGGCCAGGGCATGGACGCCGACGCGGCCACGCGCGCGTTCGACCGTTTCTACCGGGGCGGGCACAACGGCAAGGACGGCCACGGCAGCGGCCTCGGGCTGGCCATCGTCCAGGCCATCGCGATCGCGCACGGCGGTCACGCCATGCTCAAGTCGGCGGCCGGAGTCGGCACGAGCGTGCAGGTATGGATCCCGTTCTACCCGCCGGCGCAGGCCGTCGAGCGGGCCCAGCCGCCGGGCACGACGTACAACTGAGGTGCGGCCGAGGTGCAACTGGGGTGCAGGTCACGCCGTTGGGGCGATTGATGTCATATGCGCCTGAGCTGTTACTTATGATCGGTTGCGACGATCTGGGTATAACGGGCGACTCACAGACGGTGTGCACATGGACGACGGCGAGGTTGTCGCAGCCCTAGCGGCGGGCGACCCGGGCGGGCTGGCCGCCGCGTACGACACGTACGCGGCGTCCCTGTACGGGTACTGCCGCTGGATGCTGCGTGATCCCCGGCTGGCCGCGGGGGCCCTGGCGGAGACCTTCGCGGCGGCCGCCAGGCTGGGCGGCCTGAAGGACGCCGGCCAGCTGCGCGCCCGGCTCTACGCCATCGCGCGGGATGACTGCTACCGGCGGCTGCGCACGGCCGAGCCGGGCTTCGACGAGGGGGCCGGCGACGGCGGGCCCGCCGCCGGCGCCGAGCAGGCGGTGGTGCGCCGTGTCCTGCGCGCCATTCTCTCCGAGCTCAAGCCGGAGGAGCACGAGGTCATCGAGCTGAGCGTCCGGCACGGCCTGGATGAGTCGGAGCTCGCGACCGTGCTCGAGGTCTCCTGGAGCCGGGCGCACACCCTGGCCTCGCAGGCTCGCGAGCACCTGGAAAAGGCCATTGACGCGCTGCTCATCGCGCGCACGGGGCGGCAGGCGTGCCCCGAACTCGGCACCTTGCTGGCCGGCTGGGACGGGAAGCTGACCGTCCAGACCGGGAAGATTGCCGCCCAGCACATCGAGACCTGCGAGATCTGCGCCGGGAGCCGGCACGGGTCACTGCGCCCGGAGGTGCTGGCCCGGCTGCTGCCGCTGCCCGCGCTGCCGGCCGGGCTACGGGAGCCGGTACTGGAGCGGGCCGCCTCCCGGTCGCCCTCCTGGACGGCTACGGCCCCGCTGCTCCCGCCCGACGGGGATTCGGAAACCTCGATTGACCTGATCCCCGTGCCGTCCCGCGACCGCCGGGCGGCGGCCGGCTCCGGGCTGCTCGACGGAGGCTTCGGCGGGGGTTTCAGCTGGGGCCGGCTGCGGGGCAACCCGGGGGCCATCACGGCGGTGGCGGCGGTGGCGCTGTGGGTGGTGGCGGCGATGAGCGCCACGCTGATCACGGTCACCGGCCTGCACGGCACCGGGGCCCTGGCGGCTCAGTCCTCCAATTCGGCCACGTCCCCGGGCACCCCGGCGGCCGGCAGCTCGCAGCCGGCCGGCGCCAGCCCGAGCCGCCTGCCATCGCCCAGCGCGACCTCCACGGTCGCGCCGGCCCTGGCGCCCACGTTCGCGTACACGCCGACGGCGCTGGCGTCGGCGTCGGCCACGCCGGCCACCTCGGCGTCGGCCACGTCCTCGGCGCCGGCTTCCCCGTCCGCGTCGCCGACGGACAGCTCGACCGATACGCCGACCCCGGCCCCGACGCATACGCGCAAGCCGACTCCCACCCCGACGCCGACACCGACGCCGACGGACACGCCGACCGATACGCCGACCCCCACCCCCTCGTAACGGGGCGGATCGGGCCGCCACCCGGTCGAAATTTGCTGACATTCCGCCCATACGCTGGTGTTTCAACTACGGTTTGGGGATGGACGACCGGGAGATCGTCACGACCATCGCGGCAGGCGACCCAGCCGGCCTGGCTCATGCCTACGACGAATACGCTGGGTCCCTGTACGGTTACTGCCACTGGATGCTGGGCGATCCCGACGACGCCTCGGACGCGGTCCAGGACACGTTCGTCGTCGCCGCCTCCCGGCTCGGCGACCTGAGCGACGCGAGGAAGCTCCGGCCCTGGCTCTACGCGGTCGGCCGCAACGAATGCCAGCTGCGGCTGGACGGGACGGAACCGGGCCTGGACGACGCCGGGGACCTGGACGACCCGTACCCCGACCCGGCGGGCCGGCCGGATCAAGCCGAGCTGCGCGAGTCCGTCCGGACCGCCCTGGGCGGGCTGAAGCCGGCTGAGCGCGAGGTCATCGAGCTCGACCTCCGGCACGAGCTGCAGGGCGCCGACCTGGCGGCGGTGCTCGGCGTGCCCCGGAACCAGGCGCACGAGCTGGCCACCGGGGCCCGCGGCCAGCTGGAGCGGGGACTCGGTGCCCTGCTGGTGGCCCGGACCGGCCGGCGGGCGTGTCCCGACCTGGACATGCTGCTGGACGGCTGGGACGGCGAGCTGACTCCGCCGGACCGCAAGCTGATCGACCGCCATGTCGACCAGTGCGACGTCTGTGCCGACCGCATCGAGGGCGCGCTGCGGCCTGCCATGCAGCATGGCATGGTCCCGCTGTTCGGGCCGCCGCTCGAGCTGCGGGACGAGGTCCTGCAGCTGTGCACGAGTTCCAGCCCGGGGGCGCTGTCGTACCGGCGGGAGGTGACGCAGCGGGCCGGGCCGTTCCGGGAGAACGGCTTCCCCGAGCCGATCAGGCCGCCCAGGCGGCGGGGGCTCGCGCTATCCGGCATGACGGCGGCGGTGGCCGCCGTCGTGATCGCGATCGCGGCGACCGGCATCGTCGCGGCCATCGCGCTTACCGGCCATCCCAAGCACCCCGCGGCCGCGGCCGCCCAGTCGAGCCAGTCGAGTGCCGCGATGAGCGGCACGCTGCCGGCCAGCACCGACCTGCCCAGCGGGCTGCCCAGCGGCGCGCAGCCGACCATCAGCGTGGCGGCGACGGCGACCAGCACCGCGCCGCCGGCGCCGACCCCGTCCGCCACCGCCACGGCCAGGCCCAAGCCGTCGCCGTCGCATCCGGCCACGTCCGCGGCGCCGACTCCGTCCCGGCCTAAGTTCACGTTCAGCCCCACCGCTACGCCCACCGTTCCCCCATCCACCCCCAGCACCACCCCGCCGGGCTAGGCCATGCAGGATCGTGCGCTAGTAGCCGACGTCATCGCTGGTGACGCGGACGGGTTCGGTGCGGCGTACGACCAGTACGCCGCGTCGCTCTACGCCTCCTGCCGCTCGGTGCTGCCGGAAGGCGACGCTTCCGAGGCGCTGCTCGATACATTCCTCATCGCGGCCGCCAAGCTGGACGGGCTCGGCGATCCTGACCGGCTCGGCGCCTGGCTGGAGGCGGTCGCGCGGAACGAGTGCCTGCGGCGGCTCGGTCCGGCCGGGGCCGGGGCGGCTGCCCCAGAGTCAGCGGACGCCGGCGACGAGCTCGCGGCGGTCACGCTGCCGGCCGGGCTCCGGGGGAAAGTGCTGGCGGCCTGCACGGACAACACCCCGACGGGCCGCGCCCAGCGGGCGAGCGTGGCGCACCGCGCGGGCGCGTTCGACCAGGCAGGATTCCCGCGGGTGATCGGCCCGTCCGGACCGCGCTGGTGGCAGCGGCTGCAACGGCATCCTGGCCTGGCCTCGGCGGCCGGCTTGCTGGTGCCGCTGGTCGTGTCGCTTGGCGTTGCCGCGGCACTGGTAGCGGGCGGCGGCTCGCACCGGCCGGCGGCGCCCGCGCCCGGGGCCACCGCTACGGCCGCGCCGGGCACGGAAGTATCGGCCCCGGCTTCCAGCGCGGGCCCGGGCCGCACGCCCCGGGTCGTCCCGGCGCGCCAGGTCACGGCCACGGCGAACGCAACGCCGTCCGCGTCCGCGTCGGTGCCCGCGACGGCGTCGAGCCCCGCCTTCCCCACGGGCCGCGGGACGCCGCCCTCGCCCTCGCCGTCGCCGACATCGGCGTCGCCGTCGCCATCGAGCTCGCCCGGCCCGGGCTACCTGCTGGTGGCACCAGTCAGCCTGTCGCTCACCTCGAAGGCCGGGGCACCGGTCAGCGGGTCCTTCGAGCTCACCGCGGTGAACGGGCCGGTCCCGCACTACACCGTCCAGGTCACCGCTAACGCCGGCAGGGTCAGCGTCTCGCCGGCCGCCGGGTCCCTGCCGGTCAACGGGATCGCGACCGTGACGGTGACGGTAACCAGCAAGGTCGCGCTGACCACCCACGTCGTGGTGGGGCCGAACAGCGTCTCCGTCACGGTGGTCTACAAGCCCAAGCCCGCGCCCAAGCCCACGCCGAAACCGAAGCCGAGCCCCACGCCCACTTCTTGAGGCGGGCGCGGCGGCGGTTAGACGGCCAGGAACCGGTCGAGCTCGGCCCGGGTGGGCGATGTGGCCGCCCCGGGCCGGGTGACGGCCAGGGCGGCGGCCGCGTTGGCCCGGCGGGCGGCTTCGCCGGGCGCCAGCCCGGCGGCCAGGGCGGCCAGGAACACCCCGGAGTGGGCGTCGCCCGCACCGGTGGTGTCGACCGCGATCACGGCGGGCGCCGTGATGTGGCTGAGGGACAGGGCGTGCTCTGGCGCTGGGTCGTCCTCCTGCGCTGGGTCGTCCTCCTGCGCTGGGCCGGGTACCCGCAGGGCCAGCACGCAGCCGTCGGGGCCGGAACGGACGATCACACTGGCCCGCCCGGTCCGGCGGGCCAGGTGGCGGGCCGCCTCGGCCAGGTCGTCGCTGCCGGTGAGCAAGGCGGCCTCGCGCCGGTTGCAGCTCCACCAGTCGCAGCGGGCCAGCACCGGGTCGAGCACGGCCGCGGGGATGTCGGCGGCCAGCGGGCCCGGGTCAGTGAACAGCAGGACCCCGGCCGGCAGGCCGGCCGCCCAGGCGCCGAGGACCGGGCCCGAGCCGTCCGGGACCAGGCCGTAGCCGGAGACGTAGACCGCGTCCCCGGCCCGGAGCCGGATCAGGTCCCAGTCGGCGCCCAGTGATTCGGCGCCCAGCGCGGTGACGAACGTCCGCTCGCCGTCCGGCTCGACCAGGCCCACGGTGAAGCCGGTATCCGCGTCCGGGTGGGGCGGGCGGAGCAGCCCGATGCCTTCGGCGGCCAGGGCGGCACGCACCTTGTCGCCCCACGGCCCGGTGCCGTGGCCGCCCGCGTAGACCACGGGCAGGCCCTGCCTGACGGCCGCGGCCATGATGTTGAACCCGCCGCCGACCTCGACGGACGCCGATTCCGCGAGCATGTCGCCGCCGCGGCCGGGCAGCGCGGGCACTCGCATCAACAGGTCGACGATCGCCTCGCCGGCGAAGACGAGACGGCTAACCGGACCACTCACTTGAGCCTCGCAATGATGCAGCACTATGTGTGGCATAATATTATGCACAGAGTGCCGCACATATCCGGGAGGTACGGGGACGGTGGCCACCAGGCTCAACCAGCCAGCCAAGGCCCGTAAGAGTTTGCCGCTCACCGAGCGAGATCTTGCCGACTTGGAACGCCTTCGGGGGCACACCCCCGAGCGCGATGCACTTGCCGCCCTCGCTGGCGTCGCCGTGGAGACAGTCACCGAGGCGGCACTCCTGCACATGATCTTTACCGCGGGCCTACGGGCGATCCGGGAGAAGGCCGAGGAGGATGCCTACGCCAGTGCGGCCGCCGACAGGCTGGCCAGCGGCGAGGCGGCGGAGTACCGGCGGATTGCGCGACGCAGGCGTCCCGCCTGGGCCGACGAGGACTGACGGCATTCAGCCATGACGGACATGCTGCGCGGCCGCATCTACCGTGCTCACCTGACTCACATCGGCGACGACAAGTTCTTCCTGGTGGTCTCCAATAACCGGCGCAACCGCGCATTCGAGCAAGTGCTCGCGGCCCGGCTGACGACAACGCCGCCCAAGGCTGAGCGGCCTGCGATGGTGCCGCTGGGGTCCGAGGAAGTCATGACCGGCTGGGTTTCCTGCGACGACATCGAGACGATCTATGACGACGAAGTGCGGGCGGATGTCGGCGCGATCACGGCACCCGCGATGCGGCGCATCGAGGCCGGCTTGCGGGCGGCCCTGGGCATGATTGAGTGACGGGGCTACTGAACCGGCCCGGATCGCAGGGCGAGCAGGTCGTCGGCCAGGGAAGCGAGGCCCAGGTCCTGGGCGTCGATGACGGCGATGGCCCCGGGCGGGAAGGCCTCGATACCGTGGCAGGCACCGGTGATCGCGCCGGCCATGGCCGCGATCGTGTCGCAGTCGCCGCCGAGTGAGGCGGCCAGCAGGCAGGCCCGCCACGGGTCATCGGGGATCGCGGCCAGCACGGCGAACGCGGCCGGCACCGATTCCTGGGTGGCCAGGCTGGTACCGACCAAACGATAGATCAGATCGGCCGCATCGCGTGGGGAGCGATCAGTGACCAGGCCAGTCGCCCACCCGATGCGCGCCGCGACGTCCGCGCCAGCCACCCAGTGGCCGCAGCGCTTCGCGATGGACGCAGCGTCAGCGCCCAGGATGGTGGCGTCGGCGACGGTGGCACCGGAAACGCCCGCGCTCACCGCGGCGGCCACCGCCGCGGCGCCGGCCAGCGCGATCCCGGTGTTATGGGTGACGCGGCTCGCCATCACAACCTGGCCGACGAGCATCGGGAGGTCATCGGGGGAAACCGCGATGCCCACCGGGGCTATCCGCATGGCGGCGCCGTTGGTGTCGCCGGCGGAGCCGGCTTCCCCGGGCGGGGTGCCGGCCAGGACGGCGGCGACGGCGCGCTTGGTGGAGGGGCCGAGCAAGTCCAGCGAACCGCGCCCGGCCATGTCGCGTTCCCAGCTGACGAGGGCAGCGGCGAACTCGTTCGGATCGATTATTCCGTGTCCGCTGACCAGCAGGCGGCCGAGGAGGACGGCCTGCTCGGTGTCGTCGGTGACCGTCCCGGCGGGCATGCCCGCGGCGATGGGGTGACCGGGCGGGGCGGGTTCGAAGCCGGTCAGCAGGTCGCCCCAGCGAGCGCGGATCTCCGGGCGGGAGAGCATTTGCGTCGGCATGCCGAGTGCATCCCCGATCGCCAGCCCGTACAGCGCGCCCCGGGCGCGGCTCGCCGCATCCAAGCCGGGTCAGAGGACGGTCTGGCCGTACATCTCGCCGAGGGGGTCGGCGAGGAGTTCCAGGCGGGCGCCGTCGGGGTCGCGGAAGTAGAGGCTGGTGCCGCTTTCTTCCATGTACTCGACGTTGGCGGCCTCGAGGTTGGCGCGCAGCGCGGACCATTTCTCGGGCGAGACCGAGATCGCGAGGTGGTGCAGGCCGCCGAGGACCTCGGCGTACGGGCCAAGGTCGAGGCCGGGGAAGTCGAAGAAGGCGAGCAGGTTGCCGTTGCCGACGTCGAAGAAGAAGTGGCTGGAGCCCTCGTAGTCGCGGTTCTCGATGATCTCGGTCAGCGGGAACTCCAGGACGCCCTGGTAGAAGCGGATCGTCCGCTCCACGTCGGAGCTGAGCAGCGCGGTGTGGTGGATACCGCGGGCGCTGCTGTCCGGCCGGCTGTCCTTGACGTACGCGGCGTGCAGGCGGGCGCGTTCGGCTTCGATGGCGGCGAGATCCATTCCCTGAGCGTAACGCAGCCGAACGCTAGGGAACTCGCAGCTCGACGCTGATGTTGCCGCGGGTGGCGCGGGAGTACGGGCATACCTGGTGGGCCGCCTCGGCCAGCTCCCGCACCTGCTCGCGCTCGAGCCCGGGAATGCTGATGATCAACGTGACCACCAGGCCGAAGGCGTCGCCCTCGGGGCCGATGCCGACCTCGGCGGACACGGTGGACTGGCCGGGATCGGTCTTGGCGCGGCGGGCCACGATCCGCAGCGCGCTGTGGAAGCAGGCCGCGTACCCGGCCGCGAACAGCTGCTCGGGGTTGGTGCCGTTGCCGTCGCCGCCCATCGACTCGGGCAGGGCGAGGTCGAGATCGAGGCGCTGGTCGGACGTAACGACGTGGCCGTTGCGGCCATCCCCCGTCGACGTGGCCTTCGCGCAGTAAAGGACCTTGTCGGGCATGAGCAGACCTTACCGATAGTGGTTGAGTGTGGTGGCAAGCACGGGCAAACCGGGCACCGGGCCGTCCTCGATCAGCCGGGTCAGCGCCCCGGTGTCGAGGTGCCCGGCGACCAGGTCGCCGAGCACGTCGAGGCGCGCCTCCCGGATGGCAGCGAAGCTGGTGTCCGGCGCGGGCCGGAAGTCCCGGCCGGCCAGCGCCGCCACCTCGGCCAGGAACGCGCGCCTGAACTCGTCGTTCTCCAGGGCGCCGTGCCAGCTGGTGCCCCACAGGGCGCCGCGGCGGCAGCCGTCCAGGAACGGTTCCACGGTGGGATCGGTGAGCTCGGCGACGCCGTGGTGGATCTCGTACCCGGTGACCGGCGCGCCGAGCGCGCTCCCGCGCGGGCGGCCCAGGATCTTCTCGGCGCCGAACCGGACCCGCACCGGCAGCAGCCCGAGCCCGTCGACGGTCCCGCGACGCGACTCCACCGGGTCGTCGATCTGGCTGGCCAGCATCTGGTAGCCGCCGCAGATGCCGAGGACGGGGCGGCCGGCCCGGACCCGCTCGGCGACCGCGGCGGCCAGGCCGCGGTCCCGCAGCCAGGCCAGGTCGGCGACGGTGGCCCGGGTGCCGGGCAGCACCACCAGGTCCGCGTCGGCCAGGTCGGCCGGGCTGGTGGCCAGCCGGACCAGCACGCCGGGCTCGGCCGCCAGCGCGTCGGCGTCGGTGAAGTTGCTGATCCGCGGGAACCGGACCACCGCCACCCGGAGAAGACCATTGGTGCCGAACGGAGTGGGCGGGAACGCGCGGGTGTCGAGCGAGAGGGAGTCTTCGGCGTCGCCCCAGAGGCCGTCGCGCCAGGGCAGCACACCGAGGACGGGGCGGCCGGTGAGCTGGTGCAGCATGGTCAGGCCGCTGTCCAGCAGCTCGGCGGCGCCGCGGAACTTATTGATCACGAAGCCGCAGATCAGCGCCTGGTCTTCGGGCTCGAGCAGGGCCAGCGTGCCGTACATGGCGGCGAACACCCCGCCGCGGTCGATGTCCCCGGTCACGATGACCGGCAGGCCGGCCGCCCGGGCCAGGCCCATGTTGGCCACGTCGGTCGCGCGCAGGTTGATCTCGGCCGGGCTGCCCGCGCCCTCGCAGATGACCACGTCGTAGGCGTCCCGCAGCCGGTTCAGGCTGTCCACCGCGACCTGGCGCAGCCGCGGCGCGTGCGCGCGGTAGCCCAGCGCGTCGGCCTCGGCCTCGGGGTGGCCGAGCACCACGACCTGGCTGCGCCGGTCGCTGCCCGGCTTGAGCAGGACCGGGTTCATGTCGGCGGTCGGCTCGATGCCCGCCGCGGCCGCCTGCATGACCTGCGCGCGGCCGATCTCGGCGCCGTCCATCGTCACGAACGAGTTCAGGGACATGTTCTGCGCCTTGAACGGCGCCACCTTCACGCCCTGCCGGGCCAGCCACCGGCACAGCCCGGCCACCAGCACGCTCTTGCCGGCGTCCGAGGCCGTCCCGGCGACCAGCAGCGTTCCTCGCACGGGACGAGGCTAGTAGGACGTCGGCCCGGTGTTGCGGGTGACCTGGTAGATGCCGTAGATCACGCCGGGGAAGTGACCGATCAGCTGCAGCACGATCGCCCACACCACCTTCATGCACGGCCCGTACTTGATCAGCACGGCCAGGAACGGGAAGAAGAAGCACAGGATTATCAGCAGTAGCTTGCCCATGGTTCTCTCGGTACCACGCCAGAGCGATGTTTAACAAACCACCACCGGGTAGTTGCACGAACAGTTCAGGCTTGAGAAGGAGGTCCGAGAAATGCTGTTCCTGCTCGCTCTGCTGATCATCTTGATCGTCGCCGGCGCGGGTTTCGCCCTGCACCTGCTGTGGTGGATCGCCATCGCGGCGCTCGTTATCTGGCTCATCAGCTTCTTCATGCGCCGGTAGCGACGGCAATCAGCACGGCCAGGGCGGTCGCGCAGACGGTTACCGCCCTGGAGAGCACGATCGCGTGGCGGATGTCCCCAGGATCCGGGACGCGCCCCTCCCCCAGCCCAGGGCGCGTCTCGGCCACGCCACCGTAGACATTCGTACCGCCGAGGCGCACGCCGAGCGCGGCCGCGAAGGCGGCCTCGCACTGGCCCGCGTTGGGACTGGGGTGGTGCCCGCCATCGCGGCGCACTGCATCCATGACCTTCCGAGGGCTGGCCCTGGTGACCAGGGGGGCGCAGGCCGCGGTCAGCGCGGCGGTGACGCGGGCGGGGACCCAGTTGGCCGCGTCATCGAGCCGGGCCGAGGCCCAGCCGTAATTCAGGTACCGGTCCGACCGGTACCCCACCATGGCGTCGAGCGTGTTGACCGCCCGGTAGGCGACCAGGCCGGGTAGCCCCGCGACAGCTCCCCACAGCAGGGGCGCTACCACGGCGTCCGACGTATTCTCGGCGACCGACTCGATCACCGCCCGGGTGATCTCCGTCTCGTCCAGCCGGGACGGATCGCGACCGCAGAGGTTCGGCAGCACTTCCCGCGCCGAGGCGAGATCGTGGCCGATGAGGGGAACGCGAACCCGTTCGGCCTCATGGTGCAGGGAGCGGGCACCGGTGACGGCCCAGACCGCGAGCGCGGTCGCGGCCGCCCTCCCTAGCGGCCGTCCCCGGGTGCGGCGATGCAGCGCAGCACCGGGGACGGTTACGGCCAGCAAGCAGGCGGCCGCGTGCGCAGCGCCGCGCACGCGGCTGTCGCCGTAGTCGCGGGCCTCCAGCGCGGAAGCGGCCCGGCCGAACGCGGCCACCGGATGGCCGCGGCGGGGATCGCCGAGCAGGGCGTCGAGGGCTACCCCGGCGGCCAGGCCGGCGGCCAGCGGCAAGCTCGCGGATCGTCTTGGCATCTGAGCCATTGTTGCCTAGGACCATCGGCTTAGGCGGGGTGGGGCGGGCGGCCGATGCGCTTTCCGGGGTGCTCGGGCAGGCTTTTGGCATGAGAACTTATTCGGAGCTCCCCGGGCTGATGACGCTCATGACCGGGGACGAGAAGCACGACGCGAGCGCGACGTCGACGCTCGATGTGCTCTGGGTCCTGTA
The DNA here is from genome assembly GCA_025934635.1 of Streptosporangiaceae bacterium. Next base: position 19,888 of record JAICWX010000070.1, on the reverse strand, counting down.
CGACCAGATCCTGCGGGTGACGCCTGCGTCGGTGGACGACCCCGGGCGGGACCGGTTCCTGCTGTCCAAGGGGCACGGGCCGGCCGCCTACTACGCGGTGCTGGCGGCCAAGGGGTTCATCCCGGAATCGTGGCTGGCCGATTTTGGCGCGGCCTCGTCGCCGCTCGGGTATCACCCGGACCGTTCGCTGGTGCCGGGGGTGGAGATCGCCAGCGGGTCGCTGGGGCATGGGCTGCCTCTCGGGGTCGGTGTGGCGCACGGACTGCTGGCCCGGGGCCTGGTTGCGCCGCGGGTATACGTGCTGGTCGGGGACGCGGAGCTGGACGAGGGCAGCAACAGCGAGGCGATCGTGTACGCCGGGGCGGCCGCGCTGCCCAACCTCACCGTGGTCGCGGTGGACAACCAGTCCTCGTCCTGGGGCTGGGGACCGGGCGGGATCGAGGCGCACTTCGCGGCGGCCGGGTGGTCGGCGACCCGGGTGTCCGGGCGCGACCATGCTGCGCTGGCGGCGGCATTCCGGGTGACGTCGGCGGGAGCGGGCTCCGGTTCGGGCGGCCCGCAGCTCGTGGTGGCCACTGTCGAGAGGAAGGGGTGATGGCGGTGACGGATATGCGTACCGTGTTCGCCGAGACGGCCTCGGCGCTGCTCGATTCGGATCCGCTGGCGGCGGTGGTGCTGGCGGAGATCTCGGCCGACATGTTCGCCAAGGACGCGGCCCGTTACCCGGAGCGGGTGCTCAACGTGGGCATCAGGGAACAGCTGATGGTCAGCGTGGCCGGGGGCCTGGCGCTGACCGGCATGCGGCCGATCGTGCACACCTACGCGCCGTTCCTGCTGGAGCGGGCCTTCGAGCAGGTCAAGCTGGATCTGGGGCACCAGGACGCGCATGCCGTGCTGGTCAGCATCGGGGCGTCGTACGACGCGGCGTCGGCCGGGCGGACGCACCAGGCGCCGGAGGACGTGGCGCTGATCGACAGCGTGCCGGGGTTCTCGGTGCTGGTGCCGGGGCACCCGGGTGAGGTGCCCGGGCTGCTGCGTTCGGCGGTTAGCTCCTTGGCGTCGGGGTCTGCTTACCTGCGGCTTTCTTCCGGTCGCAATGCGGCGGCGCGGCCGGTTTCCCGGTCGCTGCAGGCTGTGCGGTCCGGGAAGCGGGCGGTGGTGGTCGCGGTGGGGCCGATGCTGTCGCCGGTGCTCTCGGCCGTCTCTGATCTGGATGTGACCGTGGCGTACGCGACGACGGTGCGGCCGTTCGATGCTGCGGGGCTGCGTGCTTTGGAGGGGTCATCGGGGGCGGTGGTGCTGGTGGAGCCGTACCTGGCCGGGACGTCCGCGTTCGCGGTATCGTCGGCGCTGGCGTCGCGGCCGCACCGGCTGCTCAGCCTGGGGGTGCCGCGTTCGGAGCTGCGCCGGTACGGCAAGCCTGCTGATCATGCGGCGGCTCACGGGCTCGACGCGGCGGGGATCCGGCGTTCGGTGACGAGGTTCCTCGGGTTGGCCTGAGCTTCGCGGCCTTCGCGGCCTTCGCGGCCTTCGCGGCCTTCGCGGTCTTCCCGGCTTTCGCGGTCTTCGCGGCTTGACTTAGAGCGTGCTCTATTTCGGAGACTCTTCTTATGAGATACCGAACCATTGGAAGCAACCCGGCGACCAGGCGCGAGGTGAGCGTGCTGAGCCTGGGCGCGATGCTGATGGGCAGCCGGACCGACGAGGCGACCTCGTTCGCCATCCTGGACCGGTTCGTCGAGGCCGGCGGCACGTTCATCGACACCTCGGGCAACTACGCGTTCTGGGTCAATGGCACTCAGGGCGGGGAGAGCGAGGAACTGCTCGGGCGCTGGCGGCGCAGCCGCGGCATCGGGGACGAGATCGTCATCGCCACGAAGGTGGGGGCGCGGCCGCTGGCGGCTTCGGCTGCCTTTGTTCGGCCGGATGGATCGCTCATCTCTATGGACGGCCTGTCGGCCAAGGCGATCAGGGAGTCGGCGGAGCGCAGCATGTCGCGCATGGGGCTGTCGCGGCTGGACCTGATGTACGCGCACGTCGATGATTCTTCGGTGCCGCTGGCCGAGACGGTGGAGGGATTCGCGGAGCTTGTTTCCGACGGCATGGTGGGGCTGCTCGGGGTGAGTAATACCTGGTCGTGGAAGGTGGAACGGGCGCGTTCGCTGGCGGCGGCGGGGCTGCCGGGGTATGAGGTGCTGCAGTACAGCTACACGTACCTGCGGCCGCTCACGACGCAGCCCATCTGGCTGTCGCCGGATGGCGATCTGGGGGTGGCGGGCGGGGATCTGCTGAGTTACCTGCGTGACTCGGCCGGTTCTGGTTCTGGTTCTGGCTCTGGTTCTGGGATGACGCTGGTGGCGTATTCGCCGCTGATCGGCGGCGGGTACGTCCGTTCGGACAAGCCGCTGGGGGCGGAGTTCGATCATCCGGGGACGGAGCGGCGGCTGGTCGCGCTGCGGGCGGTGGCCGCCGAGACCGGGGCGACGGTCAACCAGGTGGTGCTGGCGTGGATGATCGGCGGGGACCTGCCGGTGATCCCGCTGGTCGGGGCGTCCTCGGTGGCGCAGCTCGAGGAGAGCCTGGGGGCGGTGGACCTGGAGCTTTCCGCGGAGCAGCGGGCGCGGCTGGACGCGGCGGGCTGAGGCCTTCGGGTCTTCCGGTCTTCGCGTTGAGGTCTTCGGGTCTTCACGTTGAGGTCTTCCTGGCCTTCGCGTTGCTAACTTGGCCATTGACACTCGGGCTGGTTCCGCTGCTAGGGCATGATCACGGGCAGTTTCGGCTGGTATGCGGCCGCTTCTGCCCGCGATCATGTTCTGATGCGCCCGGCGGGTGCAGAACTACACAATTAAGGTCTACGCACCTAAGGTGCGTGCTTCTCTACGCTCGCCGGCGTCCTCGGGTGCCGGCGATTCTGCTGGCAGGACCGCAGGTGCTCTGCGCCTGACGGCAGGTTGAGGTACGCTCGGGCCGTTGGGGGTCCTCGGGCGGTCGGCTTCGTCATTTCCCGAGGTGGCACGGCGTCAAGGGCTGACACACTGGAACCTTCGTGTGGCCTACGTGTGATCTTCGCCGTGCAAACTAACCCTTGAGCGCCCGTAGCTCAGCCGGACAGAGCAGCTGCCTTCTAAGCAGCGGGTCGCGGGTTCGAATCCTGCCGGGCGCGCCAGGTCAGAGCGTTGCGGGTTACACCCTGACTATCATGGCCTGCACTGCTAGCCGAGGACCGCGGCCGAGCGGTCTAGTTCATCATCCACCATGCCCCGTACCGCTACAGCGCCGAGTCCTGGCGGCGGAAAGGTACGGACCCTGGTGGGACCAGACAGCTTCCAACCGCACCCAGAGGTCCGCCCGTGATGGCGCCCAAGGTCTCCATGAAGGCGGTGGCCCGCACGATGGGTCCAGGGAGTACCGCGGCCCGGGTGTGGGTTGAGCTGGTCGGCCGCCTCAGTGGTGGCACCGCTACCGGTCAGCGCGGTGGCTGCTGGAGATACCAGCGGGTTAGTTCGGTCCGGGACGTGAGGCCGGTTTTGGCGAGAATACTCCGGACGTGGCTTTCCACTGTCCGCTCGGACAGCACGAGCGTGTGCGCGACCTCGCGGTTGGACAGCGCCTGGGCGACGAGCTCGGCGACCTCACGTTCGCGGGCGGTGAGCGGGTCCTCGGCGCGTGCCTTGGCGGCGGCATTGGCGAGGAATGCGTCCGCGGCATGGAGCAGCCCGGGCATGTCCAGGCGGCGGGCGCCGGCCGCGGCCGCGCGGGCGAGTTCCATCGCCCTCGCGAGGTCACCGGACGCACCCAGGGCGCGAGCCAGGCCCAGGCGTCCCTGCGCCACATAGGGCCACGCGCCGAGCAGGGAGTCGACCCGCAATCCCTCGCCGAAGTGCGGTACCGCCGCATCGGGCTCGCCGCAGCCAAGATCAAGTTCAGCCGTCATGCGGGCGACCGAGCCTCCATAGAACACGGTTCCGGCGCCAATGGCCGGCGACCGTCCGAACACCGCGCTGATCACCTCACGCAGGACCCGGCACCCGGCCGGGTCGTTCAGGCCCGGAGCGAGCGCGGCCAGGTTGAACACGGAGGACACCAGGAGGTCATGCTGCATCTTGGCAATGGCAGTGATCAGGGGCTGGTAGAGCACCCGCGCCTGGTCGAGATCTCCGGCCAGCATCAGGGCGGACGCGAGACTGGCGCGAGCTGGCAACGGCAAGCTACTGAAATCGCCGAGATAGCCCGTCCAGCCGGGAGTCAGATCCGCCGGGTCGCCCCGGACTAGCGCCAGGCAGACCGATTGGCCGAACTCGATGCCCCGCACGGAGTCGTCGTGCCAGTTCGCGGCGATCTCAGCCGCCTGGGCTGCCAGCCGTCGGCAGCTGGCGAAACTGCCGGTGAGGGCGGCTACTGACGCTCGCCTGCGTAGGGTATGCCATCGCACGAGCGGCAGGCCGGTTCGGTCGGCGAGCGCCTGCAGCGCGCTGATCTCTGCCTGAGCGGCGGGCATGTCCCCCATGTGGATAGCGCTGTCGGAACGCCACACGTGCCCCCACAACTGCGCCAGCGGTCGTCCGGCCGGGCCGGCCAGCGAGATCGCTCTCCGCCCCAGTTCGGACATTTCGGCGTCGAAGCCCGGCAGCCATTTGAGGGTGGCGCGAGCCCTGATGGCGTCGAGTTCCGCGTCCGGATCGGCACTGGCGGCCGCGTTGGCGAGTGCGCTTCGCGACCAGTTGGCTGCCTCATCGAAGGCGCCGGTCTCGCTGAGCGCGCAGGCCATCTGGGCCTCGACTTTGGCTCGCAGCTCCGGCGGGGCATCATCGCCCAGCACCAACAGCGCCCGTCGGCATAGATCCTCAAGCCGGAGATTGACCGCCGGATCACCAATCCCCTGGACGATGACGGCGGATCTGGCGACGATCTCTGCGCAGCCGGTACGCTCACCCTCGCCGGCCGCCCGCTCGCAGGCGTTCAGGCTCTTCTCGACGCGCCCGGCCAGGTACTCCGCCCTGGCGAGGTTGAGCAGCAACTCGCCACGGTTTACGTGAACCTCGCCGTCGTCGGCCCCCCTGTCGATGGTGTCGAGTGCAAGCTGAAGGTAGGACACAGCCTCGTCGTGGCCGCCCGCGGCCCGGGCGGCGTCGGCGGCGCGTACCGCCCAGTCGACGGCCCGGCCGGGTTCGCCGGCGCGATCCCAGTGCCGGACAACCGCGCCGGCGCGCTCGTCGCGGGCGATGGCGAGTGGCTCGAGCAGCTCAGCGGCCTTACGGTGGAGGATGGCGCGGCGCTGCGGCGAGAGCGCCGCGTAGGCCGCGCTCCGGATCAGGGCGTGGGCGAGGCGGACCTGACTGCTCGCTGGCGACACGTGCTGTACCAGCCCGGCCGGCACCGCCGGCAGCAGCAGTTCAACCGCCGCGCCCGGCGAGCTGGCACCGAGCAGCCGCGCCACCAGGTCCAGTTCCGCCTCGAGCCCGAGAACGCTCAGCGCCTCTACCGCGTGGGCGGCGTCCGGGCCGGCGGCGCGCATCGCGGCGGCGACCAGGTGGCGTAGTTCGGGCGCCTCTCCGATGGCGTCGTCCCAGGACGCACGGCCGCGAAGCTGCTCGGCCGCGACCCTGGTCAGGGTCGTCAGGTACAAGGGGCTGCCGCCGGACAGCTCGGCCGCCCGGCGCACTGCGGCGGGGTCGGCCTCTTCGACGGCGGCGGACAGAACCGCGGCAGCCTCGTTTTGCGTGAGCGGCCGCAGGCTCAGCACTTCCGCGCGGTGCGCGATCGATCCAGGCAGCGATCCGCCCGCCGGATCCCGGTGCATTCCGACGACCAGCAGCGGTAGCCGCCTGGACGCCGATGCGACGCGCCCGAGCAGGCGGAGCGTTGCTCCGTCGGCCCACTGCAGGTCATCGAGCACAACCAGCAGTCCCGGCCCCGACCGGGACTGCTCCTCAAACGCGTCGACCACGCCGGTGTCCGCGGCGAAGGTCGCGGCAACGGTGTCCTCGGCCGAGCTGTACTCGCGCTGGGCGGCGCCGGCGGCCATGGAGGCCACAGCGGTGCGCGGTGCCGGGAGATCGCGGACAGCCCGGATCCAGGGCCACAGCGGCGGCATTCCGGCGTCGTCGACCGCACCGCCCCAGCTGACCTGCATGCCGTCCGCGGCGGCGGCCAGTTCCTCCACCAGGCGGGTCTTGCCGATCCCGGCCGGGCCGCAGACCAGGACCACATGACCCGAGCCCGAGCGTGCATCAGCGAGCCGGTCCCGCAGGAACGCTAGTTCCTGGCGCCGGCCGACCAGCGGGTCCCGCGGCGTCGCCATACCGGTAGTATCGCCGCCCCGCAAGATCCGGTACAGGTTCAGTACCCGGTTCGGTACCAGCACTGATGCCGCGGCGGCGGGCACGGGCGAGCCTGGCGGCATGGACATGGACACGGCGGTGGAGCGGTTGTTCGCCCCGGCACGGCGGCCTGGGCGGGTGGGAGCCGAGGTCGAACTGATCCCGGTGACCGACACCGCGCGGCCGCGCCCAGTTGACCCGGCGGTGCTGGCAGCCGGATTCGACGCGGCCTTTGCCCGGGCGGCGGTCCCGACCTTCGAGCCCGGCGGCCAGCTCGAACTGAGCCCGGCGCCCCGGCCAACCGCCGGGGCCCTTGCCCGTGACCTCAGCTGGATGCTGCAGCACGCCGCCGCGATCGCTTCGGCGCGCGGTGTCCGGCTGGAGGCCACCGGGCTCAACCCGTACCATTCCTGCGAGGATGTCCCGCTGCGATTCCCGACGGCGCGTTACCTCGCGATGCAGGCGATGTTCGACGAAGAGGGTCCGGACGGGCGGCGGATGATGCGGCTCACGGCCTCGCTGCAGGTCACAGTCGACCTGCTTCCCGGCCGAGCCGGGCGGGAGCAGTGGCTGGTCGCCAACCTGGCCGGCCCGGCCCTCGCGGCCTCCTTCGCCAATTCCGGCCGGGCTGAGGGACGCCCGGCCGGAGTCGCAGGTGCCCGAACCCGGATCTGGCAAAACGCCGACCTGCGCCGCACCGGGTACGACGGGCGCCACCTCGACTTGCTCGATCCGGTCGGCGCGTATACGGCGTTCGCGGCGGCGGCCCCCCGGTTCCCCATCCCGGCGGCCGAGCACCCGTCGTTTCACCTGTCGACGCTGTTCCCTCCCGTGCGGCCCCGCGGCGGATACCTCGAGGTGCGCTACCTCGACGCGCAGCCGCGCCAGCGTATCGGCGAGGCCATCGCGACCGTGGCCGCGCTGCTGTACGACACCCGGGCCCGGCACGACGCGCTCGACCTGCTGCTGCCGCGCGCGGGGGACCAGCAGCGCGCGTGGACCGAGGCGGTCACCGGATGCTCCCCCGAAGCTGACGCCCTGCTGTCGATCGCCGACGCGGCGCGGCAGGAAGCCGACCTGGTGCTGGCCCGCGGAGGCGTGTCATGAAGATCGCGTTCGTGGCCGACCCGCTGGAATCCCTCGATCCGTCGATCGACACCACCGTCGGCCTCATGCACGCGGCCCAAGACCGTGGCGCCGAGGTCTGGGTCACGCAGGCGCGGCTACTCGAAGCCGCGCATGGCCGGGCCCGGGCGGAAGCCTGCCGGGTGCGGCTCGCGCCGTCCCGGACGCTAGACGGTCACCGGTGGACCGCGGCGCGGCGGTGGTTCACCGCCGCCCGGCCGCAGCGAGTATGGCTGGATGAGATGACGGCGGTCTTCATGCGCACCGAGCCACCGGTCGACCAGACCTTCATCACCGCGACGCTGATCCTGGACCTCATCGATCGGGAACGCACCGCCCTGATCAACGACCCGGGCGGGCTGCGCGCCTGCAGCGAGCACCTGCTCCCGCTCCGGTTTGCCGATCTCATCCCGCCCACGATCGTCACTGCCGACGCGCGCACGGTCAGGTCCTTCCTCGCCGATCACCCGACGGCGGTGATCAAGCCCGTCGACGGCTTCTCCGGCCACGGGGTCCTGCGCCTCGACCGCCACGATCCGAATCTGGGGTCGCTGATCGAGATCTCGACCCATGGCGGCGCACGCGCCGTTGTCGTTCAGCGTTTCCTGCGCGAGGTCTCGGCGGGCAACAAGCGGGTCTTCGTCATCAAGGGCGAACCCGCGGGGGCGGTCTACCGCTTCCCGCAGGCGGGTGACTTCCGGATCGGCAACCCGGCCGCCGAGGCGCCGGTCACCGCGCGGGACCGCGAGATCTGCGCGCGGCTGGCGCCGACGCTACGGCGCCACGGCATCCACCTGGCTGGCCTGGACGTGATCGGGCCATACCTCATCGAGGTGAACGTCACCAGCGTCGGCGCGCTCCGCAAAGCCGACGCGCTGCTCGGCTGGACGCTCTGCGCGGACCTGCTCGACAGCGCGCTCAACCTACAAGAGAAGAGGAAATCGGCATGACCACCGCCATCATCTGCACCGCCATCCTGGCCGCGATGCTGTTCCTGCTCGGGCTCAACGTCTCGCGGATGCGCGGCGTGACGGCCAAGGCCGGCGGCTCACAGTTCCCGGACGATCCCGCCAGCCCGCTGCTGATCGCGATCAGGGCCCACGGCAACGCCGCGGAGTACATACCTACCTTGATCCTCCTGTTCCTGCTGGTCGGTGCACGCAGCCCCGCCGCGGTGGCCATCCCGCTGATCGTCGGAGCGACAGCGGCCCGGGTCGTGCATGCCTACGGCCTGCTGACCGCGCCGAGCATGGCGGCCCAGACCACGGGACGGCTGGCCGGCGCGATGGGCACCTACGTGCTCGGAGTCGCCTTGGCCGCGGCCGCGGCCTTCTCCCTCTGATGGGCATCCGCGCGGCGGCCGCCCCGCTGGGCTCGTCCGCGTTCCGCCGGTACCTGGCCGGCCAGCTGCCATCGGTGACGTGCTCCTGGGCGCAGGTCGTCGCGCTGTCCTGGGTGGTCGTCGAGCTCGACCGGCGGGCGCTGGGCTGGGTCGTCGCACTGCAGTTCCTCCCCAGCCTGGTGCTCGGACCGTGGTTCGGCGCAGTAGCCGACCGCCGCGACCGCCGCCGACTGCTAATGCTCGCGGAATCCGGGCTCGGGCTGGTCGCGCTGGCGTACACCCTCGCGTCCGCGGCGGACGTGCTCACCATGCCGCTGATCTACCTACTGGCGACGGCCTGGGGGGTCATCAACGCGCTCGACACGCCGGCCCGGCGGGCACTGCTGCCGATGCTGGTCACGCCGGACCGGGCGGCCAGCGCCTCTGCCCTGGCCGGCGCCGTGCAGCTGACCGGCATGACAGCCGGATCGGCGCTCGGCGGGATGCTGGTCGCCACCTCGGGCGCCACCGTCGCCTTCGCGGTGAACGCGGCCTCGTTCCTGGCTGACGTCATCCTGCTGCACACGATCCGGCCCGGCATCTCACCCCTGGTAAGGCGGGCGCCACGCCAGGTACGTGAGGGCCTGAGCTACGTGTGGCACACCCCGGTCCTGCGGGCACCGCTGCTCGCGCTCGCCGTGATCGGGACGCTCGCCTTCACCATGCAGGTATCCGTGCCGACCCTCATCCGCGCATCCTTCGGCGGCGGCCCATCGCTGATCGGCACCGCGTTCACGGCGGTCACCGCAGGCAGCCTGGCCGGAGCAGTCATCGCCGCCGCCCGCGGCGCGCCCGGCCCGCGGACCATCGCGCCTGCGGCGGCAATCATGGCGGGGTCGATGGCCGTCACCGCCGTGGCACCGAACGTGCCGACCGCGCTCGCCGGGCTGGCCGGCGTCGGGCTCGCCTGGTCACTCGTTCTCGTCTCGGTGATCGCCGTCCTGCAGTCCGCCGACCCGCACATGCTGGGCCGCGTCATGTCCCTGTTCGCGGTTGTCCTGCTCGGCGGCACCTCAGCGGGCGGCCCGATCGCCGAATCGGTGGCAACCATGGCCGGGCCGCGGGCGCCCTTCCTGCTGGGCGCTGCTGCCGCCGCCGCGGCCATCATCATCACCACCACCACCAGCCGCCACGCTGACCGTGGGGTAACGTCAGCAGGCAGTGGAAGGACAGGCTCGTCATAGTGCGGTGCTGTCGGCGAGCGCTCCACCTGCCGGCCACCGGTACCCGCCGACAGACGTCGCGAGGCGGCAATGTCGCCTCAGCACGGCACGCCGCCTAGCGCATGAAGATTCTGGGGAGCCGGTAGCTGATCCGGTGGATTACCTTTGCGCCCAGGCGCACATGATGGTCGGACTCCCAGGCGAAGCCGAACGCGTTCGCCAGCCGGTTGATGCAGTTGAAGATCAGGTTCACGTGCAGGGCATCGACGATGGCCGCATCTGGCACGCCGGCCGCACGGACCGCGCCGACGTCGGCGTGAGTGAGCTGCGCCGGGCTTCGGCTGACCCGCTCCAGCAGCGGCAGCACAGCGAGCAGTTCCGGCCGCGCCGATTGCGGGTGGTGCACGTCGATCTCCCCGCGAGACTCGATGCCGGCCACCTCGGTATGCATGCGCACGCAGAACGGGCACTGGTTGAGCTGGGAGCTGAAGACGGCCAGGTACTCCCGTTCGGCGGCGGTCCAGAAGGAGGGCCCTCGCAGGACCTCGCCGGCCAGGGCGAGGAAAGGATCTCCGAAGAACCCCGGACGGTACAGTGCCAGCTGGGCGACCGGATCGATCGGGTGCCGGGTAACCAGCCGGATCAAGCGCAGGAAGATCCGGGCGCGTGTCCGGTGCCCGTGGTCAAGGATTCCCAGCCGCATCCCCAGACCCCCAGCCCGCCGCGCGCATGCCCGCATCCAGGCTGCGCAGCGCGGCGCCGGCAGCGGCCGCCACCGTAACCTCAAAGATCGCATCCTCGCTGTAACCTGCGGCCTTCAGGCCGGCGACGTCGGCGTCGGTGATGCGGTAAGCCGCATCGCTGACCTTCGCGACGTAGGCGCCCAGCGGGGGCGGCACCCCTTCGCCTGAGGCTGCCGCGGCGCGCACGGCCCGGTCGGACAGGCCGGGAGAATCGAAGACCGCCCGGCGAAGCCGGGCGATCTGCTTGGCGTGGCGGTCCGCGGCCGCCACTGGTTCCCCTGGCTTCAGCATCACAGGATCTTCCACATCGCAGACAGCTCACGCCGACCGGAACGGAGCCAACGGGCCGCTCGCGTGCGCCTGGCCATGCCGGGCGTGCGGTATCGCGTTAAGCCAGCTTGGCCAGGACTCTAGCAGATGCCGCGCAGCTCCCCCAGGCCATGACTGCCCAGCCAGATCGCGGCCGGCGATTTTGGCGTCACCCGCGATCGTGCTGAACGAGCCAGGGCGCGGCGCTGCTCCGGTACCCGGCGGCCTGGCACCTGTTCGCCGACAACAGACAACGCGGCATCACGTGATCATCGGTGACACGGAATGGATGGCGCGGCTCGCAGGCGGCGGGCCGCAGCCGCAGCTCAACGGGTATTGTGCAGGCAGCCGACGCGACTGTAGATCTCTACGGATCAGAAGGTCGCGGCTGAAGAGTAGCCCGATGTCTGTATGAAGTGAGATCATCGGCACTACACCAGCAATGGCGCTGTCAGAACGTACGGCGCCGATCAAGAGGTAGTCATGTTCGGACAACCAAATCCTCAGCGAGACCGTGATCGCTTTACGAACGCGGCGATCACCCGTGCTCAGCTCCGTGCCCAGTGGGCCAAATTGCGCGAGAGCATACCCCACTGGTACCGGCGGTTTACGGGACAAAAGCCCGCGGGGCGTTAGCAGCTGCGGGCCACCACCCACCTGACACGACCCGTTTGGCGGGTGCGCCGCCGTATAACTCGCGGGCACCGGCGAACGATCTTGATTCACGTTCTCACGAGCCGAATACCGGAAGCGGCGGGAGGTCGTCAGCGCGGCCGAAGTCGCAGAACGGCTGTTGCGTTGTCTTCACTGATACGAACGCCCCGATCCAGTTGAGGATTACGGGCTTGGGCAACGGCTCGGCCGATGGAGCGATGTGCTTGCCTGGCGGGTCCACGAAGACTGCCCAGTAAATCGACGATCCAGAGGCCACAGGTCCGGTGACGAGTCCGGCAACAAGCACTCGCGTGCCGCGGCCTTCGTTGCACTCGCTGATGACGGCCCGCGCCGCGGTTGCCTCTGACATCGGGACTTTCGTGCCCCGCGGGGCGAGGCGATAGAAAGGGTTGCCCTGGTTCTGGGCGTTCGCGTCGGCGACGATACGACCAAGCGGGACCGAGTAGCCCCATGGTCCGGCAGTCCTCGTCGAGGACGTGCACGCCGCCGCGATTAGGGCCACGGTGGAGAACGCGATAACGTGCCAGGTCCGCACCGCCAGATCATCCCACGGGGCTCGGATGCCAGGCGACTGTCAGGGAAGGCACTGGGGCGACGCGCCGACCATGATGGGCTGCTGTCGCCTGCGTGTAGTCAAGGACGTCAACGGCAGACGTTATGGCGACCAGTGCCCGGGGCCGCTCGGCGGCCCGGCTGGCCGTGTCGGCCAGTTCGATCCCGACACGGTACTCGGCGTCGAGGATCAGGCGTCGGCCCACGGGTCGCCTACCTCCGAGTCGAGCAAGGCGATAGCTGATGCTATGTCCCGGCTGAACGCGTCATCTGGCGGAGGCACGTCGGCGAGTGCGGCGCGGAGGCTGGCACCGGTCCGCCGATGAGCCGGGCCTGTCTCTGCGACCGGATGGCTGCCGCGGGGGGGCGGACCTTGCCCGCCGAGGGCGGACGGCCTTTCACGCGGCTCGGGCCTGAGCAGGGGCAGCCTCATCCCGCCGCTTGGGCATCGAGGAACGCCTGGATGTCCAGAATGATGTCGACCTTATCCGCGAGGACGATCTTGGTACCGTCGGCGGCCAGGCCGAAGGTGATGCCGAAGTCGCGGCGGCTGATCGTTCCCCGGGCGGAAAAGCCGATCCGCGCTTCTCCTTGCAGCCCGGTCGGATCGGTGCCGAGAAACTCGACCTCGAGGTCAACCGGCCGGGTGACATCCCGGATCGTCAAGTCACCGGACATCAGCCACGAGCCGTCCACCGGACGCAGCCCGGTACTGGCGAAGCGCATCACCGGGTAGCGTTCGGCCTCGAAGAAATCGGCCGACCGCAGGTGGTTATCGCGCATCTCGTTGCCGGTGCTGACCGACGGCACCGCGATGGTGGCGGCAGCGGTGGACCCGGACAGGTCAGGGTGAGTGATGATCTGCCCATTAACTTCGCTGAAGGTTCCGCGTACCCGGCTCATCAGGTGACGGACCGCGAAGCTCACCGTGGTGTGGGCCGTGTCGATCGTCCACGTTCCCGCGATCCAGCCGTCAGGAACAGAGCGGCCGGGGGTGACGAGATCGGTAGCGGCAGTCATCAGGCTTTCTCCTACTTGGATGGTCAGTGGTAGATGTGGTCGCAAGATTGACAGTAGGAGCTAACTGACCCAGTGGTAAGGTCCAGTTTCGTGGCAGAAACTTGGGCCAGTGCCTCGGTAGATCTCCATCTCGACCTGACCGGTTCCCGGGTCCGGGAAGCTCTTGAACGGGCACTCCGCGACGCCGTGCGCACCGGGCGGCTGGCTCCCGGCCTGCAACTGCCGTCTTCCCGCGCCCTGGCAGCGGACCTGGGTATTGCCCGTAACACCGTGGCCGACACCTATGGCCAGCTCATCGCCGAGGGCTGGCTGACGGCCCGGCAGGGGGCAAGTACCCGTGTCGCCGACCGGTCTCCGGCCGAGGAAGCCGCCACGACCACCGCCCCGCCCGCCAGCCGGCCTCAGTACGACCTGCGGGCCGGGTCACCGGATACCGCTGCCTTCCCGCGGGCGGCATGGCTGGCCGCTACCCGCAGGGCCCTGACCGCCGCGCCCGCGGAAGCCCTGGGCTACACCGAACCGCAGGGACGACCTGAACTTCGCCAGGCACTGGCCGGCTACCTCGCCCGCGCTCGTGGCGTCCGGCTCACACCCGACCGCATCGTCATCTGTTCCGGCTTCACCCAGGGGCTCGGGCTGATCTGCCAGGTACTGCGGAGCCGCGGCGCCAAGACGCTGGCGATGGAGGTGCACGGCCAGCCCCGGCACCGTGACATCGCCGCGGCCGCCGGGTTGTCCACCACCACCGTTCCGGTCGATGGTCACGGGGCCATGGTCGACGGGCTCGCGGACGCGGACGCCGTGCTCTTGACCCCGGCCCATCAGTTCCCGCTGGGTGCGGCGCTCGCGCCGCAGCGGCGCAGCCGTGTAGTCGCCTGGGCCGACACCACCAGCGGGCTGGTCATCGAAGACGACTACGACGGCGAGTTCCGTTACGATCGCCAGCCGGTCGGCGCCGTCCAGGCGCTCGCCCCCGAGCGGGTCGCCTACGTCGGCACCGTCAGCAAGGCTCTTGTTCCCGGTCTACGGCTCGGATGGCTCGTACTCCCTGCCGCGCTCGTCAACGATGTCGTCGCCGTCAAGGTTCTCACGGACCGTAACACCAGCAGCCTCAACCAGCTCACGCTGGCCGAGTTCATTAATTCCGGTCACTACGACCGGCAGGTCCGCCGCTCCCGGCTTGCCTACCGGCGGAGGCGCGACCGGCTCGTCGACGCCCTGCGCCAGCACACCCCCTGGGTGCGCGTCGTCGGCATCGCGGCTGGCCTTCACCTGCTGCTCGAGCTACCAGACAGTCAGACTGAACTCGACATCATCACGCGTGCCGCCCGCCGCGGCCTCGCTCTCGAAGGACTCAGCTCCTACCGGAGAGCCCCCAGTACAGATCCGCCGGCCCTGGTGGTCGGCTACGGCACACCGCACGAACATGCCTTTACCGGGGCAGTCGAGCGACTCACCGCCGTACTCGCGCAGTCTGCCTGACAGGCCCGAACATCGGTCCAACACTTTGATTCACTGATCATCATCGATAGCATCGATTAATGGAACTCCGGCAGCTGGCCTATTTCGTCGCGGTGGCCGAGGAGCTGCACTTCACCCGGGCCGCGGCCAGGGTCCACGTGGTTCAGTCCAGCCTGAGCGCGTCCGTTCGCGCGCTCGAGCACGAGGTAGGCGCCGCGCTGTTCGTACGGGACAGCCGCCACGTAGTGCTCACCCAGGCGGGCCGCGCGCTGCTGCCGGCGGCCCGCCGCGCGCTCACCGCCGCCGACGAGGGCCGCGACGCCGTAGCCGGCGTCCGCGGCGTCCTGCGCGGCCGGCTGCACGTGGGCGCGATCCAGACCCTGGGGGTAATCGACCTGCCGGCCCTGCTGGCCGGCTTCCGGCGCGCCCATCCCGGCGTCACCATCCGGCTCAGTCACGACGCCGCCTCGGTCCTCGCCGCCGCGGCCGCCGACGCTCAGCTGGACATCGCCTTCATCGACGGCCCCACCGACCCCGGACGGCTGACCCGCGTCGAGATCGGCCATGACGACCTGGTCCTCGCCGTCCCGCACAACGACCCGCTCACTGGACGGGGCAGCATCGAACTCGGCGATCCGGCGTTGCGCGAGCGCGACTTCGTCGACTACCGCGCCGACTCCGCGCTCCGCGCCCAGATCGACGTCGCCTGCGCCGCCGCCGGTCTCGCCCGGCGCACCGTTTGCGAAGCGCAGAACATGCAGTACCTCGCCGAACTCGTCCAGCACGGGCTCGGCATTGCGGTCCTGCCCCCGATGAGCGTGCGCTCGGTCACCGCCCAGGTCGCCACCATCCGCATCACGCCGCCGCTGCGCCGCGACATCAGCGCAGTCACCGCCGCGACGCAGCCGCCCACCGGAACCGCCCAAGCCCTGCTCGACCTGCTCGTCGCCGACATCAGCGAACGACGCGGCCAAGCCGCGCAACGGCCGCCAGGCGAGACACCCGGGCGCGCCCCGGATATGACAGGCGATCCGGTAAGGTCGCGCCCGGTCAAAGGATTACTGGCCTTCCCCGACGCCGAATCCGTACTGCAACGGGGCAACCAGGCTGGGAAGATTGCCGTGTCGGATCCCTCGGGAAGGAGGTGCCGGCGGGTGAGCCAGGCTGGCCCGGTGCCCGTAACCTGCGTGACCTGGGTGGCCGGGCACTTCGCGATGGCGGGGTCACCGCTTTCGGGCGGGTGTTCCGCTCCGGAGCGCGGGAGTACCTGACCGACGAGGGCTGGCAGCAGGCCAGGGAAGCGGGGCTGCAGACCATAATCGACCTGCGCAATGCTCCCGCCGAGACCAGGCGCGCCCCAGACCACCCGGCTATCCGGCCGGAGTCGCTGAGCGGGCTGGTTTTCATCCCGGCACCGACCGAGGATCCCGAGGACGCCGAGTTCCTGCGGGTGTGCGGTCCCTGGCTAGATCATCCCTGCTCATGGGCCGACAATGCGCGCCTGGCCCCAGCGCGGATCACGATCGTCATGCGCACCATCGCCAGCGCGGACGGCGCGGTACTCGTGCATTGCTCTGGCGGTCGGGACCGGACCGGCATGATCTGCGCGATGCTGCTGACACTGGCCGGAGCCACCGCCGACGCCATCGCCGATGACTACGCCGACGGATGGCGCGGCGCCAGCTGGCCGAGCGAGAAGCTGCCCTGCGCGAGTGGATCCGGGCGTTCGACGTCAGCGCCTACCTGATGGCGAACGGGCTCACCGAGCCCGAGATCGGCATCCTGAGGAGCCTGCTCCGGCCATGATCCCGGGCGGGCAGCATCGGGTAGGCGTAGCCCGCCGTGGACCATGACGGCCGGGGCACCCCGCTGGACCCAGGCAGTATTCGGGCTGGCCTAGACGAAGCCGAACGGATGCTGTGAGCCGGGACTTGCTGTACGGCGGCCTGACCGTAGGCTCGGGAGTATGACCGTCGCCACCACCTTGTTCCGGTTCGAGGACTCCTACGCCCGTGAGGTGCCTGGCCTTTCGGTGCCGTGGAAGGCGGCGGCGGCGCCCGCGCCCGAGCTGCTGGCACTCAACGAGGAACTGGCGGCCGAGCTGGGTGTCGATCCCGCTGAGCTGCGGGAACCGCCCGGCCTGGCGCTGCTGGTCGGACAGGTTCCTGAGGGGGTCACGACGGTCTCTCAGGCTTACGCTGGCCACCAGTTCGGCATGTACTCTCCCCGCCTGGGGGACGGCCGCGCGTTGCTGCTCGGCGAGGTGACCGATACTCAGGGGCGCCGCCGTGACCTTCATCTCAAGGGGTCCGGGCGCACCCCGTTCGCCCGGGGCGGTGATGGCAAGGCCGCGGTAGGCCCGATGTTGCGCGAGTACCTCATCGGCGAGGCCATGCACGGCCTCGGCATTCCCACGACGCGGGCGCTCGCGGTGGTCGCGACGGGCGAGCGGGTGGTCAGGGAAAGGCCGCTGCCGGGGGCGGTGCTCACCCGGGTCGCCGCGAGTCATCTGCGGGTAGGCACGTTCCAGTACGCGGCCGCGTCCGGTGACCCGGACCTGCTGCGTGCCCTCGCCGACTATGCCATCGCCCGTCACTACCCGGAGGCCGCCGACGCCCCGAACCGCTACCTGGAGCTGTACCGGCGCATCGTCGGGGCGCAGGCGTCGCTGGTGGCCCGGTGGATGCTGGCCGGGTTCGTCCACGGGGTCATGAATACCGACAACACCACGATTTCCGGAGAGACCATCGACTACGGTCCGTGCGCGTTCATGGACACCTTCGACCCGGCCACCGTGTTCAGCTCCATCGACGAGCGCGGCCGCTATGCCTATGGCAACCAGCCGAAGGTCCTGCAATGGAACCTGGCCCGGCTGGCCGAGGCCCTGCTGCCCCTGCTCGACGAGAGCAGCGAGGCCGCGGTGGACGCGGCCACGGAGGTGCTGAACGGGTTCGCTGAAGCCTACGAGCGGCACTGGGCCGCAGGCATGGCCGACAAGCTGGGGTTCGCGGCGCCGGATCGGGACCTGGTGGATGACATCTTGAAGCTGATGCGGTTGCAGAAGGTCGACTTCACGCAGTTCTTCCGTGCCCTGTCCGCCGGTACCGCGCGGACGCTGTTCGCCGAGCCGGAGCCGTTCGATGACTGGGCCGCTCGCCGCGAGGTCCTGCTGGCCGCGGACCGGGCCGCGGTGGCCGCCGCGATGGATCGCGTCAACCCGGTCTACATCCCGCGCAATCACCGCGTCGAGGAGGCTCTTGCGCAGGCGACTGACGGCGAGATGGGGTCGTTCCACCGTCTCGTGGAGGTTGTTTCCCGTCCCTTCGAGGAGCGGCCAGGCCTGGAGGACTACGCTGGCCCGGCCCCCACGGGCGCCCCGTACGTTACCTACTGCGGCACCTGAAGGCGCTAGACGCCTTCGGCGACGGTGTACTGGGTGAGCTTGAGCGGGGCGGCCAGGATCGGGCCGAGGCCGGACGCGCCCTCGGGGGTGGCCCGCCAGGCGCGGTAGGCCTGGTCGTGCTCGATCGATTCCCAGGTTTCGTAGATGGCGATGTGGGCCGGGTCGGCGCTGTCGACCAGGGTCGTGACGCTCAGGCAGCCGGGGAACGCGCGGGTGGCGGTGAGCGTCGCGTGGATGACTTCGTGCGCGGTTTCCAGCGAGCCGGGCTTGAGCTGCAGTTCGAGAATTGCGGTGGTCGCCATGGGCTGCTCCTTGTGAACACGGTGATCAGCAGAGACATGTCACTAGTCGTGTGGTTCAAGTTTCGCCCAGCCGGGGTCGGGCGGCCGGCACCGCCCCTCCCTGTCAGGCGGCGTGGGGGAAACCCCACCCTGGCCGGCCGGATCACCACACGGTCAGCGGACGGAGCGCCCCAATGGCAGCGGGCGCCCTGGTCGGCAGTGTGGTGGTTATGAAAACTCGCAGATGGATCGCCAGCAGCCTGGCTGCCGTCGCCGCGATCGCGACCGCCGCCACCGTCACCGTCACCGCCGCCACGGCGGCCCCGATGCCGGCCACGGCGCCGGCTCCGCATGCCTACACGAAGCAAGACCTGCAGCATGACCTGAACGCGATCGTCGCGACCGGAGTGCCGGGGGTGCTGGCGGAAGTGCGCAGCGGAGGCCAGGTACTACGCGGGACCAGCGGCGTGGCCAACCTGGACAGCGGCAAGCCGGTGAACGAGAACGGGTACTTCCGGATCGGCAGCAACACCAAGACGTTCATCTCGGTCGTGGTGCTGCAACTGGTCGCGGAGCACCGGCTGTCGCTGAACGACACCGTGGGACGCTGGCTGCCCGGCGTGGTGCACGGCCACGGCAACGACGGCGGCAAGATCACCGTCCGCGAGCTGCTGCAGCACACCAGCGGCCTGGAGAACTACACCGAGGACCTGCAGGCGCGCATCACCTCGCCCGAGGCGTACCGCAAGCTGGAATTCGAGCAGTTCAGCCGGCCGGAGCTGCTGAACATCGCGCTTGCCCACAAGCCGTACTTCGCCCCCGGCACCGGCTTTCACTACTCCAACACCAACTACGTCCTGCTCGGGCTGATCATCGAGAAGGTGACCCACCGCTCCTGGGAAGACCAGGTCACCCGCCGGATCATCAAGCCGCTCGGCCTGCACCACACCTTCGCACCGGGCAACAGCACCGCGCTCCCCCGGCCGCACGCCACCGGGTACCTGATCTTCAGCAAGACCGCCCGGGTCGACACCACCGCCGAGAACATGTCCTGGGCCAGCTCGGCCGGCGCGCTGATCAGCACCGCCGGTGACCTGACCCGGTTCTGGAGCGCGATCGGGCGCGGCGAGCTGCTGCCCCCGGCCCAGATTCGAGAGATGCAGCAGACGGTGCCCGCCACCGGCGGGGACAGCGCTAGCGTGCCGGGCTCCCGGTACGGGCTGGGTATCTTCAACATCCCGCTCACCGGCGGCGGCAGCTACTGGTCACACGAGGGTGATGTCCCCGGCTACAACACCATCGGCGCCGTCAGCAGCGACGGGAAGACCACGGTCGTCCTGTCCATCAACTCCAACGTCGACGACCCGGTCCTGGTGGCCGAATACGCCCTCGTCGATCACGCTATAAGCCAGCACTGACACCAGCTAGAACCAGCGGCGCACCTGCCCTTCCGCC
>JAICWX010000342.1 GCA_025934635.1 Streptosporangiaceae bacterium | reverse complement strand
GGCGTGTTCGCCGGTCTGGGCCTGGCCGTCGCGCGGGCGGACCGGTTCTGGATCGCACAGGTGCTCGTCGCCTCGCTCGTCCTCGCCTCGGTCGTCGAGAGCGTGGTCAAGGTGGCGCTGTACCGGCGCAGCGCCTGACGAGGTCAAACCCACATGGGCAAGCCCACCCTCGTAACCAACCGGATCACCGAACTGCGGACCGCCGCCAGCATGAGCCAGGGCGAGCTGGGTGACCAGGTCGGGGTGACCCGGCAGACCGTAAACGCCATCGAGCGCGGCAGGTACTCGCCATCCCTGGAGGTCGCCTTCAAGATCGCCCGGGTTTTCGGGGTTCCGCTGGAGGGGGTGTTTCAGTACCCGGACTAGCCCCGCCGGGTGGCCCGGGGGAATCTCACCCCCGGGCTCCCACAGAACGGAGCGTGACAGTCTCCCGTCACTCCGCTCGTCTCATCTATAGGCTGTACTTGAAGTCGGTCATCCAGGCCCAGTGGGCGAACAGGCGTGGCTGCCTCGCGGTCAGCGCTTCCCACCACTTGCGGACCTTGTTGTATGACCTGAGCCGTTTGTACTTCCGCTTCGCCCAGCGCACCAGGTAGGTGTTGATGCGCTGGAGCAGGCCGTTGAGCGCGGTCCTGTAGAACTTGCCGTAGTAGGCCGTCCACCCTCTGACGACGGGGTTGACCCACGAGGCGATGTCCTCCAGCTCGGTGCCGCTGCGCGTGTGGATGCGCCAGGAGCGGACTTCCCCGCTCATGCGCTTGAGGGCGTCCTTGCTGACCGCGGGCAGGAACGCGCTGAACATCGCGCCGCCTCCCTGCCGGGCCGGGGCCTGCCTGGCGCGGAACGTGTAGCCGAGGAAGGTGAACGACGTCTCCGCGCAGTCACTGCGCCGCCGGTTCCTGTCCTTGCAGTACACGATCCTGGTCTTGTCCGGGTGCAGTTGCAGCCCGACTTCGGCCATCCTCTCCTCCAGGGCGGCAAGCACTTTCCGGGCCTGCTGCTCCGTCGCGCAGTGGATCACGGCGTCATCGGCGTAGCGCTCGAGCTCGACCAGCGGGAACTCCCGCTCCAGCCACTTGTCGAACGCGTAGTGCATGAACAGGTTCGCCAGCACCGGGCTTGCGCAAGACCCCTGGGGGGTGCCCTTATCCCGTGCCTGCGCCCTGCCGTCGGGCATCACGACGGGCGCGGCCAGCCATCTTCGCACGTAGAGCACGATCCACCGCTGCTCGTGCGTGACGTTGGCCTGCACCGCCTTGATGACCAGGTCCCACGGGACCGAGTCGAAGAACTTCCGGATGTCGAGGTCGATCACCCAGTTCCTCTCCCAGCACCGCTGGCGGCACGCGGCCACCGCATCCAGCGCGCCCTTCCGGGGCCGGTAGCCGTAGGAGTCCTCATGGAAGATGGCCTCCGTCCTCGGCCCCAGCGCCAGCGCGGCCACCGTCTGCGCCACCCGGTCACCTACCGAGGGGACGCGTGCTTCATACTGCTGTCCTTTCCAGGCGCTGTGCGGCTTGGGCTTTGATTTCAGGGGGGAGCTTGTATGAGCTGGCCATTCGGTGCAGGCAGGCGCGCTCGGTGGCGGGGGTGAGGGTGGTCCAGAGCCGTCCGGCGTCGCCGCGGCGGGCGGGCAGGTGGCCTTGCTGGGCCCAGTTGTAGACGACGTCGGGCTTGACGCCGAGCCGGGCGGCGGCCTCGGCGATGCTCAGCTCGCCGTCCCGGCGGGCTCCCGGGTCGGTGTCGCGGTGCTGGTGAGCGGAGCTGGCGGCACGGTCACGGCAGGCCTGCTCGACCTCGGGCGGGAAGGGGATGCACCAGCGTCCGGCCGGGCCGCGGCGGGCGGCCAGGTCACCGGACCTGATCCAGTAGTGCACCGTGCCCGCCGACACCCCGGTCAGCTCGGCGACCTGGCGCGGGGTCAGCTCTCCGTCGTGGAGCAGCCCGGGGTAGGGGACGCGGTGGTAGTTGCGCAGGTTCCCGGCTGCGGTGGCGTCGAATGGCTGCCCGGTGCCGGTGCGGTGCCCGGCGTCGTTGAGGGCGGCGGCGAGGGCGCTGTTGTCCAGGTGCGGGCCGATCCGGCGGGCCAGCTCGATCGCGGCCGGGTCGGTGGAGCGCAGCTGGATCGCGTTCTTGCGCCGGGTGGCCGGGACCTGCTGGCTGGCGCCGGACTTCCAGTGCAGCCCGACAAGGATCAGGGACATGTCGTCGGCGTCGGGGGTGATGGTGACGTCGGCGAGCAGGGCGCGCAGCAGCCGCTTGCGGTCCTTGTCGCTGGTGGCCGCATCCGCCCACAGGGCGGGCAGGTCCGCGACCGTGGCGGCGAGCGTCTCGGGGGCGGGGAGCTCGGGCTGGGCCGAGCGCTGCGCGGCCAGCGCCGCCTCGGCATCGGCCAGGTCTCCCAGCCGAGCCTCCCAGCGGGCCTCCAGGGTGCGGGCGACCAGCCGGTTCTCCGGCTCGCAGGCCAGGAACGCCCGCTCGGCCCGGCCCGCGTCATACCGTGCCCGCTCGGCAGCCAGCTCGGCGGCGCGCACCGACCGCTGCCGCCGGGCGGTGACCTCCCCGGCAGCCTCCAGCGCGAGGAAGACCCGGTCCGGGGCGACCGCGTCGAGCAGCGCCTGCGCGGCGACGGCGTCGATGGTGTCGGCTCGCACTGACCCGCACAGCGGCGTGGCGACATGATCAGCGCGCGAGTGCGAGCACTCGTAGCGGGGGTAGCGATCCTGGTATCGGACCTGCATCGAGCGGCCGCACGCGCCGCAGAACACGATGCCCTGGCACAAGGCGGTGCCTTCACGCGGCGGGCGGGCGCCGGCGTTGGTGCGGTTGGCGGCCAGCTTCGCCTCGTTGGCCAGGTAGTCCTCCCAGGTGATGTATCCGGGATGATGATCGCGGATCAGCACCTCCCACTCTTCCCGGGGCAGCTCGGTGACCGACGAGCGCACGGCCCCGTCCGGGGAGACGACCTGCCTGGAGCGGCGGCGGCCGAACACGTAGGCGCCGGCGTAGGCCGGGTTGCGGAGGATCCCGGCGGCGCGGGAGTGCGTCAGCCGCCCCCAGCGCAGCTGCCCGGCCCAGGTGCCGCCGTAGGCGCGGCGCGGGAACCGGCGCCCGGCGAACGCGCCCGCCACCCCGTAGGCCGACCCGGTCGCGGCGAACGCGGCGAACACGTCCCTGATCGCGGCGGCGACCTCCTCATCGGGGTCGATGCCGATGTTCCCGTCTTCGTCGCAGACGAGCCCGACGGGCAGCGGGACGCGCAGTTCGCCGCGGCGGGCGGCGGCGCGCTTGGCCTCGTTCATCCGGCTGGTCAGCCAGTGGAGCTCTGCCTCGCTCATCTGGCTCTTCAGGCCCAGCAGCAGCCGGTCGTTGATGTCGGACAGGTCATAGACTCCGTCGTTGTCGATGACCAGGGTGCCGGTCAGGCGGGCCAGCTCCAGCAGCCGGGCAAGGTCGGCGTTGGACCGGGCGAGCCGGGAGACCTCCAGCCCGAACACCGCCCCGACCTCGCCCAGGCAGACCCTGGCGACCAGGTGCTTGAACCCGTCGCGGTGGCTGGCGGTGCGGCCGGACAGGCCAAGGTCGGCGTCGATCACCTCTATGGCGGTCCCGGCCCAGCCCATCCGGGCGGCCTGCCCGGCCAGGTCGTACTGCCGCATCGTGGACTCGGCGTGCTCGCGGACCTGCACCAGCGTCGACTGGCGGACATACACGACCGCCGCCCGCTCCAGGTGCGAGCTCGTCACCTTGGACTCCCCGCGGATCACCGCAGCTCGCCTGCCCTGCTGACGGACCGGCCGCGAGCACGGACTCGGCCATGTTGGCCAGCACGGCGACGATCTCCGCCCGCGTCCCTGCTGCCGCCGTCTCCGGTGGCAGCAGGGCGCGGGCAGCGGGCATCGCCTAGTCCAGTTCCCGCCGGGCCAGCAGCTCCAGGTTGATCGCCGAGATCTCCTCCAGCGCCTGGCTCAGCCGCGCCGAGTCCTCCAGGCGTGCCCGGACCGCGTCTGCCAGCACCGCCGGCACATACACCATGCGGCCCGCGACCGACAGGTACGCATACGGGCCATGCAGCTCTCCCTGGGCGCACCGGCACCCCTCCTTCCCGCACTTGCGGCGCTGCTCAGCCAGCGACCCGGCCAGGAACCCCGCCGCCTCCGGCAGCGACGCGGACAGCCGGTCCCGGCGAGACCGCAGCTCAGCTGGCGGCAGCGCACGAAGATCGTTCTTGTATGTATTCATCACACAAGAAACTGCCAGGCAGGAAACCCCGCCGTCAACGACCTCACCCGGCGTGTCGCGCGGACACCGCCGAGACCGCCGCGGCTAGCCCGATCAGGACCTCATACGTCAGCAGGCCCTCCGCCGCCGCAGGACCCCGGTCGGTCCAGGCCAGCGGCACCATCACCGACCCCAGCGGCCCGCCCTCACAGCTGACCGCCACCCCGCCAGGCAGCTTCCGCTCGAACAGCACCCGCAGTCGCTGCCCCGACAGCGGGTGGAACGGGTGCGTCACCGTGACGAACGATTCCGGAACCTCACGATCCCTGCACGACCGGGCAGTTTGCGGGTTCCGTCGGCACCCCGAGCATTCTCGTGCCGCCCGAGGACTTCGGTATCTCTACCGCCCGCACCGGGGGCGGGAAGTACGTGCCCGAGGACATCCGGTTCCAGACCTTGTACAGATTGTCCTTCAGGTCCTTCTCGAACGCCTCGACGGTCACGCCGTCCGCCCCGGCTGCACCGCCGTTCGCCTTGACCTGCCTCCAGGCCTGCCACACCAGCTCCTTCGGTATGGCAAACGGCTTCTCGTCCTGCCCTGACATGCTCACTCGCCTCCTCCCAGGGCCGAGGCCCCGGTTGCTCGGGATCACACATCCAGATAAGCCGGCCCCTTCGCTCCGCCCCCGTTACAGGGGCCTCGCCGCTACTACGGGCCGGTCCGCCGGCGCGCGCCGCGACGGTACTCAGCACCTCGCCGTTCCGGCGGCTTGGTGCGCTCCCTCTCGCGTCCCGCAGACCTCGCGGGCGCTGTGTCAGCGCGCGCCTTCCCGTGTTCCGCACGCGAGCCGCAGACCAGGCTCGCGCCACCTGCACGCCGGGCACCGCCTGGCCAGTAGACGGGTATCCGCCAGGCTTATCCCGGGACGGGCATTATCGCCCCGGTTCTGATGCCGTCTTCTACTCTCGACGCTTCAGCGGTGGTTCACTCGCGTTCGCCTTCCCGGTCCCCGCCTGACGGCTCTCACGCCGCCTTTTCCGCATCGCTCAGCACCGCAGTCTTCAGCTAGGGCACCATGCGGTGGCTTGACGCCTCCCCCCGCAGGGCGACGCCGAAGGGCCACGAAACCTTCATCTCGCGTGCAGTTATGTCGTCCAGTCATCGCCTCCTACTACGGCGACTCCTTTCCGCGCTCACGGCGCAAAATGCCGGGTAGTTAAGGGTTCCGGCGCGGAGTCAAGCGGTTCGGCGGGTTTCCCTGGTTCGGCGGACATGGCAGTACCTAACAACCTCTGAGTTGCCGAGGGCCGCCAAGGGGGCCATCAGTCCTGGACCTGGGGTTTTCCGCTGTATCGAGGGAAACTTCCGGGATTGAGAAAGTTTCACTATGCCTGAAACTGTATCGTTCTCTGCGATGACATCGTGGTTATCGTGAAGATCGGGGGCAGGGTGTCACTTGCGGTAGTCCGTGACCTGCGCGACGCGCGCGGGCCGGCGGGCCCTGAGGAGATCGCGGCATTCGAGACTGACTCGCTGGCCGGGTTCGTGCTGGCGCGGTCCGCCGCGGGGCTGGCCGACAGCACGGTCGCCCGCGACGTGATCCACCTGGAGCAGGTCCGGGCGTGGCTGGAGCGGCCACTGTGGGAGATGCAGCCCGCCGACGCGGACGCCTATTTCGGGCAGGTGCTGCGCGGCGCGGCCAAGGGCACCCGGCTGGCGCGGGCGCAGGCGCTGAAGACCTACTTCCTGTTCCTGGAGCTCCGGCATAAGGTCGAGATCCACCAGATGACCGGCCATGTGGTGCAGTGCCCGCTCGACGAGCTGAACCGGCCGCGGGGCAGCCAGCCAGCCGCACTGCGGATCCCGCCCAGCGAGGCCGAGATCGGGATCCTGTTCGCCGGGTGGCGGGACGAGCTGGCCGGCTGCCGGAAATTCGCCCCGTCCGCCCGGAACTACGCTGCGGCCCGGCTGATGGCCGACGTCGGCCTGCGGGTCAACGAGGCGTGCCAGCTGGACCTGGCCGACATCAAGTGGGAGCTGGGCCGGTTCGGGAAGATCCACGTCCGGATGGGAAAGGGCGCCCGCGGGTCCGGCCCCCGCGAGCGGATGGTCCCGCTGATCAACGGTGCCCGCGCGACCCTGGAATGGTTCGTGCGGGACGTGTGGTCCTGCTTCGATGATGACCACGTCCGGCCGGGGGCGCCGCTGCTGCCCTCGGAGCGCAAGAACCCGGACGGGACCTGCGCCCGCGTCGGGGACGAGGCGATCCGGTCGTCCCTGGCCGACGCCGCGGAGACCCACCTTCCGGGCTGGCAGGGGAAGATCACGCCGCACCTGCTCCGGCATTTCTGCGCCGGCCAGCTGTATGCGAACGGCATGGAGCTGACCGCGGTCCAGGAGGTCCTCGGCCACTCCTGGATCGTCACGACGATGAATTACATTCACGTTCATCGAACTAATGTCGAGGATGCGTGGATCGCAGGGCAGGAGCGCGCCGCCCGGCGGCTGACGGGACTGTCGTGGTGACCGCCGGCCTGGACGAGGCGCTGCGGGCCGGCGCCGCCGGCCTGTACTGCGCCGAGGCAGGCACGGAGCTGCTGATAGCGCACCGGTCCTGGCTGCTGCGCGGCGATTTCGGGCCGTTCATCATCCTCGCGGCCCCGCCGGCCGGGCAGGAGATGACGGCGTCGGTCGACTGGGACGCCGCGGTCGGGGCGCTCGTGTCCGGCGGCCTGCCGTGCAGCAGCGGGGAACGCCGGGTACTGCGCCTAGCGGCGAGCATCGCCGCCGGGATCCCCGTCGACCTCTCCGAAGCGCTGACCGGGCTGGACCGCGCGGGCATCACCGCGGCGGCCCGCGCGGTCCTGCACGCCGGCGGGCACCGGGACGTTACCGTTGCCCTGCCCCCGGACGTCCCGCCGGTCCCGGTGAAGGGAATGTGAGCGATGAAGTGGAACCTGCGGCTGGCCGCCGCCAACCGCGGCATCTGGAAGGCCAGCGAGCTGCAGAAGATGCTCGCCGCCCGCGGCCTGAGCATCAGCGCGGGAAAGATGTCCGGCCTGTGGTCGGGCAGCCCGGCGAGCGTCAAGCTCGACGAGCTCGACGTCATCTGCGCCGTGCTCGGCTGCGGGATCGAGGAACTGCTGCTCCCCGAGCCCGGCAAGGTCGCCGGCCCGGCCGAGGAACAGCCCCGGCCGGCCGCGCAGGCGTCAGCAGGGCCGTCCGTCACGCCCCGCCGCCGCGACGGCCGCTCCCTGCCGCCGCCCTGACATGGGGAAGACCAGGGACCCAGCCCGCGACCTGCCCCGCAGCTGCACCGACTGCCTGGCCTGGGGAGTCATGGAAGAGATCCGCTGCCGGGCCTGCCGCTCCTTCCGCAGCCGTTACCGGGACGAGCGCGCGTGCGCCGGCTGCGGCCGGGCGCTGCGGGTCAAGAACAGATACTGCCGGCTGTGCTGGGTGCAGCTGTCCGGCGGCCGGCCCTGGGAAGGGAACACGCCCGCCGGGACGGCGGCCATGGCCGCGGCCGGCGCGCGAGTCAGCCACCATCAGCTGTTCTTCGACAAGATGTCGCCCGGCTCCGGGCCTCGGCCCCCCAGGCCGCGGAAGGCAAGGCCAGCCGTCCCGGCTTCTTCCCGGGCCTGGGCCCAGCTGCGGCTGACCGCGCCGTCCGCGCCGGACACCAGCCCGGCCCTGGCTGCCGCCGCCCGCGTCGCCCACAGGCTCGCCGAGGCCCGCGGCTGGTCCGCCGCGGAACGGTACCGGGTCGGCCGGGGGCTGCGCATCGCCCTGGCCGGCAGCGGCGAGGATGAGCCGGCCCAGTGGTCGCGGGCACTGCCGCTGCTGCACGCCGCGCACGTCCCCGCCAGGCACGTCGCGGAAGTCCTCCGCCAGGCCGGCATGCTGGACGACGACCGCATCCCGGCCTTCGACAGCTGGCTGGACCGCAAGCTCGCCGGCCTGGCCGCCGGGATCCGGCACGATACCGGACGCTGGGTGCGCACCCTCAAAGACGGCGGGCCCCGCAGCCGGCCCCGCAGCGCCGAGACCGTCCGCATCTATCTCGAGAAAGCGCTGCCCGCGCTGGCGCACTGGTCGGACAGCTACGATCACCTGCGCGAGGTCACCCGCGGCGACATCAAGGACTTCGTGCGGCCGCTGCACGGATCACGCCGTCACAACACCCTCGTCGCGCTCCGGTCCCTGTTCGCGTTCTGCGCTGCCGACGGCGTGATCTTCCGCAACCCCGCGACCGGCATCAAGGTCGGCCGCAAGCTCACCGTCAGCGTGCTCCAGCCGCTGCCTCAGGCCGACATCAACGACGCGGTCACCAGCGCCGTTACCCCGGCGGCCAGGCTCATCATCGCCCTGGCCGGCATCCACGCGGCCCGCAGCAGCACCATCCGCTCGGCCCTCCTCGCCGACGCCGACCCCGCCAGCCGCCGCCTGATCCTCGACGGCCGGGTGCGCCCCCTGGACGGCTACACCGCCCGGCTGCTGCGGGAATGGCTGGAATACCGCAGGGCCAGATGGCCCGGAACCGCCAACCCGCACCTGCTCGTCAACGAGCACACCGCGCTCGGCACCGGCCCGGCCAGCAGGACCTGGGTCAACACCGCCCAGCGCGGCCACGCCGCCACCATCGAGGCACTGCGCGTCGACCGCCAGCTCGACGAAGCCCTCGCCTCCGGCGCCGACCCTCTCCACCTGGCCTCCACCTTCGGCATCGACCCCGTCACCGCCGTCCGCTACGCGTCCAGCGCCCGCCAGCTTCTCCGGACCGCAGCCGAGCAGGAAGGCCCAGCAGGGATCCCCGCGAACCCAAGGACCAGATCCGCCCAGGAACCCTGAGCATCCTTCAGTTCGTCCCGGAAATCCCTCGGAAATCCTGAACTCCGGGGAAAG
>JAICWX010000486.1 GCA_025934635.1 Streptosporangiaceae bacterium | reverse complement strand
GTTCCGGGGCGAAGCCCAGGTCGTCAAGCAACGCGGTGAGCCTGCTGACCGCCTCCTCGCCGGACAGGCGCTGGAACGGCACTGGCGGCCCGGACAGGTAACCGCCCCAGGCCCGGCCCGCCTGCCGGGCCGCCTCGGCCGCGTCCGGCCCGGCCGCGGACAGGTTGCTGAGCAGGATCTGGGCCAGCAGCCGGTAGCTCCGGGTCCCGGCCCGGTTCATCCCCGGCCGGGGGGCGTAGACGGCGCGCGGCCGCCCCGCCCCGGACGGCTGGTCCAGCGACCGCACGACGGTGCCCTCGGCGACCAGGGCATCGAGATGGAACCGGGCGGTGTTGACATGCCCGCCGGCCCGCGCCGCGACGTCGGCCGCGCCCAGCGGCCCGTCGGCCGCGCGCAGGACCTCAAGCACCCGGGCCCGCCGCGCCCCGGCCGCGCCCGTCACGTCCCGTTCTCTTCCCGTCGCCCGACGCACGCCCGGTCCTTCACGTCAACGCACGGCCGGGCGATCAGGTAGGTCACGGCGCATCCTTCCAGGTACATGTAATTTACACAAATAATACTTGGAAGAATAGTTAATCTAAGGTGGGCCGCATCACACAGCGGCGCCTGCCAGTTCTGTGCTGGCCAGTCTCGGGACGGCCAGTACCGCGCTGGCTAGTTCGGTGCCGACCGACGCGGTGGCGGCCAGCCCGGCCAGCGCCGGATGGCGGCGCAGCCGGGCCAGCAGGCGGCTGCGGGTGGGCCCGATGCTGCCGACCGGGATGCCCAGCCGCGCGCTGATCTCGGTGTAGGGCAGCGGCGGATCCACGATGAGCAGTTCCATCAGCCGCTGGCCGCCGGGGGGCAGGTCGGCGAACGCCGCGCGCAGGGCGGCGTGACGCTCGGCCCTGAGCACTTCCTCCTCGGCCACCACGGCCTGCGTATCGGCCATGTCCGCCACGTCGGGCAGCAGCTCGGTCACCGGCTGCGGGCGGGCCGCGCGCAGGCTCCGGAAGCATTCCCGCCGGGTCGCGGTGACCAGCCAGCCGGGCAGGGCGGCCGGGTCGCGGAGGCTGCCGAGGTGGTTGACCAGGTGCAGCCACACCGACTGCACGACGTCCTCGGCGTCGGCGCCGCTGAGCCGGTGCCGGAAGCAGACCGACCAGATCAGCGGGGCGAACCGCTCGACGATCTGCTGCCAGGCCTGCTCGTCCCCGTCTGCCGCCCGCGCCACCAGGCCGGCGATGGGCGCCGGGCCGGATCGCGGGCTGCCGTTCTTCACCATCATGGGATCAGCGTGGCTCCGGGCCTTGCAGCGGGCGCTGCAGTACGCGCTGCAGTGCCGTTCCCGGGCCGTCCGCGGGAAGCCGCGGAAAATGGGGGAGCCCGTCCTGACCCCGGCGCGTTACCGTGGTCTGAAGTCCCTTGGCAGGGAGTGGGGGAATGAACGAGGCGGGCGATCCTGCGCTGAGATTCGGCGTGCTCGGCTCGCTGCGGGTCTGGCGGGACGAGACCGCCCTCGATCTCGGGCCGGTTCAGCAACGGGTGGTGCTGGCGGTGCTTGCGCTGCAGGCGGGCCGTCCGGTCGGCTTGCAGCAGGTGATCAGCGCCGTCTGGGGCGAGGCGCCGCCCCGGCACGCCGTGAACCTGGTCCAGCGGCACGTATCGGGGCTGCGCCGGGTGCTCGAGCCCGGCCGTCCCGGCCGGACCCGATCCGAGCTGCTGACCTGGAGCGAGGCCGGCTATCAGCTGGCCCTGACGGCCGGCTCGCTGGACCTGGCGGACTACGAGAGCGAGCTGGCCGGGGCCCGGGCGGCCCGGGCCGCGGGTCAGCTCGAGGACGCGGCCGGGGCGCTGCGGGCCGCGCTGCGACTGTGGCGCGGGCCGCTCTGCGACGGCCTGAACAGCCCGTTCCTGGACGCGCAGCGCGACCGGCTGGCCGAGTCGCGGATCAGCGTGGTCGAGGAGCGGATCGAGCTCGAGCTGACGGCCGGCGGCGGCACCGATCCGATCGCGGAGCTGCGCGACCTTATCGCCGAGCATCCGCTGCGGGAGCGGCTGCGCGGGCTGCTCATGCTGGCGCTCTACCAGGCCGGCCGCCAGGGCGACGCGCTGGCGGCCTACACCGAGACCCGGCGCCGGCTGGACGACGAGCTCGGCGTGGAGCCCTCGGCGCCGCTGCAGCGGCTGCACCAGCAGATCCTGGCCGCCGATCCGCAGCTGGCCGCGCCGCCCGCCGCCGAGGTCGCCCCGGATGACGGGACCGCGGCCGGCTCACGGCGGCCGCTCCCGGCCCAGCTGCCGCACCGGATACCGGACTTCACCGGCCGCGACGCCGAGCTCGGCCGGCTGGACGCCCTGCTGACGGCCGGCCGCGGTGACACCGGGACGAGCGTGGTCATCACGGCCATCACCGGCACCGCCGGGGTCGGCAAGACCGCCCTGGCGGTGCACTGGGCGCACCAGGTCAGCGACCGGTTCCCGGACGGCCAGCTGTACGTGAACCTGCGCGGCTTCGACCCGGGCGGCGCGGCGACCGATCCGGCCGAGGCGATCCGGGGCTTCCTGGACGCCTTCGGGGTCGCGCCGCAGCAGATTCCCGCCAGCGTCGAGGCGCAGGCTGCGCTCTACCGCAGCCTGCTCGCCGGGCGGCGCATGCTGGTCCTGCTGGACAACGCCGCGGCGGAGGAGCAAGTCCGGCCGCTGCTGCCCGGAGCGGCAGGCTGCCTGGTCATCGTGACGAGCCGGAACCAGCTGCCCGGGCTCATCGTCACCGAGGGGGCCAAGCCCGTCGTCGTCGACCTGCTGACCGCCGACGAGGCGCGGCGGCTGCTGGCGCGGCGCATCGGCGCGGACCGGCTGTCCGCGGAAACGGGGGCGGCCGACGACATCATCGCCCTGTGCGCCCGGCTGCCGCTGGCCTTGATGCTGGTGGCGGCGCGGGCCGCCACCCACCCCGGATTCAGCCTGGCCGCGCTGGCGGCCGAGCTGCGTGAGGCGGGCGGATCGCTGGACGCCTTCGACAGCGCCGACCAGGCTTCCAACGTGCGGGCGGTCTTCTCCTGGTCCTACCGGCAGCTCAGCGTGGCCGGCGGCCGGCTGTTCCGGCTGCTCGGGCTGCCCGCCGGACCGGACATCGCGATGACCGCCGTGACCAGCCTGGCCGGGATGCCGCGCGAACAGGTACGGCCCGCGCTGGCCGAGCTGACCCGCGCCCACCTGGTCACCGAGCGCGTTCCCGGCCGGTTCGCCCTGCATGACCTGCTCCGCGCGTACGCCACCGAAACCGCCGCCGCCACCGATCCCGAGGACTACCGGCTGGCGGCCCGGCGGCGGCTGCTCGACCACTACCTGCACACCGCCTACCGCGCCGACGAGCTGCTCAGCCCGCACCGCGACCGGCCGTTCACGCCGGCCGGTCCCGGCCCGGGCGTGACGCCGGAGAACCCGGCCACCGCCAAGCACGCGCTGGCCTGGTTCGAGACGGAGCACGCGGTGCTCCTGACGATCTTGCGGCAGACCTGCGGGTCCGACACCCACAGCTGGCAGCTGGCCTGGGCGCTGGCGCCCTATTTCGGCTATCGGGGGTACTGGCGGGATCGCCGGGACAGCCAGGGCATCGCGCTGGACGCCGCCCGGCGGCTGCAGGACAAGCAGGCCCAGGCGCTGTCGCACCGCCTGCTGGGAGCGGCGTTCCTCCAGCTGGGTGACCACGAGGGCGCCCGCGCGCACCTCCAGCGGGCCCTCGACCTGTTCGCCGGGCTCGGCGACGGCGACGGCCAGGCCGACGCGCACCGGAACCTGGCCTGGATGCTCGAGCGGCTCGGCCAGCCGGCCGAGGGCCTGCCCCACGCCCAGCAGGCCCTCGCGCTCTTCCAGGCGGCCGGGAACGAGACCGGGCAGGCCCGGGCCCTCAACGCGGTGGGCTGGTTCCACGCCCAGCTCGGTGACTACAGCCAGGCCCTCGACTGCTGCCAGCAGGCCCTCGACCGGCAGCGCGCGATCGATGACCAGATGGGCCTGGCCGAGACCTATGACAGCCTCGGCTACGCCCATCGCCACCTCGGCCACCGGCTCGAGGCCACCAGCTGCTACGAGCAGGCCATCAGCCGGTTCGGCGAGCTCGGCGACCGGTACAGCGAGGCCGAGACCCTCGTCTTCCTCGGGGACGCCCACCAGGCCTTCGGCGATCCCGCGGCCGCCCGCGGTGCCTGGCAGCGCGCACTGACCATCCTCGAGCACCTCGGCGACCCCGGCGCCGGCCGGGTCCGGGCCAGAATGCGGGGGTAACGGGCCTGCTACCGGCTCGCCAGCTATACAAAGGAGGCAACCGCACCCTACGCTCACAAGGCGTCCGGACAACGCTTTCGCATCATGGGGGTTCCTGATGGCCGATATGGAGTTCACCGGCGATGACATCGACAGCCTGATCGAGAAGATCAGCACGCTCCAGCCGGATCTCAGCGATCAGGAGCGCAGCCTCCTGATGTCGATCTTCGCGCTGGCCGCGGAGCACACCAGGCCGGCCGGCGGGCCGCGGGAAGTGACGCTGCCGGAGCCGGCCACGCCCGACGAGCAGGCGCTGGTGGACGGGTCAGCCACCGTCGACGAGCTCCGCGAGCAGCTTCGGCAGGCCTTTACTCCAGACAGCAGCTCCGGCGGTGCCGCCGGGAGCGGCAGCGAGCATTCGCTGTATGAAGCGCCGTCAGCGCCGGTGTCATACAGCATCCATCGCCACAGCAGCATTCACCGGCACAGCAGCATTCACCGGTAGCATCGACCGGACCGCGGGCATGGAGCCGTCCGCCGCGACCGCGCAGGCATCAGGCCTTCCCAGCGCGCAGGCGCCGCGGGTGGTCCTGGTTTCCATGCCGTTCATGGCGACCAGCCGCCCGTCGATCCAGCTCGGACTGCTCAAGGCCCTGGCCGAACAGCACGGTTTCCCGGTCCGGAACCTGCACGCCAACCTGGACTTCGCGGTGCGGATCGGCGTGGACTGCTATGACCGGCTCTGCCAGGCCCGCGGCCCGCTGGCGGGCGAATGGCTGTTCTCCGTCGCGGCCTTCCCCGGTACCGCTCCCGATCCCGACGCGCGCCTGGCCGACGACCTCGCCGACGAGCTTTCCTATCTCGGGATACCGCGCGGGGAACTGCGGGAGACGCTGCTCCGGATCCGGGACACCGACGTCCCGGCCTACCTGGACGCACTCCTCGAGGCCGTTCCCTGGGAGGACGTCGCGGTGGCCGGGTTCACCTCGACGTTCCAGCAGAACACCCCGTCGTTCGCGCTGGCC
>JAICWX010000035.1 GCA_025934635.1 Streptosporangiaceae bacterium | reverse complement strand
GGCCGGCGTGGATCCGCTCGTGGGCTGGCTGGTCCGGCACCGGGTGCCGCGGTGGGGGGCCGTGCTGATCGTCGTCATCGGCGGCATGGGCGTCGTGGGCGGGTTCCTGGCCGCGGCCATCCCGCCGATGGCCAGCGAGGCCACCTCGCTCGCCCACCAGATCCCGCACTACATCCAGGACCTGCAGGACAAGAACTCGCAGCTGGGCAAGCTCAACGTCAAGTACCACGTCCAGGACCGCCTGACCAAGCTGCTCACCAGCGGCAGCGGCAGCCTGGTGGGCGGGGTCATCGGTGCCGGGGCCCTGGTGATCGGCACCGTGTCCGAGATCTTGGCCATCGCGGTGCTCAGCATCTACTTCCTGATCGGCCTGCCGCAGATCAAGCTGTTCTTCTACCGGATGGTCCCGCATTCCCGGCGGCCCCGGGCCATCCTCATCGGCGACGAGATCTTCGCCAAGGTGGGCGGCTACATGCTGGGGAGCTTCATCACCGCGGTGATCGCCGGCTTCGGCACGTACATCTGGCTGCTCGCGTGGGGTGTTCCCTACCCGCTGCTGCTGGGCACGTTCGTGGCCTTCCTCGACCTGATCCCGGTGATCGGGTCCACGGTCGGCGGGATCGTGGTGAGCCTGGTCGCGCTGACCGTGTCGCTGCCCGTCGCGCTGGCCACCCTGGGCTTCTACGTTTTCTACCGGCTGGCCGAGGACTACCTCATCGTGCCGCGGATCCAGGGCCGCACGGTCGAAATACCCGCCCTCGTCAGCCTGATCGCGGTGCTGATCGGCGGGGTGCTGCTCGGTATCGTCGGGGTGCTGGTGGCCATCCCGGTCGCGGCGGCCATCCGGCTGCTGCTGAAGGAAGTCGCGTTCCCCCGGCTGGACAAGAGCTGATCCGCCCTGCTAAAGATTAGTTTTCAGGCCTTTTAAGTCGAGATTAGAGCGGCGTGTCGTGGATACGATCCCGCCGAAACCCGACCATTCGTCCGGGGAGGAACCTTGAGTAGCACCGACGCCTTCGTCGCCAATGCCGAGAGTTACGCCGCCAGCTTCGACAAGGGCGACCTGCCGCTGCCGCCCGCCAAGGGCACCGCGGTGGTCGCCTGCATGGACGCACGGCTTCATCCTTACGCCATCCTCGGGCTCTCCGAGGGTGACTCACACGTCATCCGCAACGCCGGCGGGGTGGTGACCGACGACGTCATCCGCTCCCTCGCCATCTCCCAGCGCCTGCTCGGGACGACCGAGATCGTGCTCATCCACCACACCGGCTGCGGCATGCTGACCTTCCACGACGACGAGGTCAAGGCCCAGATCGAGGCCGACACCGGCATCCGGCCGCCGTTCGCGCTCGAGGCCTTCCCTGACCTCGAGGGCGACGTACGGCAGTCCATCGCCCGGATCAAGGCCAGCCCGTTCGTCCCGCACAAGGATCACGTCCGCGGTTTCGTCTACGAGGTCGAGACGGGGCGCCTGCGCGAAGTCAAGGAGTAATGAGCCGCCTTGATATCGTGACCAGGTGACGGCCGTAGCGGAAACGAACGACCCGGCCGCCGGGGCGCCGGTCTATAAAAGCATGGCCGATAAGAGCATGGCCGACGACAGCACGGCCCGCTCGGCCCGGCTACGGCACCTGATCATCACGATCTACGGGCTCTACGCCCGGCCCGATGGCGGCTGGCTGTCGGTGGCGACCCTGATCCGGCTGCTCGCCGACCTCGGGATCGAGGAGCCGGCCGCCCGTTCGGCTATCTCGCGACTGAAGCGGCGCGGCATCGTGCAGTCGCGGCGGAACGGCGGGTCAGCCGGATACCAGCTGTCCGCCGAGGCCCTGGCCATCCTGCGCGAAGGCGACGAGCGGATCTTCCGGCGGCGCCGGGCCACGCCCGCGGACGGCTGGGTGCTGGCGGTGTTCTCGGTCCCCGAATCCGAGCGGCACCGCCGGCACGTGCTGCGGTCCGAGCTGACCAGGCTGGGGTTCGGCATGGTCGCGCCCGGAGTGTGGATCGTGCCGGCCCACCGGCAGGACACCACGGCCGAGACCCTGCGGCGGCTCGGCCTGGACGGCTACGCCGACCTGTTCCGCGCCGAGCACCTGGCCTTCGGCGATCCGGCGGCCAAGATCCGCCGCTGGTGGGACCTGGATGAGCTGGAACGCCAGTACGGAGCGTTCATCGGGGCCCACGAGCCCGCGCTGCCTGAGGTCCCGCCCAGTGGGCAGGAGGCGTTCGCCGGGTACGTGCGGATGCTCACCGACTGGCGGCGGCTCCCCTATCTGGACCCCGGACTGCCCGCCGAGCTGCTGCCCGGGGACTGGGTCGGCATCCGGGCCGCCGACCTGTTCTTTGCCCGGCGCGAGCGGCTGGAAGAACCGGCGCGGGCTTACGTGCGGGCCGTCATGAGCGGCTGACGACGGCGAGGCCCTGGATCTCGACCACGGCATCAGGGTGCCACAGCCGGGTCACGCCCACGCCCGCCATGGCCGGGTAGTCCGAGCCGGCCAGCCGGCGCCAGACCTGGCCGATCTCCTTCCCGTGGGCCTGGTAGTCCTCGACGTCGGTCAGGTAGATGGTCACGCTGGCCAGGTCGGATGGCTGGCCGCCGGCCGCGGCCAGGGCGGTCAGCAGGCTGCTCAGCGCCTGCTCGAACTGCGCCACGACGCCGCCGGGAACGATTCGCCCGTCCCGGTCCATCCCGGTCTGGCCGGCCAGGAACACCAGACGGCCCGCGGGGACGGAGACGGCGTGGGAGAAGCCCGACGGCCGGGCGAGTCCGGCGGGGTTGATCCGCTCCATGTCCATGGCGGCACCCTACCGGTATTGCGGTTCATTGACGACCGTACAGATTCCGGCATACAGTCGAGGCATGCGTATCGCTGTCCTCGGCGGCGGCCCCGGCGGCTTGTATTTCGCGGCCCTGGCCCGGCAGCTGGACGCCGGCCACGACATCACGGTGTGGGAGCGGAACGCGGCCGACGACACGTTCGGCTTCGGGGTGGTGTTCTCCGACGAGACCCTCGGCGGCATCGAGCACGCCGACCCGGAGATCTTCGCGCGGATGCGCCGCGAGTTCGCCCGCTGGGACGACATCGACGTGCACTTCCGCGGCACCACGTTCACCTCGGGCGGGCACGGCTTCGCCGCGATGAGCCGCAAGCGGCTGCTGGGCATCCTGCAGGAGCGGTGCGCGGCGCTGGGGGTCCGGGTACTGTTCCGGACCGAGGCGCCGGACGTGGCGGCGCTGGCCGCGGACTACGACCTGGTGGTTGCCGCTGACGGGATGAACTCGGCGGTCCGGGGGCGTTACGCCGACGTCTTCGGGCCGGACCTGGAGCGGCGGCGAAGCCGCTACATCTGGCTGGGCACCGACCTGGTCTTCGACGCCTTCAAGTTCTACATCCTGGACACCCCGGCCGGGATCATGCAGGTGCACGGCTACCCGTACAGCGAATCGGGCAGCACGTTCATCCTGGAGGCGCACGAGGACGTGTGGCGGCGGGCCGGCTTCGGGCCGGCCGCGGAGCAGGCGGCCGGGCTGCCGCCGGGGCACAGCGACGAGACGTCCATCGCGATGATCCGGGAGCTGTGCGCCGGAGTGCTCGGCGGACACGAGGTGCTCGCCAACAACTCGCGGTGGACCGCGTTCACCACCGTGCGCTGCCGGACCTGGCGGCACGGCAACGTGGTGCTGCTCGGCGACGCGGCCCATACCGCGCATTTCTCCATCGGTTCCGGCACCAAGCTGGCCATGGAGGACGCGCTGGCCCTGGCGGCGTGCCTGCACGAGGCTGATTCCGGGCCGACGGCCCTGGCCGCCTACGAGGACGAGCGGCGGCCGGTGGTCACCTCGACCCAGCGGGCCGCGCAGGCCAGCCTGGAGTGGTTCGAGAACATCGGCCAGTACGCCGATCAGGATCCGCACCAGTTCGCGTTCAACATCGTGACCCGCAGCCGCCGGGTGACCTACGACAACCTGCGGCTGCGGGACCCCGAGTTCGTGGCGGACATGGACCGGTGGTTCGCCTCGGTCTCGGATCCGGCTCCGGGCTCGGCCTCGGCGGAGGTGCGGCCGCCGATGTTCCAGCCGTTCCGGCTGGGGGGCCTGGAGCTGGCCAACCGGGTCATCGTCTCGCCGATGGACATGTACTCGGCGCGGGACGGCGTGCCCGGCGACTTCCACCTGGTGCACCTGGGCAGCAAGGCGCTGGGCGGGGCCGGGCTGGTGATGACCGAGATGGTCTGCGTCTCTCCCGAGGGGCGGATCACGCCGGGGTGCACCGGGATGTATACCGCGGAGCAGGAGGAGTCGTGGCGGCGGATCGCCTCGTTCGTTCACGAGCGCTCCGGGGCCCGGATCGGGATTCAGCTCGGGCACTCGGGACGGAAGGGCTCGACCCGGCTGATGTGGGAGGGGATGGACGACCCGCTGCCGGACGGCAACTGGGAGGTGTGCGGCCCCTCCCCCATCCCGTACAAGGCAGGGGGACAGACGCCGCGTGCGTTGAGCGTCGCGGAGCTGGAGGAGATCCGGGGGCAGTTCGCGGCGTCGGCGCGGGCGGCGGCGCGGGCGGGGTTCGACCTGCTCGAGCTGCACTGCGCGCACGGGTACCTGCTGTCGTCCTTCCTGTCGCCGCTGACCAACCAGCGCACCGATTCTTATGGCGGCTCGCTGGCCGGCCGGCTCCGCTATCCGCTGTCGGTTTTCGACGCGATCCGGGCGGTGTGGCCGCCGAGCCGGCCGGTGACGGTGCGGATCTCGGCCACCGACTGGTACGACGGGGGCGTCGACGTGGAGGAGGCCGTCGAGATCGCGCGGGCGTTCGCCGAGCACGGCGCGGCCGGCCTCGACGTGTCGACGGGGCAGGTGGTGAGCGAGGAACAGCCCGCGTTCGGCCGCAGCTACCAGACGCCGTTTGCCGACCGGATCCGGAACGAGATCGGCCGCAAGTACGGGGTGGCGGTGATCGCGGTCGGCGCGATCTCCTCCTACGACGACGTGAACTCCCTGATCCTGGCGGGCCGGGCCGATCTGTGCGCGCTCGGCCGCACCCACCTGTACGACCCGCAGTGGACCCTGCACGCCGCCGCCGAGCAGGACTACGCCGGGCCGGGTGCGACGTGGCCGCTGCCGTTCGCCGCCGGGAGCCGGCGGCCGGCGGCGGGCCGGACCGACGGGCCGCGGCCGCGGCTCGAGCTGATCCGGTCCGGGACGCCGCGGACCGCGCACGCGCGCTGGCGGCCCGGGTCCTGAGAGCTGGCCCGACGCCGGCGTCCTGGGATCGTTCGTCAGTTCCGCCCCTCTGCGGGCCGGAACTGACGAAAGATCCACCATTCGTCTCAGCCTGGGACAGGGGTGGACCAGCGTGCCGAGTCGGATGAGACTGAGGGTGGAGGTGGTCCCCGATGACCCGACGGGATATCGAGTTCGACGCCGAGGGCGTCACCTTGCGCGGCTGGTTCTATCCGGCGGAGGGCGCCGGCTCGGCTCCGGGGCCGGCCGTGGTGATGGCGCACGGCTTCTCCGCGGTCAAGGAGATGTACCTGGACCGCTTCGCCGAGGCGTTCGCCGCGGCCGGGCTGAACGCGCTGGTCTTCGACAACCGCTGCTTCGGCGCCAGCGACGGGGAGCCGCGGCAGGAGATCGACCCGTGGGCGCAGGTCCGTGACTACCGGCACGCCATCACGTACCTGTGCACGGTGCCCGAGGTGGACCCGCAGCGGATCGGGATCTGGGGCAGCAGCTACTCCGGCGGCCATGTCCTGGTCGTGGCGGCGATCGACCGCCGGGTCAAGGCCGTGGTGAGCCAGGTGCCGCTGATCAGCGGCCACGCCAACCTGCGGGCCCTGGTGCGGTCCGATTTCATCGCCGGGTTCCGCGAGATGTTCGACGCCGACCGGCTGGCGCGCTTCCAGGGCAAGCCGCCGGCCATGGTGCCGGTGGTCGACAAGGACCCGCTGGCTGCGTCGGCGCTGCCGACGCCGGACTCGTGGGACTGGTTCTCCAGCACCGGGGACACCCGCGCCCCGTCGTGGCGGAACGAGGTCACGCTGCGCAGCGTGGAGATGTTCACCGAGTACGAGCCGGGCACCTACCTGCCGTGGATCAGCCCGACGCCGCTGCTGCTGCTAGTCGCCGTGGGCGACCACCTGGTGCCCTCGGAGCTCGCCATCGCCGCGTTCGACACGGCGCACCAGCCCAAGGAGCTCATCATCATGCCGGGCGGGCATTTCGACGCCTACACCGTGGGCTTCGAGGGTTCCAGCGGGCCGGCCCGGGACTGGTTCGTGCGGCACCTGGGCGGCTAGCCGTCAGGCGGGGTCTCGTAGCGGACGGGGGTGGAGTAGCGCGGGTCCTGGTGGCTGGCCCAGTAGCGGTCCTTGAGGTCGCGGGTCAGGGGGCCGGGGGTGCCGGCGCCGACCGGGGCGCCGTCCACGACGGTGACCGGCATAATCCCGCCGGCCGTGGAGGTGACCAGGACCTCATCCGCCCGGAGCAGGTCGTCCGCGGTCAGCTGGCCCTCGTCCACGCGCTGGCCGGCCTCGCGGGCGAGTTCGATCAGCGAGCGCCGGGTGATGCCCGCCAGCGTGCCGAGGCCTGGCGTCAGCCAGCGCCCGTCCACGTGGGCGAACACGTTGTAGCCGGCGCCCTCGGTGATCGCGCCGGACAGGTCGCGCAGCACCACCAGGTCGGCGTCGTGGTCGTAGGCGTCCAGCAGGGCCAGGTCCAGATCCAGCCAGTGGTAGTTCTTAACCGCCGGGTCCACGCTCTGCGGCGGGATGCGGGTGAGCTCGCTGATCCGCATCCGCGCCCCGGTCTCCTGCTGCTCGGGGCGGCTGATCCAGATGAAGGGCAGGGCGTAGCAGTAGACGTTGCTCCGCGCGGTGCGCAGGTCGCGGCTGCCTGGCAGCATCCGGCCCCGAGTGCAGGTCATGGACACGTAGGCGTCGCGCAGCCCCGCCCGGCGGACGCAGCCGTGCAGGATGTCCTCGATCCCAGCGCGGTCCTGGCCGGGATCGAGCCGCAGCCGGGCCATGCTGACCGCGAACCGGTCCAGGTGGGCGTCGAGCCGGTAGAACCGGCCCTGCCAGACGTGTACCACGTCATAGGTGCAGTCCGAGCGGGTCACGCCCAGGTCGAGCACTGAGATCCGGGCGTCCCCGATCGGGCAGTAACGCCCGTCGATCCAGGCCGCGCCCGCTGTCCAGGGCGGCCCGGCGGCGCCACTTTCCTGTTCGCTCACGCATTCCTCCCTCGTCGTCCATCAAGCAGAATAAGAGGCGTGCGCATGCACGTCGCCGTGGCGGTATTGAGCTGCCTGGCAGTCGCCGGGGTGAGCGGCTGCGGACAGCAGGGCTCGGCGTGCGGCGTCCAGGACTCGAACGGCGAAGGGCCTGGCTACCAGACGCCGCGGCAGGCCCTGAACTCGGTACTCGCCCGGCACGAGCAGTGGCTGTCGGTCACCGGCTGGGCGGCGAAGGACCGCAGCGCGGGCGGCGTGACGTTCACCGCGGGGAACGACTCGGTTGACGTAGTGAAGAACAAGGCGGGCCGGTGGGTCGTCGGCGGGGTCACCGCCTGCGAGTGACGCGTCAGCGGAGCTTACGCGCCTTCCAGACTTCCTCGCAGGGCCACTGCCGAGCCCATTCGAGGGTGGCCAGCGGGTGCGAGGAGACCGAATCCGGTTCCGGGCGGAGCTCCAGGAGGTCCTCGACCTCCAGGCCGCAGCGCCTGAGCAGCCGGATCATGTCGCCATGGCCGAGATGGAACTCCACCGAGTCGTCGTCGGGCCATTCGAACCGGTGCATGCCGAAGTACGGGCGCAGCAGCCGGTCGCCGGCCGGCACCTCGTCCTCGTCG
This sequence comes from Streptosporangiaceae bacterium, assembly GCA_025934635.1. The sequence goes on along the minus strand of JAICWX010000035.1, from coordinate 35,302 downwards.
GGCACTGTCAGCATCAGCAGGACCGAGTTGACCAGGAAGATCAGCTGGCCGCCGGGGCGTAGCAGCCGGGCGGCCTCGGGGATCCAGGCGTACGGGTCACACCAGACGCTGGCGCCGTACTCGCTGATAGCCAGGTCGAAGCTGGCGTCGGCGAACGGGGCCCGCTCGGCGTTGGCGTGGAAGAGGGGGAAATGAAGCCCGAAACGCTGCTGCAGCTCCCGCGCGGTCGCCAGCTGAGCCGGCGAGTTGTCCAGGGCTGCTGACCGTGCGCCACGGCGCGCCAGCCAGGCCGAGATGTAGCCGGTGCCGCAGCCGAGCTCGATGCTGTCGAGGCCGCTCAGCTCGTGCGGCAGGACCTCCGCTTGCGCCTCGGCGATGCCCCAGATACCCCAGGACGGCTCGGCCGCCGACCAGCTGCGCAGGCCCGCGGCGGCGTAGTCGGCCGCCCACTGGTCCCACGCGGCGCGGTTGCGCAGGACATGATCACCGGGCACGGTCACTTGCTGGGGAGAGCCGGGCAGTCGGTCCCCGAGGGCTGCGGGGTCGAGCTGGACGCCGAAGGCAGGGGCGACACCGGATCGCGCACCGCCTGCGACTGATGCGGGCCGAGGCTGCTGCCCGCGCCCAGCGACGGGCTGAGGTGACTCGGGCTCGGGGTCGGGGTCGGAGTCGGGTGCGCCTGGTTCTGGGTCGCGGCCGGGGCGGGCTGGCAGCTGGCAAGGGAAGGTGCCGGCTTGTACCTCGGGTTTTTCGAGTTCCAGCGCCAGTTGCCACTGGGCGTCGGGCGGGCCGAGGGGTCCGATACCCGCAGCGTCCTGCGGGTCGCGGGGGTGCTGACCCGGGAGGCCGGCGCCGGAGAGCTGCTGCTGATGACGGGCGCCCGCCGGGATATGTCGTACTTCGGCGGCGGGGCTCCGATGATCTCGTGCGCGATGTGCTGTATCGGGCTGGGCAGCGCACCCGCGTATGCGGCGGTCGCGCTGCCCAGCCCCGCTGCTGCCACTGCCAGCGCGGCCACTAGGGGGAGTCTGCCGCGTGCTGGTCGCACGGCCAGCCGGTGCCGGGCTGACCGCGGGGCAGCATGGGAGACACCGGCCGGAGACCTCAGCCGGGTGAACGCCGCTCGCGCGGCGTCCTCTCCGGCCAGGTCCCCGGGTTCAGCCGGCCCGGCCGCGGCGGCGAGCATACGCGCCAGGTCATGCATCTCTGGCGGCGCCCCGGGGGGGAGGGGGCGCCGCTCCAATAGCATGTCCAGCAGCGGCTCGTCGTGCTCGCCGCCGGGCCGGCCGGGGAAGAACCCAGGCATCTCATGATGCATAGCGTCGGGCTCGCTCAATGTGTTACACCTGGTCTCGCACCGGCCTGCTCGGTATTCGGCCATCTGGTCCGGTCAGCGAGTTTGCGCAGGCCACGGTGCGCTGCCACCCGGACGGCGCCCGGGGACTTGCCCACGATGCGCGCCACCTCGCGCGCCTCGAGGCCGGCCACCACCCGCAGCAGGATGATCTCGGCCTGGTCGCCCGGCAGCGACGCGATCAGCTCCAGCACCGCCTGCGTGGAAACCGCCTCCAGCGCCTGATCGGCGGCATCGGAGAGGGTCGGCTGCTGCTCCGCTTCGGTCATCTCGAGGGGGATGGCGGGCCGCCGGGCCCGTGACCGCCCGGAATCCGCCGCCCGGTGCCGGGCGATGGTGAACAGCCAGGCCCGGAACTCCTGCTCCTCGCCGCGGAAGCGGCCCAGGCCCCCCACCACCTGCAGCCAGGTATCGCCGGCCACGTCATCGGCGTCGGGCGCGATCAGCCGCAGGTACCGCAGCAGGGCCGGCTGCACGTCACGGAACAGGCGAGTGAAGGCTGCCTCATCGCCGGCCTTGGCGTCGGCCAGTGTGTCCCGGAACGCGGCACCGATCACCGGTCAAGTATCGGCCCGGCATACCACGCGCCGCAGCACAAACCGCAGCCCTACCCCGCACAGTCTCACTCACAGCCCTAAATCCGTCACTGGTTTGTCAGCCAACGTCGGGAATAGCATGGTTCGGGTACTCGCCGGGGCGCCCGTTTGGGCGGGCGCGCACAGGGCAGTGGTGACGACTGACCGCAACTGCCTCAGAGAGGTGCGTGACCATGAGGATCGGTGCAGGCCTAGTGCTCATCGCGGTGGGAGCCATCCTGCGGTTCGGGATCTCCACCGTCTCGACCCATGGCATCAACATCAACACGATCGGCGACATCTTGATGCTCGTCGGCGTTCTCGGCGTGGTGCTCTGGATGGTGGTATGGGCGCCTTGGTCGTCCCGCAGCCGCCGCCCCGTCTACCAGCGGGACGTCCCGGTCGCGCGGGAGGAGCGGGTGTACCGCGAGGAGCCCGCGTACCGCGGCGAGCCCGTTTACCGCGAGGAGCGGGCGGTCTACCGCGAGGACGGGCCGGCGGACGAGATGCCGCCGCCCCGGTATGAGGACGACTACTACCGGCGCTAAGGGTGCCAGGTCAGCGGGCGGGTGAGCGCTATGATCCTGGTCATGGCTTCACCTGACGCGGCCCTGCCCGCGAACATCGGGGCGCCGGCCACCCGGGCGCTGACGGCGGCCGGCTATACCCGGCTCGCGCAGCTGGACGGCGTGCCCGCCGCCGAGCTGGGCCGGCTGCACGGCGTGGGCCCGAAGGCGCTGCGCCTCCTGCAGGAAGCCCTGCAGGAGCAGGGCCGGTCCCTCGGCTGACGCCGGGGGTAGGTTGGCCTGTGTGAGCTTCAACGTCACCGCGGACGCCTACCTGCGGTTCATGGGACAGTACTCCGAGCCGCTCGCCGTGCAGTTCGCCGACCTGGCCGGGATTGATCCCGGGCAGCGGGTGCTCGACGTGGGCTGCGGGCCGGGGGCCCTGACCGCCGTGCTGGCGAGCCGGGCGGGCACCGGTGCCGTCAGCGCGGTCGAGCCGTCCGCGTCGTTCGCCGCCGCGGCCCGTGAGCGGCTGCCCGGGGTCGACATCCGGCAGTCCGCCGCCGAGCGGCTGCCCTTCCCCGACGACACCTTCGACGCCGCGCTGGCGCAGCTGGTCGTCCACTTCATGACCGACCCGGTGGCCGGCCTGCGGCAGATGGCCCGGGTGACCCGGCCCGGCGGGGTCGTCGCCGCCTGCGTCTGGGACCACGCGGGCGGGCGCGGGCCGGTGAGCGGATTCTGGCGGGCCGCGCGGGAGCTTGACCCGGCCGCCGATGACGAGTCGGGCCTGGCGGGGGCCCGCGAAGGCCACCTGGCCGGGCTCTTCTCGCAGGCCGGGATCAGCACCGTCCAGGCGTCCACGCTGACCGTCCGCGTCCGCCAGGCAGATTTCGAGTCCTGGTGGGAGCCGTTCACGCTCGGCGTCGGGCCGGCCGGGGCCTACCTGGCCGGCCTGGACGACGACCGCCGGAACGCGCTGCGCGAGCAGTGCCGGCGGCAGCTGCCCGACGGCCCCTTCGAGGTCAGCGCCATCGCCTGGGCGGCGACCGGGCGCGCCTGACGACGCCGGCCAGATGATGCGAGCCAGATGATGCGAAGAACCGTCGGGCGCGTTCTGGCCGCGATGGTGATCGTGGTGATGGTGGCGTCGGGCTGCACTCGTTCGGTGGATAAGCCGGCTCAGCCGGAGCCTTCGGTGTCTGGGCCGGCTCAGCCCGGGCCGGCCGGGCTGGTGGGCGTGCGGGCCTGCCCGGATATCCCCGGGTTCCGCTGCGGGTCGCTGCGGGTCCGGCTCGATCCGGGCCGCGCGACGCCGGGGCGGCTGTCGCTGCGAGTCGCGGAATCCGACGTCAGCGCGGCCCCGCGCGGCGTGCTGCTGTTCCTGACCGGGGGCCCGGGCGAGCCGGGACTCCCGTTCGCGTCGCAGATCGCGGCGCGGCTGGGCTCGGCGCTGCGCGGCTACCGGATGGTGATGCTCGACCAGCGCGGCACCGGGGCGGGCGCGCTGGACTGCCCGGCGCTGCAGCGGCAGATGGGGGCGTCGGACCTGACGGTGCCCACCCCCGCCGCGGTCCGCTCGTGCGCGGCCGCCCTCGGGCCGGACCGCCGGTTCTTCGCGACGGCGGACACGGTCGCCGACATCGAGGCGCTGCGGGCCGCGCTCGGCGTCACCCGGCTCACGCTGGACGGAGTCTCGTACGGCTCCTACGTCGCCGAGCAGTTCGCGCTGGCCCACCCGGACCGGGTGAACCGGCTCATCCTGGATTCGGTGGTCCCGACCTGGAACGTGGACCCGCTCCAGCTGGCGGGCATGCGGGAGACCGCCGCGGTGCTGCGGGATGCCTGCGCGGCGCGGCGGTGCGGCTCCGATCCCGCGGCCGACCTGGCCGCCGTGGTCCGCCGGTACCGCGACGGGCCGGCCCTGTTCGACACGCTGGTGGCGATGAGCGTCGGCGCCCCGACCTTCCCGGGCGTTCCCGCCGCGCTGCACGCGGCCGCCGCCGGGCAGCCGGCCGGGCTGCGCGCGCTGATGGCCCGGGTGCACGCGGCCGACACCGCTGCGTCCGGCCAGCTGAGCCAGGGACTGCACGCCAGCACGCTGTGCGCCGACATGCCGATGCCGTGGGGTGGCCCCGCTACGACGATCGCCGCCCGCGCTGCCGCCCTGGCCCGCGCTGCCGCCCGGCTGACGCCGGCCCAGGTCTGGCCCTTCGACCGGGCTACGGCGGCCGGCAACGGCTTCATCCAGACCTGCCTGTACTGGCCGCCCACCCCGGTCCCGGCGGCCGCGGCGGGCGCCCGGCCTCGGCTGCCCCGGGTTCCCATGCTGCTGCTGGCCGGAACGCACGACCTGTCGACCCCGCTGGCGGGTGCCCGCGCGGAGGCGGCGCTGGCCCCGGGCGGTCACCTGGTCGTGGTGCCGCGGGCTGGTCACTCCGTCCAGTTCCGTGCGGCCGGGAATCCCGCCGCGCCCGAGGTCGCCCGGTTCCTGGCCGGGTGAGCCCTCGCGGGTTGTGCTCAGCGGCTCGTGCTTAGATGCGCTGCTCGGTGGCGGGGTCCGGGATACCGCCGAAGTACTGCTCCAGGACCTGGCCGAACACCGGCTCGCCGGGGGCGGCGTGCATGAACAACGTCATGGACGAGCACAGTTTCAGCGCGTCGACCTCGCCGAAGACCTGCTCCGCGGTGCGGCCGTGCAGGCCGACGAGGATAGCGGCGCACCGGGTCAGCCGCGGGCCCAGGACGGGATGGGCCAGGTACGCGCGCGCCTCGGCCAGCGAGGTGATCGCGTAGGCGCGCGCTGTCGGGCTGTATCCCAGGCCCGCGATCTGCGGGAACACGAACCACATCCAGTGGCTGGCCTTGCGTCCTGCCCGCAGCTCGGCGGCGGCACGGTCATAGGTGCCGCCCGCGTCCTGGGCCGTCACGAAGCGCTGGAGGTCGAACGGGTCCGTCGCGTCGGGATCAGGCACACGTAAAGTGTCGCAGCCGCCTGCTAGGCGGGGCCGATGAGGTCCCACTTGTTGCCGGCGATGTCGAGGAACACGGCGACCTGGCCATAGGGTTCGGTGCGGGGTTCGGTGAGGAACCGCACGCCCGCGGCGCTCATCCGCGCGTAGGCGGCGCCGAAGTCCTCGACGTGGAGGAAGAAGCCGACCCGGCCGGCGGCCTGCCGCCCGACCATCGCGGCCTGGTCGTCGCCGTCGGCCTGGGCGAGCAGCAGGCCGGTGACCGCCCCGGGCGGGCGGACGACGACCCACCGCTTGGCCCGCCCGTCGTTGGTCAGGGACGGGGAGTCCTCGACCAGCTCGAAGCCCAGGACGTCGGTGAAGAACCGGATGGCGGGGTCGTATTCGCTGACCACGACGGCGACGAGACCGAGATGCACGGCGCCTAGCTTACGAGCCCGCGGCGGGCGTCCGGCGATCAGCCGGGCGTCCGGGCGGCGGCCGGGCTGCGGCCGGGCTGCGGCCGGGCTGCGGCCGGGCTGCGGCCGGGCGGCGGCCGGGCGGCGGCCGGTGGCAAAATCATTCGACAAGACGGCTTGAGCTGGCCAGGGTCGGAGTCATGGGGATACGCATCCAGTGCCTGTGCATCGACGCCCATGACCCGGCGGCGATCGCGTCGTTCTGGCAGTCCGCGCTGGGCTGGCGGCGCACGTTCGAGAAGGAAGACGAGGTCGTCCTCGAGCCTCCCGCGGGGAGCCCGGAGGATGGCGTGGCTCCCGACCTGCTGTTCCTGAAGGTCCCGGAGGGTAAGGCCGTCAAGAACCGGCTGCACCTGGACCTGCGGCCCGACGACCAGGCCGCCGAGGTCGCCCGGCTGGAGGCACTCGGCGCCCGCCGGGTCAGCGTCGGCCAGGGCGAGGTCAGCTGGGTGGTCATGGCCGACCCGGAGGGCAACGAGTTCGACGTGCTGCGGCCGCTCACCGCCGAGGAACTAGCTGACGGGTAAGCCGCAGGGGTGTGGCTCTGCTGGCGTGGGCGTGGCTCGGGGCACCGCAAACGACATCGACGGAGCATAGATGCCGTCACCGCGACATCGGTGGGGCATCGATGTCGTTCCCTCCCACAGGATCGCCGCCACGTAGCATCGTCACGTGCTGCTGATGTTGTGGAGCGCGCCGCGCAGCCGGCCGACGGCCTTTTCCGGATGATGGCGGAGCGCGGCGACTTCACGGTGCCGCACGAGCCGTTTTCCTATCTCGCCGAATTCGGCTATGCCGACGTCGCGGGCGAGCGCGTCACTTCCGCCGCCGGCCTGATCGGCGCGCTCAGCGCGCTGGGCTGCCGCCGGCGGGTATTCGCCAAGGAGACCACCGGGCGGCGTTACCCCGAGGTTCTCGCCGAGCCGCAATTCCTGCGGGGCGCGCGGCACACCTTCCTCATCCGGCACCCGCGGGAGACCATCGCCTCCCGCCACGCCCTCGACCCCGGCGCCGGGCTGGACACGGCCGGCTTCGAGTCGAAACACGAGATCTTCAGCGAGGTCACCCGCCTGGCTGGCCGGGCCCCCGTCGTCATCGACTCCGACGACCTCATCACCGGCCCGGCCGCGATCGTTCAGGCGTGGTGCTCGCGGGTCGGTATCGAGTTCCGGCCCGCCGCCCTGACCTGGCCGCCGGCGGACCGGCCGGAGTGGCAGCGACCCTGCGCTGAGCGGCTACCTCCGTCACCATCTGCCGTTCTACGAGAGGCTTTACGCGCAGCGGCTTACCTAGCCGGGGCGCTGCCCCGGCTCGATGATCAATCCAAGGGATGCCTGCGGAGGATGCGGGGTGGGCGGCGGCCGAAGCCACCGCGAGACGGTCAGGCGGCGGGCTGCCGACCCTGGTTGCCGAGGTGGCAGCGGGCGGTCAGGCGTCAGGGTCGACTGCGGGATGCGTGAACCGCACGGGCTTGCCCAGCGACCGGGCGTAGGCGATTTCGGCCCGGGTGCTGTCTCCGATGTAGTCGCCGGCTACGAGCACCTCATCAGCGAGCCGGATCTTCGCCCGGTGCAGATCGTCGAGCCGGGCCTTCAGCGCCTCGGCCTCGGCCGGACCGGACCAAAGTTCGTGCGGCGACTTCATGTCGCAGCCCGGTTTGACGACAATCTTCCCGGCTTTGGTCTCCCGCAGGTCGGCCTCGTTCATCTCGGTCATGAAGCGGGTGGAGCCGCAGATCACGACGATACGCGGGAGGCTCAGCAGCTTCTTCGCGTCGGCGAGCTTCTCCTCGGGGGTGAGCAGTTGCGGGGATGACACTGGTTCCTCCTGGTGGTGTGGTCCAAGGGGCGCCTGCGGAGACGGGAACGAGGCTGTCCAAGATCGTTTTGTGACGAACGGCCGCTCCCGCCAGACCGTCAAACGCTCCGACGACGCCACCGGGCAAACCGTCCTACGCTCACTGATCGCCTCCGGTCACTGACCCCTTGGACTAGATCATCTAGGTCTTGCGGCCGTGCCACCTCTCAGCGGTCACGCACGTAGTAGGCGGCCTGCGCGCCGTCGAAACGGCCGGTGCTGCGGCAGCAGCGGCGGAAAGCGGCGGCCCGAGCCGCACGGGTCGCGGTCCATGATCGTCCTCCTTCTCGGTACGAACAGGAGGGGATCGTAACCAGCGCGGAACGGCGGCCGCGAGCCATTTTCACGGCGCCGGCGGCTCTCCTGGCATCCACAGGGAAACCCAGTCCACTTCGACCAGCGGGTGCTCCCACGGATGGGCCGACACCAGGGCGCCGATCAGCTCGTCGACGTCCCCGCCGGGGATTGCGGCGGGGACGTAGGTGACGACCCGGGCCGACGGGACGGTGGCGGCGATATCGGCCGTGCCGTGGACGGGAGCGGAATCCGCGGTGGGCGTGAACGTGTCGGCGGCGCCGGAGATCTGGGCCACCGCCCGGTAGGTGCCGACGCTGCCCGCGAAGTCGAACGCGCGGAGGACGCGCATGATTTCCTGGACGGCGGCCGCGGACGCCACCGCCGTGCCGGGACCGTCGTTCGCCTCGTCGACGGGAACGTAGACCGCCAGGCGCAGAAATTCTTGCAGCATCTCTCTAGAGTGTCAGTGATCATGTTCGGGTGCCGCGGGGCACCGGGAGATCGGATAGCGCATGTCCAAGCAAGCCGTCAGCAACGTCTCCTACCCGGTCACGCCGGGGTCGACCGTCCTGCTCAGCGTCGACTGCCAGTTCGGCTTCGGCGCGGGCAGCTGGGAGCAGGTGCCGCACGCCGACGCCGCGGTCGAGAACTTCCGGCAGGCCAGCCGCGCGTGGCGGCAGCGCGGCGGCGAGGTGATCCACGTCCAGACCGCGTACACGCCGGAGCGCGCGCCGTCCGGCCGGATCACCGACTTCGAGCCCGGCATCGCCGCCGCCCTGGCGGCCGGGACGCAGGCCACCGAGCCTTACCCGGACCTGATCGCCGACGGCGACCTGGTGATCTACAAGACGACCTTCTCGGCCGTGCTGTCCAGCGACCTGCCCGCGCAGCTGCGCGCCCGGGGCGCCGACACCGTGGTGGTGGGGGGGCTGACCACCCCGATCTGCGTCCAGACCACCGTCGACGCGCTCAGCATGACGGGTTTCAAGGTCATCGTGCTGGCCGACGCGTGCGCGTCGCAGGCCATCGGCACGCTGTCGGCCGAACAGGCGCACGCGGCGGCGATCCAGCGGATGGCTTACCTGTTCGCGGCGGTCGAGGACACTGACGCCTTCGTCGAGCGGGTGCGGGCGCTCCAGCCCGCCGCGGGCAGCCGGTGACCGCCGCGGGCGGCCCCGGGCCGCGCAAGCGCGACGGAGGGCCGCGCAAGCGCGATGACGGGATCGTGCGGCCTGATCCGGGCGAGGTGGACGACAAGCCGGTGCTGCCGGTGCAGAGCGCGGACGAGACCAGCGTCGGCTGGGGCGAGGCGCCGGAGCCGGACGACGAAGAGCGGCTGCGTTCCGAACGCCCGCCGCACTGGGACCAGTAGCGGCGATGCAGGGGCAGCGGTGACCGATACCGGTCGCGGGGTGCTGGCCGGCCGGGTGGCCATCGTGACCGGCGCCAATCACGGAATCGGGGCGGCGACCGCGGTGGCCCTCGCGGCTCGCGGCGCGTCCGTCCTGGTGACCTACCTGCGGCTGGACGACGCCCCGGACCCGGGGACGCCCGCGGCGTACCGGGTCAACCGCGCCCGGGACGCCTCGGCGGTGCTGGCGGCGATCACCGAGGCGGGCGGCGCGGGCCGGGCCGCCGAGGCCGACCTGTCCGACCCGCAGGTGCCGGCCGGGCTGTTCGATCAGGCCGAACGGGAGCTGGGACCCGTGGACATCCTGGTGAACAACGCCACCGGCTGGCTGGCCGACACGTTCAAGGCCAGCGGCGCCGATCGCCTGGGACGAACCCTGACGCCGGTCAGCGCGGCCACCTTCGACCGGCTCTTCGCCGTGGACGCCCGCGGCGGGGCCCTGATGATCGCCGAGTTCGCCCGGCGGCACCTGGCCCGCGGCGCCGGGTACGGGCGGATCATCTCGCTGACCTCGGGAACCGGCGGCTTCCCCGAGGAGGTCTCCTACGGCGCGGCCAAGGCCGCGCTGAACGACTACACGCTGGCGGCCGCCTTCGAGCTGGCGGACGCCGGGATCACCGCCAACGTGGTGCACCCGCCGGTGACCGATACCGGCTGGGTGACCAGCGAGGTGCGCGCGGTCGTGGCCGCGAGCCAGGACCTGATCCACGTGGCGACACCGGAGCAGGTCGCCGACGTGATCGCCTACCTGGCGGAGGAACGCGCTGGCCTGATCACCGGGAATATCATCCGGCTCCGGTGATATTGCGGATTTTTGACTGTCGTCACAAAATGTAGAGATGCGGCTTTCCCCTTCGGCACACGTCGACACCTTCTGCCGCGATCGCCTCCCGCCACCGGGCCAGTGGCCCGGGTTCTGCTTCGACCTGCCGGAGCTGGGCTATCCCGAACGGCTCAACTGCGCCGCGGAGCTCCTCGACGCCACCGCCGCCCGGGACGGCGCCGGCCGTCCGTGCCTGCTGTCGGCAGGCGAAGGCGGCGCCACCCAGACCTGGACCTACGGCGAGACCGTGCGGCGGACCAATCAGCTGGCCCAGGTGCTGACTGAGGACTTCGGCCTGCGGCCGGGCAACCGGGTCCTGCTCCGCGGCCCGAATAACCCCTGGCTGGCCGCGGCCTGGCTCGCGGTGATCAAGGCGGGCGGGGTCGCGGTCACCACCATGGCCCTGCTGCGCCCGCGGGAGATCGCCACCGTCACCGGGCTGACCGAGCCGAGCCTGGCCCTGTGCGACCACCGCTTCGCCGCCGACCTGGCGGCCGGGGCGCCGGAGCTGACCACGCTGCTCTACGGCGGGGAGGGCCCCGGTGATCTCGCCGTCCGGTGCGCGGCCAAGGACGGCACGTTCACCCCGGTGGACACCGCCGCCGACGACGTGGCCATGCTCGCCTCCACCTCGGGCACGACCGGGCAGCCCAAGGTGACCATGCATTTCCACCGGGACGTGCTGGCCACCGCCGACACCTTCTCCCGGCACCTGATCAGGCCGCGCCCGGACGACGTCTTCACCGGCACTCCCCCGCTCGGCTTCACCTACGGGCTCGGCGGCCTGCTGCTGTTCCCGCTCCGCGCGGGCGCGTCGACGCTGCTGATCGAGCGGGCCACCCCGGCCGAGCTGGCCGACGCGATCGCGGCCCATGGCGTGACCGTGCTGTCCACCGCGCCCACCGCCTACCGGGCCATGCTGGCGGCCGGGAAAGCGTCGGTGCTGAAGAACCTGCGGCGCTGCGTCTCGGCCGGCGAGCACCTGCCGAAGTCCGTCTGGGAGGAGTTCCGCCAGGCCACCGGGATCGCGATCATCGACGGCATCGGCTCGACCGAGATGCTGCACGTGTTCATCGCCGCTGCTGACGGCGACATCAGGCCCGGCTCGACCGGGCGGGCCGTTCCTGGCTACCGGGCGAAGATCCTGGACGAGCACGGCACCGAGGTGCCTGACGGCCAGCCCGGGCGGCTCGCCGTCCAGGGCCCGACCGGCTGCCGTTACCTGTCCGACGAGCGCCAGCGCAGCTACGTCCAGCACGGCTGGAACATCACCGGCGACACCTACGTCCGCGACGCCGACGGCTACTTCTGGTACCAGGCGCGCAGCGACGACATGATCATCTCGGCGGGCTACAACATCGCCGGGCCCGAGGTCGAGGAGGCCCTGCTCGGCCATCCGGACGTGGCCGAGGTGGCCGTCATCGGCGCACCCGACCCCGGCCGGGGCATGGTCGTGCAGGCCTACGTGGTGCTGCGCGACGGCGCCGCGGCCGGGCCCGCGAAGGTCACCGAGCTGCAGGACTTCGCCAAAGCCGCGATCGCCCCGTACAAGTACCCCCGGGTGATCGAGTTCGTCGCCGAGCTGCCCAAGACCATCAGCGGGAAGACCCAGCGGTACCGGCTGCGGCAGCTGGCCGCGCACGGATCCCCCGACGCCGGGTCACCCGGCCGGGGCTAGCCAGCGCTGGCCAGGGGCGGCCATCAGCAGGTCCAGCAGCCCGTCGTCGCGGGCAACGCCCTCGCTCAGCGCCTCGTACACCGCTGAGCGGCCGCGGCACCGCGTTTCCGCGAAGAACCGGAACGGGCGTCGCAGCCGCTCGACCTCATCATCACTCACTAAGACCCGCCTTAAGTGCCAGGCAGGGCAGCCTAAGGCCCGCTGGAGCAGCGGATCTTAGGCGATTGCCCGAGGCGCGGCAGCTGGCCTTAGCGGAATTCTTGATGGTGCCGGGGTGGCCCGCTAGCTGGGCCATCCGCCCTCAAGGAGGTTGTCATGATGCCGGATATCGGTCACGTAGTCGTTTCCCAGGCGATGATTCGTCTCGCCACCTCGGCGCTGCCCTGCGCTCCGGTGCAGCCCGAGCCGCGGCCGCGGCATGCGGTCACCCGCCGCCTGCTGGGCGCGCTGACCGGGCGTGCCCGGACCCGCGCCTGAGACCCGGGCGCTGCGCTTACAGCCCGGCGGGCGCCAGGCTCTAGCCGATGTGAGGAGGATGCCGTGCACCCGATGTTCGTGAAGCTGTTCCTGGAAGACGACGCTGATGACGGACCGGCCGAGGAAGAGCGCCGCCGGGCCGTGAACCGGTCCCGGCGGGCCGCCAGGCGCCAGCCGCGCCAGGTCATCCGGACCACCGCCCGCGACCGGGACGGCCGGACCGCTCGCTGAGGCCTGCCTCAGGGTGCCTCCGGCACCACGGACTCTGAGGGCGCCTCCGGCACCACGGACTCTGAGGGCGCCTCCGGCACCACGGACTCTGAGGGCGCCTCCGGCACCACGCGGCAGAGCACGGCGCCCTGGGCGACGGTCTCCCCCGCCGCGACCCGCAGGCCGCTGACCTGCCCGGCATGCGGCGAGCGGACCGGGTTCTCCATCTTCATCGCCTCCACCACGGCCAGGACCTGCCCGGCCGTGACGTCCTCGCCCTCGGCCACCGCGATCCGCGTCACCGTCCCCTGCATCGGGGCGCTGATCACGTCGCCGGACGCCTGCCCGGCCCGCTGCCGCCGCTCGCGCGCCTGCTCACGGGCGAGCGCCAGGGCTCCCTCCCGGGCCTGGACCAGGCCCGGGAGGGCCACGGGAAGCCAGCGGCTGCCCACCTTGATCATCACCGGCTCGTCGCCGGCGTCACCGGAAGCCGCCGCGGCGGGGCGGTAGTCCTCCTCGATCCACCTGGTGTGGACGGCGAAGCCGCCGGGGCCGTCGGCGGTGAAGGCGGGCTCGGCCAGCACCGCGCGCAGGAACGGCAGGGTGGTTTGCACGCCGGCGATGTCGAACTCGCGCAGCGCGCGCCGGGCCCGTTCGATCGCCTGCGGCCGGTCCCGGCCGGTGACGATCAGCTTGGCCAGCAGCGAGTCGAACTGCCCGCCGACCATGCTGCCGTCCTCGACGCCGGAGTCGACGCGTATCCCGGGCCCGGCCGGCGGCCGGAACCTGGTGATCTGGCCGGCCGAGGGGGCGAAGTCCCGCGCGGGATCCTCCGCGTTGACCCGGAACTCGATGGCGTGACGGCGCGGGACGAGGGCGGCACTGGTCTCGGCGGTGCTGGTCTTCCTGGGTCCGGTCCCGGCGGCGACGGCCAGCGGATGCCCGGCCGCGATCAGCAACTGGGCCCGGACCAGGTCGACGTCGGCGCTCTCCTCGGTCACCGGGTGCTCGACCTGGAGCCTGGTGTTGACCTCGAGGAAGGACAGCCCGCCCCCGGGCGCGAGCAGGAACTCCACCGTGCCGGCCCCGGCGTAGCCGGCTGCGGAGCAGATGGCCGCGGCCGAGCGCTCCAGGGTGGCCCGCTGGGCGCCGGTGAGGAACGGCGCGGGGGCCTCCTCGACGAGCTTCTGGTAGCGCCGCTGCAGGGTGCAGTCACGGGTCCCCGCCACCAGCACGTCGCCGCGCTGGTCCGCCAGGACCTGTACTTCGACGTGCCGGCCGCGCTCGACGTAGGCCTCGACGAAGCACTCGCCGCGGCCGAAGGCGGCGCGGGCCTCGCGGGACGCCGCCTCGAAGAGGGCGGCCACCTCGCCGGCTTCGCGGGCGACCCGCAGCCCGCGGCCGCCGCCGCCGTGCGCGGCCTTGATCGCGATCGGCAGCCCGTGCTCCGCGGCGAACCGCACCGCCTCGCCGGGATCCGCGACGGTTCCCGGCGTGCCGGGCAGCAGCGGCGCGCCGACCCGGGCGGCGATGGCCCGGGCCGCCACCTTGTCGCCGAGCGCGCGGATGGCCTGCGGCGGCGGCCCGATCCAGGTCAGGCCCGCGTCGAGGACCGCCTGGGCGAAGCCGGCGTCCTCGGCCAGGAAGCCGTAGCCGGGGTGGACGGCCTCCGCGCCGGCCTGCCGGGCCGCCGCCAGGAGCTTGGCGGCGTCCAGGTAGGTGTCCGCGGGACCCGCCCCGTGCAGCGGCAGGGCCTCGTCGGCGAGCCGGGTGAACGGGGCCCCCGCATCGGGATCGGCGTAGACCGCGATGGACGTCAGGGAGGCGTCACGGCAGGCCCGCACCACGCGCAGCGCGATCTCGCCGCGGTTGGCGATGAGCACGCGCTTGAAGTCAGCGGTCACGGCGGGTCCGGGTCGGAACCGCCCGGATCAGGACCGTCCTGATCGGGACGGCAGCGCATCATCGCCGCCCGGACGGCGATGCAGACCGTCTCATCGCGCTGGTTGAGGCCGTGGTGCTCGAACGTCACGATGCCGGTACCAGGCCGCGACCGGGACCGCCGGGCCTCGGTGACCTCGGTGACGACGTGGATGGTGTCCCCGGCGAACACCGGGGCCGGGAAGTCGACCCGGGAGAAGCCGAGGTTGGCCACCGTCGTCCCGAGGGTCGTTTCGTGCACGGAGAGGCCGACGACCAGGCCCAGTGTGAACAGGCTGTTCACCAGGGGCCGGCCGAACTCGGTCCGGGCCGCGAACTCGGCGTCGAGGTGCAGCGGCTGCGGGTTCATGGTCATGGTCGTGAACAGCACGTTGTCGGCCTCGGTGACGGTGCGGGTGATGGCGTGATCCACCCGCAGTCCCGGTTCGAGCTGCTCGAACCACAGTCCGGCCATGTCTCACGCTCCCTGGGAGGAGTCCGCGGCCACCGCCCGCTGCACCGCCTGCAGGCCGGCGGTGTCCTCCATGGCGCTGGTATCGCCCTGCGGGCCGCCGTGCTCGACGACGTCCCGCAGCAGGCGGCGCATGGTCTTCCCGGTCCGGGTCTTGGGCAGCGCGGCGGTGAGGTAGACCGCGCCCAGCCGGGCGTACCCGCCGAGCTGGGAGGTGACGTCGCGGTTCACTTCCTGCCGCACGGTGCCCGGGTCCGCGCCGTCGAGCAGGGTGAGGAAGGCAACCGGCACGGTGCCCTTGGTCGAGTCGGCCACCCCGACCACCGCGGCCTCGGCGACCTGCGGGTGCGCGGTCGCGATGGCCTCGATCTCCAGCGTCGAGATGCGGTGCGCCGCCACGTTGATCACGTCGTCGGCCCGGCCGAGGACCCACAGGTGCCCGTCGGCGTCGAGCACGGCCTCGTCGTTGGTGCAGTAGTAGCCGGGGAACCGGGAGAAGTAGGCGCTGCGGTACCGCTCCGGGTCGTCCCACACGGTCCGGGCCAGGGTGGGGAACGGCTCGGTCAGCACCAAGATTCCCTTGGTCCCGGGCGGCACCGGCTGCCCGTTGTCGTCGAGGATGTCGTAGACGTGCCCGGGAACCGCGGTGCCGGTCGAGCCGGGCTTGAGCGCCTCGGCCCCCGCGACCGGATAGGTCCAGGTCGAGCCGGTCTCGGTCTGCCCGTAGGCGTTGACCACGGGCACCCCGCCGCCCAGGTGAGTGCTCGCCCAGGTGAACGTGTCACCGTCGAGCGGCTCACCCTGGACGGTGATCAGCCGCAGGTCAGGCAGCGGGTGCGCGGCGGCGAGCTCGTCACCGTACTTGCGCAGCATGCGCAGCAGCGTGGGCGCGCCGAGCACCTTGGTGACGCGGTGCTTCTCGCAGATCTCGTAGAACCGCGCGCTGCCGGGCGTGTCCATGGCGCCCTCGTAGCAGACCACGGTCATGCCGTTGGCCAGGCCGCCGACGACGGCCTGGATCGGGAACGTCAGCCAGCCGACGTCGGCGGCCACCCAGTAGACGTCGCCCTCCTCCGGGCCGACCTGCCAGCGCACGTTGGCCCAGGTGCCGAGCAGGAAGCCGGCCACGCTGTGCACGACCCCCTTGGGCCGCGCCTCGGTGCCGCTGGTGAAGATGAGGAAGGCCGGGTCGTTCGCCTCGAGCGGCACGGCCGGAGTCCCGGCCGGCGCCAGGCCGAGCGCATCGGCGTAGGAAAGCTCGCCGTCTTCCAGCGCCAGGCCGCGTCCGGTACGGTCGACCACGATCGTGTGCTCGACGGTGCTGACCTTGCCGCGCGCCCTGCGCAGGGTCTCCAGCAGCGGGATGAGACGGCCGCGCCGGTAGGACGCGTCCTGCACGATCACCACCTTGACCCGCGCCGCCTCCAGCCGGGACAGCACGGCGTCCGGCCCGAAGCCGGAGAACAGGATCGTGTAGATGGCACCGATCCGGTTGCACGCGTGCACGGCGGTGAACGCCTCGACCGCGTTCGGCATGTAGATCGCGACCACGTCGCCCTTGGTCACGCCGAGCGAGACCAGCGCGCCGGCCAGCCGGCTCACCTCGTCGGCCAGCTCGGCGTAGGTGACGGTGCGGACGTCGCCCGGCTCGCCCTCCCAGATCACGGCGGCGCGCTGGGCGGTGGCCCGGTCCTGGGCCCAGCGGTCCACGCAGTTGTCGGCCACGTTGATCAGGCCGCCGGCGAAGTAGGTGAAGACGCCGAGTTCGCCGGTCCGGACCGTGTCCCAGGGTCGCATCCAGCGCTGCCGCTCCGCGACCCAGGTCCAGTAGGCATCCGGGCTCTCGTCGTGCCGGGCCCGGGCGGTGCGCAGCAGCTCGGCCTGGGCGGCCGAGTGCCACTGCCCGGGTAGCGGCTGCAGCGGCGTGGCGAGCAGCTGGCTGAGATTATCGGCCATGGACGTCCTCCTAGACCGGGCTGATGTGATGGTGCCGGCGTTGCGGGGCGCGGGTCCACCCCTGCGCGGCGGCCAGCCGCGCGATGAGCTCGGCGCGCAGCTCGCCGGGTTCCACGACCGCGTCGACCACGAGGTCGCTGGCCACGTGCAGCAGGTCGATGTCGGCGCGCTGCTCGGCGGTGCGGGCGGCGACGTAGGCGGCGCGCTCCTCCGGGTCGCCGATCTCGGCGATTTTCCGCGCGTACATGGCGTTGACCGAGGCCTCGGCGGCCATCGGCCCGATCAGCGCGCCGGGCAGCGCGATCGAGGCGCGGGGGGCGAAGCCCGGGGCGCACATGGCGTAGTAGCCGGCCGCGTAGCTCTTGCGCAGGATGACCGAGAACTTGGGCACCTCGGCGCTGGCCATCGCGGTGATCATCTTGGCGCCGTGCCTGATGATGCCCTGCCGCTCGACCGCGGCGCCCACCATGAAGCCGGGCACGTCGTGCAGGAAGACGAGGGGGATGTTGAAGGCGTCGCACAAGGTGATGAAGCGGGCCGCCTTGTCCGCCGTATCGACGAAGATCGCCCCGCTGCGGACCTGGGGCTGGTTGGCCACGATGCCCACCACCTGCCCGTCCAGCCGGGCCAGGCCGGTCACGATCTCCTGCGCCCAGCGGGCCTTGATCTCGAAGAACGAGCCCGCGTCGACCAGCCCGTCGATGACCTCGCCGACGTCGTAGCCTTCGGACTCCGCCGCCGGGATCACCCGGGACCAGTCGGCCCGGGCCGGCAGCCCGGCCGTCGTGGCGGGTGGGCGGACTTCCCAGCTGTCGGGCAGGTAGGAGAGCAGCAGCCGGGCCGCGGCGATGACCTCCCAGTCCGAGCCGAACACCTCGTCCGCGCAGCCTGACACGGTGGCGTGCATGAGCGCGCCGCCCATCTCCTCCAGCGTGGTGCGCTCCCCGGTGACCTTCTCGGCGACCCGCGGGGAGGCTAGGTACATCGAGGCGTTGCCTTCGACCATGCCGACCCAGTCGGTGAAGGCCGGCATGTACGCGCCGCCGGCCGCAGACGGGCCGAGCAGGCAGCAGAGCTGCGGAACCCGCCCGGACAGCGCGACCTGCAGCTGGAAGATCCGCGAGGCGCCGCGGTGGTCGGAGAAGAAGCCGAGCTGCTCGGTGAGCCGCCCGCCCGCCGAGTCGACCAGGTAGATCACCGGCAGCAGGTCACGGTCCGCCCGCTCCAGGATCCGGACCTGCTTCTCGCAGGTGAGCTTGCCCCACGAGCCCGCCTTGACCGCGAAATCGTGCGCGATCACGGCGACCGCCCGGCCCCCCACGTGCCCCACGCCGGTCCGGACGCCGTCGGCGGGCAGGCCCGCGGCCCGGGCGTTGGCGAGCAGGCCGTCCTCGCGCCAGCTGCCCGGGTCGAGCAGGGCGGTGAGCCGGTCGGCGACCGGCAGCTTGCCCGGCCAGCGGCTGGTGTCGTTGCCCTCGCGCGCCACTGTGAGCGCGGCCCGGACCGCCTCGGCGCCCGCGGGCGCCTGCGGGTCCGCCGCGGTCACGCCGGCAGGTCCTTGGCCAGGATCTCGAGCTGGATCTCGTCGGTCCCGCCGCCGATGCGCAGCACCCGGGCGTCGCGGTAGTGCCGGGCGACGGCCGTCTCCTCCAGGAAGCCGGCGCCGCCGAAGAGCTGGACGCACTCATCGATGATGCGGTTCGCGGCGATCGCGGCGTGGTATTTGGCCATGGCCACCGACCGGGCCGTGCCGGGATGGCCGCTGTCCAGGCGGGCCGCCGCCCGGTAGGTGAGCACGCGGGCGGCCTCGAGCTCGACCGACAGGGCGGCGAGCCGGTGCCTGGTTGCCTGCAGGCTGATCAGCGGCGAGCCGAACACCTCGCGGTCGCGGGCGTAGGCGGTCGCCAGCGCCAGGCACTCCTCGGCGTGCCCCACGCCCATCGCGGCCAGGGTGAGCCGTTCCAGCTGGAAGGCCGACATGATCTGGTGAAAACCGCGGTTCGGCTCGCCGAGCACGGCCCCGGCCGGCACCAGGCAGCCGTCCAGGATCACCTCGCGGGTGTCCGAGGCGTGCCAGCCCATCTTGCGCAGCGGCTGGCCCAGCGACAGGCCGGGGGTGCCGGCCTCGACGATGAACGTGGTGATGCCCCGGTGCCCGTCCGGCGCGGTGCGCGCGGCCACCACGAAGACGTCGGCGATGCCGGCATTGGTGATGAACATCTTGGTGCCGTCGAGCCGGTATTCCCGGCCGTCCAGGGTGGCCCGGGTGGTGATGCCGCCCACGTTCGAGCCGGTCCCCGGCTCGGTCACGGCGATCGCGGAGACCTTCTCCCCCGCGATGATCCCGGGCAGGTACCTGGCCCGCTGCTCGGCGGTGCCGAAGCGGGCGATGTGCGGCGCCGACATGTAGCCGCTCACCAGCGCCGTGACGGCGATCCCGCCGCTGGCCCGGGCCAGTTCCTCGGACAGCACCATCATGGCCAGCGCGTCGCCCCCGCCGCCCCCGTCTTCCTCGCCGATGGCCAAGCCGAGCAGGCCCGCGGCGCCCATCTCCTTGAGCAGCGCGGCGGGGGGGCGCCCGGCCCGCTCGGATTCTTCCACCACCGGACGCACGTGCCGGTCCACGAAGGACCGGACGCTGCCCCGGAACTCCTCGTGCTCGCGGTCGAGCTCCCAGGACGTAGCCGCGGACATATCCGGCCTCCTCGCATCGTCACGGGCGGCAGTTCATTAATTAACGTTCATTAATACCGTAGGCTACTG
This sequence comes from Streptosporangiaceae bacterium, assembly GCA_025934635.1. The sequence goes on along the minus strand of JAICWX010000035.1, from coordinate 15,573 downwards.
CCCGTGGACAGGTCAACGCCGGCCAGCCGGGACGCGGTGCTCGACGCGGCCTGCCGGCTTTTCGCCGACCGCGGCTATCACGGCACCTCGATGAGGGACATCGCCGAGGCCCTCGGGGTCCGGGCGCCGGGCCTGTACAACCACATCGCGTCCAAGCAGGAGATCCTGTTCTCGATCATGGACAAGGCGATGGACCGGGCGCTGGCCGCGCTGGAGGAGGCGCTGGCGGGGGTCGAGGACGTGTCCGAGCAGCTGCGCCGGGCGACCGAGTCGCTCGTGCTGGATTTCCTGCGCTTCCCGGCCGAGGTCACCGTGTGCAATACCGAGGTGCGCAGCCTGGAGGCGGCTAACCGGCTGGCCATCGTGGCCAAGCGCGACCAGTACGCGGCCCGGGTCCGGCAGATCATCGAGCAGGGCTGCCGGAGCGGGCGCTTCTCGACCCGCACCCCGCAGATCGCCGCCTTCGCCGTGCTCGAGATGGGCAACAGCGCGAAGTCCTGGTTCCGCCCTTCCGGCCGCTATCCGGACACCTTCGTCGCCCGTGAGTACGGGGAATTCGCGCTGCGCGTGGTCAGCTGAGCGCGTGGCCGGCTGAGGACGGCGCGGTGATGACGGGTCCGGGCGGTTACGAGCCGCTGGGCTTGGGGATCTTGGGAGCGGTGCAGTTGATCTGGGGATCCAGGCCGACGTAGTTGAGCGGGCCGGCGACGATGGTGAGGCCCATCGTGGCGCCCTGGGAGCAGTTGATGTTGTTGAGGTCGAAGTAGCCGCGCTGGCCGGCCGCGGCGACACCGATGAGGAGCCAGATGAAGAGGATCACCGTTCCCCTGCTCATCATCGACGCCTCCGCCAGGACCTAGCCCAGGATCTAGCTTTTTGCGATAGTAGCCCGCAAATCCGCTTTTAGAGCCTAGCCGCGCCGTTAGCCGCGATCCAGGAAAGCGCGGACAGCAGCCTTATGCGGCTCGCGGTCGTAGCTGGCGACATAGGCGCCGGCCATTCGCACCGGATCGCCGAAGAAGTAGTACTCGTAGAGCGCCTGGCGGCCGGAGAAGGCGGAGATGCAGGTATCCCAGGCCAGCCGGAACAGCCGGACCCGGCCGGCCCCGCCCAGCGTGGCCGATTGCAGGTAGGTCTCGATGTCGGCCGCGGCGGGGCCGGTGACGTCCGCCTCGGTGGGGGTGGCCATCAGGCCGGACGCGCCCAGCTTGCGTACGATCTCGGGGAACCGCTGGTAGAGCCGCGGGTAGAGGTTGCGGGCGGTGTTCAGCGGCGCCCAGGCCGGGGTGAGCACGCCGAACTCGTTGAGCGCCGCGTCGGCTTCGGCCGCCCGCAGCAGCGCGCGCATCGTCTCCAGGGTGGTGATGATCTCGGCCACGTCGGCCTGGACGTGCTGGAACTGCTCGATGCCGATGGCCTCGGTGAGCAGCGAGACCAGGCCGAGGATGTACTCGGTCTTGGCCGTGGTGCGGGTGACGACCTGGTGGGTCATGTGCGCCACGGCGGAGGTATCGGTGTAGAAGCCGTTGCACAGCTCGGCGTCGCCGAGCGCGAAGCAGCGCTCGTAGGGCACGTGCACGTCGTCGAACACCACCACCGCGTCGGGTTCCTCGAACCGGGAGCCGAGCGGGTGATCGTGCCTCGGACGGCCGTAGTCGAGCGGCTCGCGGGCGATGTACCGCAGGCCGGGCGCGTCGTTCGGGATGGCGCAGGCGAAGGAGTACTGTTTGTCGGCCGGGTCGTTGCGCAGCACCGTCGAGGGGAACACGAGCAGCTCGTCGGCGAACGGGCCGATGGTGGCGAGCATCCGGGCGCCGCGCAGCACGATGCCGTTGTCGTCCTCGCGGGTGATGTGCGCCATCAGCGAGCCCGCGGCCTGCTGGCTCCCCGGGACCGCGCGGTTGGCCTGCGGCGGGATCAGCGTGTGGGTGCAGAGCAGGTCCTCCTCGCGGACCTTCTCGTAGTAGCGGCGGATGTTCTCGCCGAACCGGGGGTCAGCCCGGGCGAACCACTCCTGCGCCGAGGCCAGCGCCATCAGGGCGCTGTTCAGGTAGTCGCCGGTACGGCCGAGCATGCCGAGCGAGCGGTCGGCCCAGAGCTTGGACGCCTGCCGGCGCTTGACCAGGTCCTGCGGCGTGCGCGGGGTGAGGAAGGCGGTCGCGACCGGATCGCCCGTCGCGGGCGAGGGATAGGTGAGGACGTCCCGGTAGGCGGGATCGCGCTGCATGTCGTAGAGCTCGGCGTAGCTGCGCACCACATTGCGGAAGGCGGGGTGGTCCGCGATGCCGCCGGTGAGGGTCTCGCCCTGGATCTGCACGTGGACGCGGGCGGCGGCCAGCCGCCCGAGGAACTCGCTGCCGCTGCGTGCCGCCATACCGGGACGGTACCGTCAGGGCATGGGCCCTCGTCAAGGTCTGCCCGGCCCGCTGGCCGCGCGGGTTACCTACCTGCTCGAGCCGAAGAACTGGCTGATCATCACCGTCGTAGCCGTCGGCGCACATGCCGACGGCCTAGCCGGGGCAAGCTAGGGTCTTCTGGCCTCTCTGTTTGCCGCCGACCGCGTTCATCGTTTTTGCGGCGTGGGGAACCCGGTGTTCAGGCCGGGAAACAGACATCGCTCCTCCTCGCGGCGTGTCACGCTCACATATCCGGATATGGTCGAATACAGTTTCTGGTCGTGAGGACGGCGTACAAATGCCGGGCGTATCCCGACCCGGCGCAGGCTAGCGTGCTGAACCGCACGTTCGGCTGCGTCCGCGTGGTCTGGAACCAGACCCTGGCCTGGCGACGCCACCGGTACCAGGCCGACAAAACCGGGACGACCTACGGCCAGGCCAGCGCCTACCTGACCGCCCTGAAAGCCACCGAGGAACTCGCCTGGCTGAATGAGGTGTCCTCCATCCCGTTGCAGCAGGCGCTCCGGCACCAGCAGGCCGCCTACGCCGCGTTCTTCGCCAAGCGGGCCCGGTATCCCCGGTTCAAGTCCCGGACCGGGCGGCAGTGCGCGGAGTACACCCGGTCCGGGTTCCGGTGGCGTGACGGGCGCCTGTTCCTGGCCAAGATGGGCGCGCCGCTGGCGTTCACCTGGTCCTGGCCCGGTATTGATCCCGCCGCCATCGACCCGACCACGGTGACGGTCTCCCGCGACCCGTGCGGACGCTGGTACGTGGCCTTCGCCGTCGACGTCCCTGACCCCGATCCGCTGCCCGCGACCGGCCGGGCGGTCGGGATTGACCTGGGGGTCAAGGACTTCGCGGTCACCAGCGGCGAGCAGCGGATCCCCAACCCCCGGCACCTGGAACGGCGGGCCAAGAACCTGGCCCGCTACCAGCGGCGGCTCGCCCGCTGCCAGAAAGGCAGCGCCAACCGCGGCAAAGCCAAGGAGAAAGTCGCCCGTGCGCATCGGAAAGTCCGCGCCGCCCGCGCCGACTTTCTCCACAAGACCTCCACCCGCCTGGTCCGCGACCACGACTTGATCGCCCTGGAAGACCTCGCGGTCAAGAACATGATGCGGAACCGCCGGGTGGCGAAGGCAATCGGGGACTGCGGGTGGCGGACCTTCCGGCGCATGCTGGAGTACAAGGCGGCCCGGTACGGGCGGCGGGTGATCGTGATCGACCGGTGGTTCCCCAGCTCGAAGACGTGCTCGGCATGCGGGCATGTCCTGGCCGAGCTCGGCCTGAAGGTCCGGGCGTGGCAGTGCCCGTCGTGCGGTACCCGGCATGACCGGGACATCAACGCCGCGAAGAACATCCTGGCGGCAGGTCTTGCCGTAGCCGGGGGGCAATCCCCCGGTCGTGCCTGCGGAGCTGATGTCAGACACCCGGGACCTCCCGGGTGCAGTCGCGCTGTGAAACAGGAACCCCGGTCCGCGAGGACCGGGATCCCCATCCATCAGGACAGGGAGTAGTCAAGTAGTCGTCGTACGGACGATGATGATGTTCGCCAGCCTGGGCGGCGATGCCGACCAGACCCGCCGGGACGTGGTGTTCGCCGTGCTGACCGACGGGCTGCGCCCGCGTCGCTGACCCCTTGTGCACTTGTGCACCCATTCCCGGGCGGATGGGTAGGCTTAAGAGATCACGGCCTGACAGCAGGAGGGGGATCCGGAGATGGCAAAGGCGTTCGCAGATCGGTGGGGCGTGCCCGTCCGGGCCGCGCACGAGGACGCGGTGGCCATACTCGACGAGGCCGTCGAGGAACTGGCCGCCCTGGCCGGCGACCCGGTGGCCAAGGCCGACGCGGCGGTCGCGGCCGACGACGGCCTGGTCCTCGGCCACATCTACCGCGCCTACCTGCAGCTGTACGGCACCACCCCGGAGGGCGTCGCGGCCGCGGGCGAGATCTTGAAGCGGGTCGACGAGACCGTGATGGGCGAGCGGGAGCATCACCACCTGCGCGCCGCCCGGCACTGGGCCGAGGGCAACTGGGAAGCCACCACCCGCTCGCTGGAGCGCGCGCTGCTGTGCCACCCGCGCGACCTGCTCGCGCTCAAGGTGGCCCAGGACCTCTACTTCTTCCTCGGCAACCGGCTCGAGCTGCGCGACACCGCCGCCCGGGTGCTGCCCGCCTGGCCCCGCTCCCAGCCCGGCTGGGGCTACGTCCAGGGCATCTACGCGTTCGGACTCGAGGAGAACGCCGACTACCGGCAGGCCGAGTCCCGGGCCCGGGCAGCCCTCGAGGCCAACCCGAAGGACGTCTGGGCGGTGCACGCGCTGGCGCACGTCTTCGAGATGGAGGGCAGCCAGCGGGACGGCGTCCGCTTCCTGACCACCTCGGCTCCGGACTGGTCGCCGAGCTACTTCGCCGTCCACAACTGGTGGCACCGCGGCCTGTATCACCTGGAACTCGGCGAGATCGACGAGGCCATGGCCCTGTACGACGACCCCATCCGGGCGGGCCGCTCCACCGAGTGGCTCGACGTGGTGGACGCGGCCGCGCTGCTGTGGCGGCTTTCGCTGTTCGGCGCCGACACCTCCGAGCGGGCCGAGCAGCTCGCCGCCGACATCGACGACCTGGTCAGCAGCCCGGTCTATATCTTCAACGACTGGCACGCGGTGATGGCGTTCGGCCTGGCGGGTGACGTCCTGCGGACCGAGCAGGTGATCGCGTCGAACCGGCACCTGACCGCGCCGACCAACGCGGGGGTGGCCGAGCGGGCCGGGCTGGCCCTGCTCGAGGCCTTCGGCGCGTTCGCGGCCGGCCATCCGGACCGGGCCATCGACTTGCTCATCGACATCCGGCCCCGGGCTAACGCGGTCGGCGGGAGCCACGCTCAGCGCGACGTCATCGACCTCACCCTCATCGCGGCGGCCGCCCGGGCCGGCGACGACGGCCTGACCCGCGCCCTGGTGACCGAGCGGATCGCGCGCAAGCCCGCGGCCGAGGCCGCGGCCCGCAGGCTCGTCACCGAGAACGGCGGATCAGTCGACGCGCTGCGCTGGTAAGGCCTGCGCTGGTAACCATGATGGGCGCCCCGTCCATCGGCCGGAAGCGACTTCGTCACCTTGGACACGGCTGAGTTCTACCTGCGCGGGCGATGTTCTACCTGCGCGGGCGATCCTGGCCGCCGGGCGGCGGCGTGCGCTATTCCGGAGTTATACCCAGTTCCTGTGGAAAGAGTGTGCATAAAACCGGCAGGCAAACGCGCGATATGCGGATAACGCGCTGGTTCTACGGACAAAATGTGGACAGGGGATAAACCAGGAATGAATTCCGCGGGGTCCCCCCCAGCTTCGTACGCGGAGGGGGCCTCGCCGCGAGCGGCCGCTGCACCCCCTGCGGCGTGTCCGGGCCGGCCCGGGATACCGTGGTGGCGCCGGGTCCCGGCCTGGACCCGGCCCAGCCCGCGCAGGACGCGGTGAGCATGGCGCTGACCCGCCCGCACCGCCTGCCCGAGCCGCTGCCGCACGCGTGAAGAGGGAGCAGGATGCGATATGGAACCTGAGGAGTTCCGGGCGGCCGGTCATGAGCTGATCGACTGGATCGCGGACTACCGCGCCCGGATCCCGCAACTGCCGGTGCAGGCCCAGGTCAGGCCGGGCGAGGTGGCGGGCAAGCTGCCGGACCGGGCGCCGGAGGAAGGCGAGCCGTTCGGCCGGGTGCTGGCCGACCTCGAGGATATCGTCGTCCCCGGTGTCACCCAGGTTCAGCATCCGCGCTATTTCGGCTGGTTCCCGGCCAACGCGACGCTCTCCTCCGTCCTCGGCGACCTGGCCTCCGGCGGGCTCGGCGCGCTCGGGATCACCTGGCAGTCCGCTCCCGCGCTGACCGAGGTCGAGGAGGTCGTGGTCGAGTGGCTGCGGGAGCTGACCGCGCTGCCCGCCTCGTGGAAGGGCGTCATCCAGGACACGGCGTCCAGCGCCTGCCTGGTCGCCCTGCTGGCGGCGCGCGAGCGCGCCACTGACTACTCCGAGGTGCGCGGCGGGCTGCAGGCCGAGACCGCGCCGCTGACGGTCTATACCACCGAGCACGCGCACTCCTCGATCGCCAAGGCGGTGGCCCTGGCCGGCTTCGGCCGGGACAACCTGCGGCTGGTCGACGTCAACCCGGTCACGTACGCCCTGCGCCCCGAGGCGCTGGCGGCGGCGCTGGAAGCCGACGTAGCCGCAGGCCGGCGCCCGGCCGCCGTCGTGGTCAACACGGGCACGACCGGCACCACGGCCGTGGACCCGCTCGCGCAGATCATCCCGCTGGCCCGCCGGTACGGGATGTGGGTGCACGTCGACGCGGCGATGGCAGGCTCGGCGCTGCTGCTGCCGGAGATGCGCTGGATGATCGACGGCGTGGAAGGGGCCGACTCGCTGGCCTGGAACCCGCACAAGTGGCTGGGCACCATCGGAGACTGCGCGCTCCTCTACGTCGCCGATCCCGGTCACCTGATCCGGGTTATGTCGACCAACCCGTCCTATCTCCGTTCCGGCGTCGATGGCGAGGTGACCCAGTACAAGGACTGGGGCATTCCGCTTGGCCGCCGGTTCCGGGCGCTCAAGCTGTGGTTCCAGCTGCGGCTCGAGGGCGCCGAGGCCATCCGGGCCAGGCTCCGCCGGGACCTGGATAACGCCCGCTGGTTCGCGGACCAGGTCACCGCGGCGCCCGGCTGGCGCGTCCTCGCCCCGGTGAACCTGCAGACCGTCGTGCTCAGGCACGAACCCGCCGGGGCGGTCTCCGGTACGGGCGTGGTGCTGGACGCCGACGCGCTGAACGCGCACACGCTCGCCTGGGCGGACTCAATCAACGCGTCGGGCGCGGCCCTGGTCACCCCGTCCCTGCTCGACGGCCTGTGGTCGGTCCGGGTCTCGATCGGGGCCGAGCGCACCGAGCGCGGCGATATCGCCGAACTATGGAGCCTGCTGCAGCAGGCCGCCCTCGGCGCCGGGCCAGCCAGCCGGTAAGCCCGGCCGGTAAGCCCGGCCGGTGAGCGGGGTCAGGCGGCCTGGTCCGGGTCGCTGGTCAGGTAGGTGGCGCTGACGTCCTGGTCACCGTGCTCGGCGGTGCCCTGGCCGAGACGGCGCGCGATCACCTCGAACAGGGGCAGTTCCAGGCCGTGCTGCCAGGCGGCGTCGGCCACCAGGCCGGCGTCCTTGGCGGCGAGGCTGAGGCGGAAGGCGGGGGTGAAGTCGCGATCGGCCATCGCCTGGGCCTTGGAGCGCAGGTAGGGCAGATCGAGCGGGCCCTTCTCGATAGCCTCGAAGAACAGCGCCGGATCGAGGCCGAGGCCCTCGGTCAGCGCGAGCGTCTCGGCGGCCGCCTCGACCACGGCGAGCACCCAGCTGTTCGCGACGAGCTTCAGCCGGGTTCCCGCGCCTGCCGCCCCGGCGTGTACCGTGCGCTGGCCCACCGCGTCGAACACCGGCTGGACCCGGTGCCTGGCCTCCGGCGCCCCGGACTCGAGCACCACGAGCTGGCCCTGCTCGGCCGGCTGCCGCGTACCGAGCACCGGCGCGTCCACGAAGCCGACGTCGTACTGGTAAGCCAGGTCAGTGCACCAGTCGGTCGCCTCCTCGCCGATGGTGCTCATCTGCAGCCAGATGGGCCGGTCAGGACCCTCACGGTCGGACATCACCGGCAGCGCGCCTTCGTCGCCCTCCATCACGTCGACGACGGCGCCGGCGTCGGACAGCATGGTGAGCACGATGCCCGCCCCGGCGGCCGCGTCCGCGGGGCTGTCCGCGATGTAGGCGCCGTCGGCCGCCAGCGGCCCGGCCTTGTCGCGGGTCCGGTTCCAGGCCCGGACCTCGATCCCGGCCCGGGCGATGTTCCGCGCCATCGCGAAGCCCATCGTCCCGCCGGCGCCGAGCACCGCGACTGTCTCCGCGGTCCCGGCCGCGACTGTCTCCGCGGTCCGGGCTGCGCCAGCCCGGGCGGTCCGGGCCGCGGCGGCCCGGACGGGCTTTCCAGCGGAGGTATCGCGCTTCGCCATGTGCCATCCCCTTTGCTTTCCCGGTGCGGATACCCGGGCGGGGACGCCGCTACACCGTGCCGCTACCCCGTGCCGCTACACCGTTACACCGTGCCGCTACACCGAGCCACTGCACCGTGCCGTTTCCCCGCGGGATTACGGCCGGGATCACACCGATACCAGCAGCATGTTTTCAGCCCAGCAGCGCGGGTAGCGGGGACGGGCAGAGTGGCATGTCGTTCGTGATACGGACGAGGCGCCGCTCACCGGGCCGACGGCCAGGGCGGTGTTCGCCGGCCCGTGTCGGGTCGTGCCGCTGGCCGGGCCACGGGGCCGCCCAGCGGCCCGGCTCGCATGTGGCGTTGACCGGGCAGTGCACCGCGGCTGAGCAGTGCACGGGGAGCCCGCCGCGTGAAAGGGCCCGAACGAGTGCGGAACTGCCTCCCGGAGACCATCTCCGCGGCCATCGCTGTCGCTATGCCCGGGCGGGCACGATGCCCCGTTCGGTGATAAAGATCTGGTCCGGTGCCGCCCATGCGTACGGCGCCGCAGCTTGCCGCCACGGCGCCGCACGCTTTTCAGGTATTTACCTCAAAAGGATTCCAGCTTCTCTCTCCGGAACACTTTCCCCGGCCTCACTTGCTCGGCTGGGGCAAATGGCAGGAGAGCTTCGGGTTCACGCCCACGTAGTTAAGGGGGCCAGCCGCGATGGTAGCGACGATCGTGCCCGCGTGGGCGCACGTCGTCGAGGACGAACCGAAATATCCGCGCTGGCCGGCAGCAATAGCGCCGATGACCAGCCAAATCAGCAAAACGAGCCCTCCGACTCGCATTTTTACCTCCGAAAGACGGGCAGCTCCTGCTTTTCCGAAGAGCTGCGGGCGCGGGACGTCTGTACGTCTACCCCGTCCACGGCGGATACACGTGGGCGCGGGGTCAGATGTCCGGCGGATTCGGCATTCCGGGTGACGAGGCCCATCCGGGCAGGTCGTTTCCCGCGCCGGTGTATCGTGTCTGCTGATGGCCCGGGATGGCAACACCGCGCAGCGCGAACCCGCGGAACAAGGAGCGCTCACCCGTCAGCCGGGCTCCCGGCCGGACGGCGACGATGCCGTGCCCGCAGCACCCTCTCCGGCAGCACCCGACCCGGGCCACGATGATCCCATGTCGTACGCCTACACCACGGACCTGGGCGCGATCCGCGCCGTCGTGCAGCGGTACGCGATCGAGGCCGGGCTGACCGAGGCCCGCGCCATCGACCTCGTCCTCGCGGTCAGCGAAGTGGCCGCCAACACGGTCAAGCACGCCAAGTCGCCGGGCAGCCTGACGATCTGGTACGACACCAGGGAGATCGTCTGCCAGATCCACGACGAGGGGGTCATCACCGACCCGCTGGCCGGCCGCCGTCAGCCGTCACTGGACGCCCTGGGCGGCCACGGGCTCTGGATCGTCAACCAGGTCTGCGACCAGGTTGAGTTGCAGTCAGACGAGACCGGCACCACCATCCGGCTGCACATGAACCTGCCCGCTGCCGCCCCCGGTCACGACCCGGTTTCTTGACCCGCCTGGCATATCCCCCCGCTATCCGGCTTGTGGTACAACAAGGGCGTGGATCTGCTGACGGTCTCTGTGACGGCCCGGGAGTCCGCTGGCGAGCCCTACACGCTGGTGGAGATCGCCGGCGAGGCCGACGTGACGAATACGGACGAATTGCGCCGGCTGCTCGACGAAGAAGTGTCGCAGCAGCCGCGCACGCTGATCATCGACCTGTCCGGCCTGCGCTTCATGGATTCCTCGGCGCTGCACGCGCTGCTGCGCGTGAACCGCTCGCTCGACCGGCAGGGCGGCGTCCTCGCGCTGGTATCCCCGCAGGCCGCCGTGGCCAAGATCCTGCGGCTGACCACCGCCGACCGGCTCATTCCCGTCTTCGGCAGCGTCGCGGACGCCGCGGCCGGCTGACGCCCGCCGGTCCGCTGCGACCGGGTCAGGCCGGCTCGCCGGCCGTATTCGGCGAATTGGGGGGTTTCGCAGCGCTCCCGATGGGATATGATCCTCCCTAGTGGTGCCTACGACGCAGGCACGCTGACCGCGACGGTGTTCGCGGAGGCGCGCAGTCGGGCACCACTTTTCCGTCTCTCGCCAGCGAACGCCGCACCCGAGGTTCGCAGCGAGAGAGGCCCCCATGAAGATCGCCCTTGTAGCTCAGAACGCGACGCCGCTCCACCCCCGCGCCGGCTCCGGCCCGGACCGTGACGACATCGGGCTCAGCGAGCTCACCCGCAAGCTCGCCAGCCAGGGCCACCAGGTGACGGTGTACACCGAGAAGAACCTGCCGGACCTGCCCGAGCAGGCCCAGCTGCACGATGGCGTCCAGGTCAAGTACATCGACGCCGGGCCCGCCGGTGACGAGCCGGGCGACGCGGACCTGCTCAAGCGGGTTCCCGCCTTCAGCGGCCCGCTGCGCAGCCACTGGCAGAGCGACCGCCCGGACATCGTGCACGCGCTGCGCTGGACGTCCGGCCTGGCCGCGCTGGCCGCCGCGCGCGACCTGGGCATCCCGGTGGTGCAGGAATTCGACTCGCTGTGCGTCACCGAGCGCCGGGCCGCCGCGCGCCTGACGGACCAGTCCGGCGCGGTGAAGGCGGACGGCGCGTCGGCGGCGCGGATCAGGCTCGAGCCCGCCATCGGGCGCGGCGCCACCGCGGTCGTCGCGACCAACTCGGCCGAGGTCTCCGGCCTGACCGGCGTGGGCGTGCAGCGCTCCTCGATCCGGGTGGTGCCGTGGGGCGTCGACACCGACCTGTTCACCCCCGAGGGCCCGATGGCGGAGCGGAACGGCCGGGCGCGGCTGCTGACCACCTCGGACCTGACCGAGCGCAAGCCGCTCGAGACGCTGATGCGGGCGCTGAGCCGGGTCCCCGGCGCCGAGCTGCTGATCGTCGGCGGGCCGGCCGAGGCCGAGCTAGCCTGCGACGACAACTACGTCAAGCTGGCCAAGTTCGCGGCCACGCTCGGCATCACCGACCGGGTGATCTTCACCGGCCACGTCGAGTACGCCGACCTGCCGGCCGTGCTGCGTTCCGCCAACCTGGTCGTCAGCACCTGCCAGTACGACCCCTCCGGCACCAGCTCGCTGCAGGCGATGGCGTGCGGCACCCCGGTCATCGCCCCCCCGGTCGGCGGGCACATGGACGCGGTGGTGGACGGGACGACCGGCATCATCATCCAGCCGGACCGCCCGGCCCTGCTGGCGCAGCGGATCCGGCAGCTGCTCGCGCACCCGATGCTGATCGAGGCGTACGGGGTCGCGGCGGCCGACCGGGTGCGGTCCCGGTACTCCTGGGAGCGGATCGCCGGGGAAACCATTGCCGTTTACGACCGCGTGATGGCTCAGGCGGCGTAAAAATTCAGATCGTTTACGTCCACGGCACGGGCCAAGCGGCGTAAAAATAGGATAAGGAGCCTGTATCCCCCCCGCAGGTTTCCGGCCGGAGCCCGGGAAGCAGCTGCTTCCCGGGCTCTCGGTTATCCGGGCGCGGTACGCACGAGCTGGCCGAAGGCCCGGTGCGTGTTCAGGCCCGGTGCGTGTTCAGGCCCGGTGCGTGTTCAGGCCCGGTGCTGCCGGAGGATCAGCAGGCCAGCGGCGGAGAGCACGCCCAAGCCGACGATCAGGGCGTCGAGCCAGGGCGTCATCACGCCGCCGACGGCGATGATCGCGCAGGCCGCCAGGTAGCCCGCGCCGTAGACGGCGAGCACGCCGCCGAACCCCTTCGGCTTCTCACCCGGCAGCGCCTGGACGCGGCGGCTGATCGCGTTGACCCGGGCGAGCTCCAGCTCGGCGCGGATGCGCCGAGCCATCGGCGCGGACATCAGCTCGACCAGCTCGGCCGAGAACTGGTCCTGGTGATGGCCAGGCCTGCTGGCGCTTGAACCGTCCACAAGAACTGCCCTCCGTCTCGCTTTGTGGGCTGCCGCTACCCGCTCAGGAGCAGGTGTAACGCGGGCACCTATAAAGTCAGCGTCAGGACGGTATACAGCGTTACAGCCGGGCCCGCCGGTCAGCGGATGCGCACCGCCACCAGGCAGGCGTCATCGTCGGTATCGGAGACCGCGGCGGCCAGGATCCGGTCAGCCTGGGCGGCGGCGGTGGGCTGGGCCCCGGCGGGGCCGGGCGGCGACGGGGCCACGGTGGCGACGAAGCCGGCGAGCACGTCAACGATCGAATCGCCGCGCCGCTCGATCAGCCCGTCGGTGAACAGCAGCAGCGTATCGCCCGGGGCCAGCGGCTGGATGGCCTCCTCGTAGCTGGCGTCCGGGTCCATGCCGAGCAGCACCCCGCCGGGCAGCGGGAGCTCGCACGCGCTCTGTCCGTGCACCAGGACCGGCGGGAGGTGCCCGGCCCGCGCCCAGCGCAGCACGCTGGTCTCCTGGTCGTACAGCCCGCACACCACGGTCCCGACCACGCCCGAGGTGAGCTCGCACATGACCCCGTTGAGCATCCGCAGCAGTTCCGCCGGGCCCGACCCGGTGATGGCCAGGGCCCGCAGCGAGTTGCGGGCGGCGACCATGCCGGTCACCGCGTCGATGCCGTGCCCGGCCACGTCGCCGACGACCAGCAGCACCTGCTGGTCCGGCAGCAGCAGCGTGTCGTACCAGTCGCCGCCGACCAGGTGGCCCTCCCCCACCGGCCGGTAACGGACCGCGACGTCCATGCCGGCCACCTCCACCGGCTGCTCGTCCGGCGGCATGATCGCCTGCTGCAGGCGCAGCGCGAGCAGGTGCTCCTCCGCGACCCGCTGCTCGGTGTCGGCGAGCTGATCCCGGGTCACGGCCAGCGCGACCTGCGTGTGGTAGTGCGCCGAGATGTCCTGGAAGGCGCCGCGCAGCGCCACCACCGCGCCGGCCGCGTCGGCGACCGGCTCGGCGAAGACGCGGATCTGGCGGATGCTCCGGTCGTCGGGGTGAACCATCCGGAAGGTGGTGGTCAGGGCCTCACGCTGTTCGAGCAGGCGCTGTCGGAAGCGCTTGACGACGGACTTGTCGGCCGCCACCACGTAGCTGTGCAGGTCGGCGAGCGGTATCTCCGCGCCCGGCCGCGGGGTCAGGCCGAACAGGCCGAACGCCGAGTCGGTCCAGAGCACGGTGCCGGTGACCAGGTCCTCTTCCCAGCCGCCGAGCCGGCCGAGCCGCTGGGCGTCGTCCAGGACCGCGGCCAGCCGGTCCGCCGACCGGTCCCGGTGCCAGGTGAAGATGGCGCCGTCCAGGAACCGGGCCACCCGCAGGTCGGCCAGCGGCGCCTCCCCCGGCTCCGGCTGGCTGGCCGGCAGGCCGCTGGCCAGGGAGTCACGCAGCGGGCCGGGGACATGCTGGGCCTCCCCGTCGGCCAGCACCTGCCGGGCCCGGGCGAACAGGCCCGAGCCGGCCACGCTGGCCGGGTAGGCCTCGAGGAGGGTCAGCCGGGTCAGGTCGAGATCGGCCCGGCCGGCCGGATCACGGAAGGACGGGCTGACGTGCTCGATGCCGAAGTCGGTCAGCTGGCCGCCGGCGTCCCGCCGGGCCCGGACCACCAGGACCGATTCGGCCAGGTCATCGAGCAGCCGGTACACCGCCTGCCGGGGCTGCGCGGCGGTCAGGTCGCCGTGGGCCAGCCGGGCGCCGATCACCCGCGCGCAGCCGGCCGCCAGCGCGGCCAGGTGCTGCCGGGCCTCGGCGGCGAAGGCCCGGGGGGCCGGCCAGCACGCTTCCAGCACGCCGAGGAACTCGCCAGTGCGCTCGCGCAGCGTGAGCACCACCCGGGCCCCGCCGGGCGCCCCGATCACCGGGGCGTCGTCGTCTTCCTGGCGGCCGGCCTGCCACCACAGGTCGGCGCCGCCGCGGGCCACCCGCTGGGCCGGGCAGTCCAGCTGGGGCGGGAGATGATGCCAGCGGCTGGCCTCGGCGCCGGACAGGCCCTGCTCGCCGAGCAGGGTGAGCGCCCCGTCGGTTTCGAGGATCCACAGCACCACCGCGTCCGCGCCGAGCGGGCCGAGGATCTCCGCGGCGAGCATGCTGGCCAGCTCGGCACCGTCGGCGGCTAGCTCGGCCGCCGCCTGGGTCAGCAGCGGGGTGGCCCCGGAGGCACCGGAAGTCCCGGAGGCACCGAAGCGCCCGGACGCTCCGAAGGTCCTGACGGTCCCGGCGTCCCCGGCCGGCCAGACCCCGGGCGCCGCCGGGCGGCCGGCGGCGGGCGCGATGCCCGGCTCGGCGAGAACCGCGGCGGCCATCTCGGCCAACGGGATGCCCGTCGCCGCCGACAGCTCGGCGAGCTGCGCGGCGGACTCGGCCGACGACAAGCCGAGCCGCTCCATCAGGACGCCCCGGGCCATCGCGACGACGGACTCGCCGGCGGCGGCGGCGCGGATGCGGTCGAGCTCGCGGCGCTGATGATCGATGACCCTGACGAGCCGCAGCATGTCGTCGTCGCGGCCCGTCACGATCACCCGCCTCCCCTGCGTAACCCGCTTACCCCGCGTCGTGGGCGGGCCGTTTCCGGGCTTTGGCGCTGCTAAGAAGTCTGTCCGGCCCATGATAGTTACTTCCGGTCTACCATCGGTAGAGATGGCAAGACGGTGCCGAACGCGTCGCGCCGCACGTTCGGCACACCTGATGGGAGCGCTTAGTGACTGATACGGTCCAGTCTGGTCCGCGGCTTGACGAGTCGGGGCTCGAGCAGCTGCTCGCTGGCCTGACCGCGGTACGAGGCGGCAATTTCAGTACCCGCCTGGCCCGGACGGGCGACCCCCTGATGGACGAGATCGCCACGGTGTTCAACGGGATGTCGGACCAGCTCGACCTGTTCACCTCCGAGGTGACCCGGGTATCCCGCGAGGTCGGCACCGAGGGCAAGCTCGGCGGCCAGGCCGACGTCCCCGGCGTGTCGGGGACCTGGAAGGACCTGACCGAGTCGGTGAACGCGATGGCCGGCAACCTGACCGGCCAGGTGCGCAACATCGCCCAGGTGGCGACCGCGGTGGCCAAGGGCGACCTGAGCCAGAAGATCGACGTGGACGCGCGCGGCGAGATCCTCGAGCTCAAGTCCACCCTGAACACGATGGTCGACCAGCTGGCCTCGTTCGCCGACGAGGTGACCCGGGTGGCCCGCGAGGTCGGCACCGAGGGTCTGCTGGGCGGCC
>JAICWX010000402.1 GCA_025934635.1 Streptosporangiaceae bacterium | reverse complement strand
GGCGCGCGCCGACCAGCAGCAGGCTCAGCCCGGCCAGGGCGACCGCCCCGACCACGACGCCGTAGGGAAACAGCGTGCCGGTGGAGCCAACCCTGCCCGTGCCGTTCGGGAAACAGCCGATCCAGGAAGGCCTCATCACCGCAACCGATCACCCCGTACTGGGCTGTGGGAGGGGACGCGGGCCAGCCGGCACCGCGGAATCCTGCCCACCGCCCGGCCCGGCCCTCTCGGCGCAGCCGCAGTCCGCACCGTGCGCGTCGCGATGCAAGATGGTCAGGTATAGCAGGGCTCTCTGATTGACCTCGTAGTCGCGCTCGGCCTTGATCCGGTCAGTGTCGGCCTGACGGTTCTGACTGAGCAGGATCAGCGGGGCCGCATACGCAGCCTGAGTTGAGAAAACCAGGTTCAGCAGGATAAACGGGTACGGATCCCACCTATATGCCACGGCGATCAGGTTCATCTCGATCCACAAGATGACGATCACGGGCTGAACAATGTGGAAATTCCATGACCCGACCACGGCGGTCACCCGGTCGGCTAGCCGTTCACTCCTGGTCCGCTGATCGTGGCGGCGCTGGTTAGCTGGATGCTCATATGAAACGGCCTGTCAACCTTCGCTGGGACAGTGGTTCTCTGTTGATGTGGATTGTGCTCTGAGTGGATGATGTGCTGCCGTCTCACGGCATGGCAGGCTGGCCTCGTCGTATGTGCGCCCGCCGTCCGGGGCGCGCGCGGGCGGGACTTCGGAGGGATCTGACAAGGGGCGGGAGCCCGTAGTCTCGTCGCCGCCGGGCGGGGTTCCTCACCTGCCCGCAATTGCCCGGCGGGGCTCCCGCGGGGGTTCCCTTGTCAAATCCCGGCAGGGCGGGGGCCGGGGGCGGTGAGGGCGGCGTGCCGGGGCGAGGTCGTGGCTTTCGCCACTGCCAGGCTCATATGCGCGTGTCGGAACCGCAGATCGGCTGTGCGCAGGACGGTGCCCCTCACTTACGGCGAGATTCGGCTCGCTCATAGTATTCACGGGGATCTTTCCTGCCGCGGCGTCGCTTTCCCGGCACGCCGCCGGTCTAATGGCCGGCCTCACGAGAGGTCAGCCGGTCATCTCGGCCCAGACGAACCCCGCGAGCTCGCGGGCCACGGCCGTGACCGCGACGCCGGAGGGCTTGCCGCGGGCGGTCATCTTCTTCCAGGTGGCATTGAGGCGCTGCTGCGCTTTCCAGGAGCGGGCCAGGGTGCCCGGGTCCGCGCCGGCCTGCCGGCGGCGCAGCGCCGCGCCGATCGCGGGCCGGTACCGGTAAGACCAGGCGGCCTCGGCCAGCGCGGTCCGCACTCCCTCCGGGCCGGCCTTGGTGATGGAGCCGCGCCTGGTGCGCGTCCCGCTGGAGTACTCGCTCGGGATGAGGCCGGTGAACCCCATGAACGCCCGCGCGGTGGCGAACCGGTGCCAGTCGACGACCTCGGCGGCCAGGGTGAGCGCGGTCAGCTCCGCGATGCCCCGGTAGGCGCCCAGCCTCGCGACCGCCGGCGCCAGCGGTTCCCGCCCGGCCCAGGCCGACAGGCGGGCCTCCGCCGCCCGGAGCTCGGCCTCCCGCGCCTCGAGGGCACCGCGGTAGGCGTCAAGGACGTCCTGGAGCGCGGGCTCATCGAACTGCTGCCGGTCGACCCAGGTCCGGTGGGCATAGGTCCACTTCGCGCCGCCGCGCCAGGTGCGGCCGTGGCGGAGCAGGAGCGCGTTCAGCCGCTGCTGCATCCGCTTGCGGTCGTCGAGCAGGTCGCCACGGGCGCGGACCAGGTCCCGGACCGCCTCCTCCGCCGGGGACGGGACCCGGACCGCGGTCAGCATCCCGGCCCGCAGCGCCAGCGCCAGCCGGACCGCGTCGCGGCGGTCGGTCTTGACCCGGTCCGAGGCGCCCTTCGGGACCAGCGACGGCGCGATCACCTCGCACGCCACCCCCATCGAGGTGATCAGCCGGTGCAGCTCGTACCCCGACGGCCCGGCCTCGTAGCAGACCGACAGCAACCGCCGGTCGCCGAGCCTCCCGATCAGCCTGCGGACCGACTCCTCGTCATTCGGGATCCGGTCCACCGCCGGGACCTCCCGGCCCGGCTGCAGCACCCCGCACACGATCTCCCGCATCGAGGTGTCCATTCCCACGTGGACCACACCGGGTCCCGATGGCAAACTAGCCATGACGGCTGGCTCCCTTCTGCCTGTGGCTCCGTCCTGCTGGCTGGCATTCCTGCACATCAGCGTCGGACGATCCACGACATAAGCCAAGAGCCCCGGTCTAACCGGGCCTCTACCGGCAGAACCACGGAGCCGGCCGTTTCATGCTGACTTATGCGCTGAACCGCATCTCGCTTCGGGCAGGTGAGCGGGCATGCGCTCCCTGATTCGGGCAGACGGCCATTAGTGATCAGGTTCCCACCGTGGAAACCGGCTTTTCTTTGCCTGTCGGCTGTGTTGCCTGACCGGTTTGCTTCCCGTCCGCCAGGGGGCGTTCCTTGCTCGGCAGGTTGCTCAGCACGTCGTCGGCCCGCTGGTCGACAAGGCGCGTAACCAGATGCTGGGCGACGCCAAATGCGATGGCGTACGCAAGGATCTGCCCCTGGCTATCCAGCTGGGAAAAGCCGGTGTCCATTCACGGGGTTTCGCCTTGATGCGGTCATTGGTGGCGCCTGCCTGGGTTTTTAGTTAGCCGGGACTGCTTCTGAGCCTGCCTGTTTGCGGAGGGCTGACGGGTATGGGAGCCTGCGGCGCGTGCCCGATGAGTCCGTGCCCGGTGATGTTGCGGGGCTTCGTGCTGCCAACGCGCGGCTGCGGGCGGTCGTGGAGGCGAAAGACGGGCAGGTCGCGGCGCTGACGGCGGCCCTGGAGGCATCGCTGGAGCGGGAACGCCGGCTGGAGCTGCGGCTGGCGGAGGTGGAGCGCCGCCTGGGCATGGACAGCAGCGACCCGGGCACGCCTTCCTCGAAGGAACGGATCGGGGCGAAGGAGGCCAGGCGCGCCAGGCAGCAGTCCGAGCGGGAGCGCAGCAAGGACCGCAAGAGGGGCGGGCAGCCCGGTCACCAGGGCAGGGGGCTGGAACGAGACCCGGACCCGGGCGAGAGGAAGGACATGCCGCCGCCAGCGGAGTGCCGGTCCTGCCGGGCGCCGCTGGGCGGCGCGGAGGTCGCCGGCCCGCGCTGGGCTCAGGTCATCGACGTGGAATTCCTCCGGACGGTGACCGAGTGGACGCTGCCCGGCCTTTCCTGCTCGTGCTGCGGGACGGTCACGTTCGCGGACCCGCCTGCGGGCGCTCACCAGGGCTCGGTGTCCTACGGGCCGGTCCTGAACGCGGCCGCGGTGCTGCTGTCGTGTCACGGGAACGTGCCGCCGGAACGGTCCGCGCAGGTCATCGCCATGCTGCTCGGGGTTCCGGTCTCGGCGGGCTTCGTGGACAAGGCCGCGGCGAGGGTGAGCGCGCAGCTCGGAAAGGCCGGGTTCGAGGAGGCGATGCTCGCCGCGCTGGCCGGCGAGGACGTGCTGGCCGCCGACGAGACCCCGGTGAACGTCCTGGACGGGACGGCTGCCACGGCCGGGGAGGAGAACGGCGGGGCGGCCCCGGAGGAGAAGGACGGGAAGAAGGCGGCCGGGGCACCGCATGTGCTGATCACCCGGACCCCGGACGGCCGGCTGACGTTCCTGCAGGCCCTGGCCTCGCGCCGCAAGGCGGCGATCGCCGCCGGGCTGCCCGCCTCGTTCACCGGCTACCTGATCACCGGCGGCTACACCGGCTACCAGCATCTTCTGTCCCGGCTGGCCGGCATCCAGCAGTGCGCGGCCCACGTCATCCGGCGCTGCAGGGCGGTCACGAAACTCGGCCCCGGCGGCGTCCAGAACTGGGCCGGCGACATCATCGCCGTCCTGCGCGGCGCTCACGCCGCCGTCGAGGCCGCCCGCGCCCGCGGCGACACGTCACTGGACCAGGAAATCCTCGATGACCTGCGGGAACGCTACGACACCGCCGTGAGTTCCGGGATCATCCACAACCGGCTGCGGGACCGGGACACCGGCAGCCACCCCGGCTATGCGCTCGGGACCTGGCTGCGGGACTACAAGGAGCAGGTCTTCCTGTTCACCCGCGAATTCGCTGTGAGCTGGACGAACAACGTCAGCGAGCGCGGAGCCGAGGCCACGAAGAGGCACCAGGCCGTCTCCGGCTACTGGCACAGCCTCGGCACGCTCGCCCGCTGGTGCCGGCTGCGCAGCTACCTCGACACCGCCGCCACCCACGACGTCACCGCACTCGACGCCATCCGCCTCGCCATCGAGGGAAAGCCCTGGCTGCCGCCGCTCCCCACAATCGGCTAAACCAAGGTCACGGCCCCCCCGTGAATGGACACGATGTGACGACAGGGAAAGCGTGCTGCCAGCAGCGATAGCGGGAACCCGGCCCCGTTCGGCTAAATATTCCGGGCCCACCAGCGCCGGAACGATTTAGTGGTTTAGGCCTGTTTCGTCGCGGCGCGCACCGGGCAGGGCGGTTAGCGACCTGTGGCATCAGCGCGGCTGGCCAGTAAACCCGCTACCCCAAGAGCGGCGGTTATGACCTCTCCGGACACATCACGCCACGTCGAGATCAGGGACGGCGACAAGATGGTCGCCGCCGCCGAGGTCACCACCGCCGCCGGTCCGGAGGGAACCGCCCGGACCTCGCTGCGCGCAGCGGCGGGCCACCTTGCCCCCGGCTGGCGCGCCAACCTGGTCGACACCGTCATGGACCTGCCCGAAGTCCGGGCCAGCCGCCGCCTGGAGGCTACCGTCCCGATCGGCGACGGCGAGCTCCTCCAGCGCCTGCGCGAGCGGACCACCGACGCGGTCACCCGCCCGGCCGGCTCGACCGTCCTGCTCGACGCCACCATCCCGCCGCCGCGGCCGCCAGAACCCTGATCCCAGGATCCCTAATCCCTTGCCAGCCATGGCCCGAGTGTGCTGGGCTCTCCCGGAGGAGGGCCATGGACGGGGAGAACGTGCTTGAGTGCCGCGGCTTGCGGCGCGGCTTCGGCAAGCTTGTCGCGGTGGACGGGGTCGGCTTCCACATCGCCCCGGGCGAGACCTACGGGCTGCTCGGGCCGAACGGGGCGGGCAAGACCACGACCATCTCGATGATCACCGGGCTGCTCGAGCGCGACGCCGGCGAGGTGACCGTGGCCGGGAACCCGATGACCACCCACTCGGTGCGGGCCAAGGCCGCGCTCGGCTACGTGCCCCAGGACCTGGCCATCTACCCGGACCTGTCGGGCCGGGAGAACCTCATGTTCTTCGCCCGGCTCTACGGCATGCCGACCGCGCGGGCGAGAAGCCGCACCGACGAGGTGCTCGACCTGACCGGCCTGGCGGACCGGGCCGGCGATCAGGTCAAGCAGTACTCCGGCGGGATGAAACGGCGCCTCAACATCGGCATCGGGCTGCTGCACCAGCCGAAGCTGCTGGTCCTGGACGAGCCCACGGTCGGCGTCGACCCGCAGAGCAGGAACGCGATCCTGGAGGGCGTGGAGCGGCTGTCCAGCGTCGGGATGGCCGTGCTGTACACGACGCACTACATGGAAGAAGCCGAACGGCTTTGCGACCGGATCGGCATCATCGACCACGGCAAGCTCATCGCCGAGGGCAGCCGGGACGAGCTGGTCAGCATGGTCGGCGAGGGAGATCAGGTCCGGCTCGCCGCCACCGGTGACCTGGCCGGCGCGGCGGACGACCTGGCCGCCCGGCCCTGGGTCCGGCAGGCCAAGGTGCTCGACGGGAGCATCGACCTGGTCGTGGACAACGCCAGGAGCGAGCTGCCCGCCATCTTGACCGCGGTGACCGCGACCGGCGTGCTGGTCAGGTCGGTCGAGGTGGCCGAGCCCGACCTCGAGGCCGTCTTCCTGCACCTGACCGGCCGCGCCTTGAGGGACTGAGCCAGTGCACGCCGCATGGCTTATCTGCGCCAAGGACCTGAAGGCCCGGCTGCGGGACCGCTCGGCCCTGCTCATCGGCATCGTCGTCCCGCTCGCCCTGGCGTTCATCTTCAACGTGATCTTCAGCGGGGTCTCCGGCGCCTCGGGGGCCATCAGCCTCGGCGTGGTGGACGCCGACCACGGGGCCGCCAGCCGGGCGTTCACCCAGCAGGTCCTGTCGGCCGTGAACCGCAGCGGGCTGATCACCATCCGCACCGAGGCCAGCGCCGCCCGGGCCCGGGCCCTGGCCGCGGCCGGGACGCTGGACGCGGTCATCGTCATCCCGGCCGGCTTCTCCGCCCGGGTCCAGGGCGGCCAGCCCGCCTCCATGCAGGTCATCGGCAACGTCGACGCCGGCATCTCGGCGCAGGTGGCCCGCTCCATCACCCAGGCCTACGCCGCCGAGCTGAACCGCGTCCGGCTGTCGGTCGCCACGGTCGTCGCCGGCCGCAGCGGCGCCGGCGACCCGCAGGCCCTCGCCGCCCAGGCCGCCGCCACGGCCACCCCGGTGGCGGTCAGCGACGTCTCGGCCCAGACCAAGCAGCTGGACACCAAGTCCTTCTTCGCCGCCGGCATGGCCGTGTTCTTCCTGTTCTTCACCGTCCAGTTCGGCGTGACCAGCCTGCTCGAGGAGCGCAGCGAAGGCACCCTGGCCCGGCTGCTGGCCGCCCCCATCGGCCGGGGCTCCATCCTCGGCGGCAAGCTGATGGTCAGCTTCCTGCTCGGGCTCATCAGCATGGCCGTCCTCGTGGTGGCCACCAGCCTGCTGTTCGGCGCGCACTGGGGCAACCCGCTCGGCGTCGCGGTGCTGATCGTGGCGGCGATCGCCGCCGCCATGGGGATCATGGCGCTGATCGCCACCCTGGCCAAGAACGCCGAGCAGGCCGCCAACTGGCAGTCGGTGGTG
>JAICWX010000656.1 GCA_025934635.1 Streptosporangiaceae bacterium | reverse complement strand
GGTACCTGGCCCAGGACCGGTTCCGGATCGCCTGGCTGGGCCTGTACCTGGCGACCGAGGAGCCGGTCCACCAGTACGACCCGCGCGAGCTGTCCACCTGGGTGCGCACCCCCAGCACGGACACCTCCGGCTTCATGTTCAACCAGACCGCGATGGACCCGTCCTGCTCGCCGCCGGGCACCAACCTGTACGTGATGGGCGCCGTCTTCCCCGGTGAGAAAGGCCGCGACCAGCGGTTCCTGCGGGACACGATGCTGGCCTTCGAGGAGGACATCAAGGTCATGTGGCCCGGGTTCGCCAAGCCGGTGTGGCGGCGCAGGCACCTGGTGTTCGAGCCGTCGTTCGGGGTGATCCAGAAGCCCGGCCTGGTCGGCATGTACCGGCCGCACTGGCGGGCGCCGAACGTCGACGGCCTGTACTTCGCCAGCGAGACGTTCCGCAGCCGCGGCATCGGCACCGACCGGGCCGCCCGGGCCGCGGTGACCGTGGTGGAGGACTACCTGGGCCGGCGGCTGGCCACGTTCGGCGACGGCTGGCGGTACTGATGGGCGGGCGCTCCTGATGGCGGCACCCGTCCGGATCGAGCTCGGCGTGCCCGGGCAGATCATGCCGCCCGCGCCGGCCGCGGTGAAGTTCGCGCAGCGGGCCGAGGCCGACGGCTTCGACGCCATCTGGTGGCCCGACCACCTGATGGGCTGGCACCCGGACTCGCTGTGGACCCCCGACCTGACCCCGCTCGCGACAGCGCAGGCCAACCCGCACACCTACTTCGACCCGCTGGTGATGATGGGCGCTATCGGGGCGCAGACGACCCGGCTGCGGGTCGGCGTGGTGGTGACCGACCTGATCCGCCGTCATCCGGCCGTGCTGGCCCAGACCATGCTGACCCTGGATCATCTCACCGAGGGGCGGGCCATCCTGGGTCTCGGCTCGGGCGAGCAGCTCAACATCAAGCCGTACGGGCTGCCGTGGGACAAGCCGGTGGCGCGGCTGGCCGAGGGCATCGAGGTGATCAGGCGGCTGTGGCGGGCCGACGGGCCGATCGACTTCGAGGGGCAGTTCTTCCACCTGCGAAAGGCCGTGCTCGGGCTCAGCCCGTTCGCGGCCGAGCCGCCGGTCTGGACGGCCGCGCACGGCCCGCGCATGCTCGAGCTCACCGGGCGCCAGGGCGACGGCTGGCTGCCGACCAAGATGACGCCCGGCCAGTACGCGACCAGCCTGAAGACCATCGAGGCGGCGGCGCGCGAGGCCGGCCGGGACCCCGCGGCGATCACGCCCGGCATGCTCGGCTACGTGCTGGTCGGGCCGGACGAGGAGACCGTGCAGCGGCTGACCGGGCAGCCGCTGGTGCGGGCGCTGTGCGTGCTGCTGCCCGCCGCGGTGTTCCGTGCCCTCGGCGTGGAGCCGCCGCTGGCGGGCGCGGGGTCGGGCTTCCACGACTTCATCCCGACCGAGATCGGCCGGGAAGAGGGGCTGCGGATCGTGGACGGCATCCCGGCGGCGGTGGTCAGGCACTACGCGTTCTGCGGCACGCCTGAGCAGGTGGCCGGGCAGGTCCGCGAGTACGCCGCGGCCGGGCTGCGGCACCTGGTGATGTGGAACATCACCGCGTTCGGCGATCCCGCGCTGGCCCGGTACTCCTTCGG
>JAICWX010000052.1 GCA_025934635.1 Streptosporangiaceae bacterium | reverse complement strand
GCGCTGGCCTTATCGCCGCACGGGCTGCGGGTCGGCCTGCCCAGCCGGATGTGATCCGCATGGCCGCTGACGCCGTCGTCCTGGCCACCAGGAACGCCGCCAAGCTGCGCGAGCTGGCCCGCATCCTGGCCGCCGCCGACCACGGCGGCGCGGTCAAGCTGGTCGGCCTCGACGAGTTCCCGGGCGCGCCCGAGGTACCGGAGACCGGGGCCACGTTCGAGGCGAACGCGCTGCTCAAGGCGCGCGCGATCGCGGACTATACCGGCCTGCCCGCGGTCTCCGACGACTCCGGCCTGTGCGTAGACGCGCTCAACGGCATGCCCGGGGTGCTGTCCGCCCGCTGGGCCGGCGGGCACGGCGACGACCGGGCCAACCTGGAGCTGGTCCTGGCCCAGGTTCGCGACGTGCCCGACCCCCGGCTCGGTGCGCGGTTCACCTGCGCCGCCGCCCTGGTCGGGCCGGGACCCGGCGCCCGCGAGTGGGTGGTCACCGGGCAGGTCGAGGGCCGGCTGATCCGGGCACCGCGCGGCACCGGCGGCTTCGGCTACGACCCCATCTTCCTGCCCGACGGCTTCGAGCAGACCACGGCCGAGATGACCGCCGAGGCCAAGGACGCGATCAGCCACCGCGGCCGCGCTTTCCGCGCGCTGGTCCCGTTCATCACCGCCGCACTCGCACAATCACGGGAGGGCATATGACGGACCAGCGGCTGGCGCCGGGCGACCCGGCCCCCGAGTTCACCTTGCTGGACGCCGACGAGAAGCAGGTGTCGCTGGCCTCGTTCCGCGGCCAGCGGGTGATCGTTTACTTCTACCCGGCCGCGATGACGCCTGGCTGCACCAAGCAGGCCTGCGATTTCCGGGACAGCCTGGCCGACCTGAACTCCGCGGGCATCACCGTGCTCGGCATCTCGCCCGACAAGCCGGCCAAGCTGGCCAGGTTCCGGGACAAAGAGGGGCTGACCTTCCCGCTGCTGTCCGACCCCGACCATGCCGTGCTCGAGGCCTACGGCGCCTACGGCGAGAAAAAGCTCTACGGCAAGACCGTCGTCGGCGTGATCAGGTCCACCTTCGTGGTCGGTGCGGACGGCGCCATCGAGAAAGCGCTGTACGGCGTTAAGGCCACCGGCCACGTCGCCCGGCTGCGCGCCGAAGTCGGCGCCTAGGCGGTACGGTTTTACCAGCGCCCGGCGGTAGCCGCCGGGCGCGAACGCGGGCGTGGCGAAATGGCATACGCGGCAGGTTTAGGTCCTGTTGGTGGCGACACCGTGGGGGTTCAAATCCCCCCGCCCGCACCCGGTTCTCCCAGGTCAGCGGCTTACCGGCGGCTCGTGCGGGCCAGCCTGATACCGGCGTGATACCAGCCACCAAGGGCCAGCGCGAGGCCGGACGCGCCGAGGAGCGCATCAGCCCGCCGTTGGCCGACGTGTTCCTGACCGTGGCCGTCAGCACCTCAGCCGGGCCAGGCCCCGGACACAAGCAGCTGCCGCCCGGCGAGGCCGCCAGGCCGGTCAGCGACCGGCGCGCGGTGTACGGCGACCAGCCGCCGCTGGGCTACGAGGACGGCGGCACCGACGCGCGAGACACCGCGCGCATGATGCCGCGATAGGCGCGAGCTGCCCTGACTCTGGCAGGGCATGGGGCCGCCCGCCCTGGCCAGCCGCATGACGGCCTGGCGGGGACGTGACACGAGCCGCTTATGACCTGGGCGGATAGGCATTGCATCTGTCCGGTGCTCAGGTGGGTGACTCGGCGTCGGGTCGGAACCGGCACGGCCTGGTGTCCCTCGGTACCGGGTGGGCGGCGTAGTCCTTCTTGACCAGCCCGAGCAGCGGCTCAGGGCCGTCAGCGCTGATCGTGGCGTGCGAGTCGCGCCGCTGGGCTACCCATCGGCTGCCGACCTGGCGGAACAGGTACGCCTCGCCCCAGTGCCAGCGCAGGTCATCGAGCGCCGCCGGGTCCTTCACTGCCAGGCCGCCCAGTGCGCCCGGATGGCCCGGTCCAGCTCGTCAGGGGTGGTGCCGGTCAGCACCTCGCCCGTGCTGCTGACCGCGCACCAGTGCCCGTCGCCGGCGGAGAAGGCGTGGTAGCCGCCGTAGGACCACGCCAGCTCCAGCTCGGCCAGCGCCGCGTCCTCATCGACCGCGAACGGGTCACCCGGCCCGCTGGCTGCGGCTGCCCTGCCCATCTGCATCGTCTCCCGTCACCTGGATCACTCCGCCATCGGCGACGGTAGGCAAGATCACGGGGAGGGACCGGGGCGGAGCGCGCACCCCAGGCAGGGGGCGCACCTTGCACCCCCCGGCTAGAGGGGCAGGCCGATGCTCCCGGCCAGGGAGCGCGCCCTGCGGCTGATCAGCGCGCCGCCGTGGTCCACCGCGTCAGCGGTCATCTGGCGGGCGGTCGGGGAGTAGCGCACCGAGTCGGCCGAGGTCTGGTAGGCCGTCTCCAGGAAATGCAGCATGGCCGGGTAGTCGCGCTTCTGGTGGTAGGACCGGGCGATCTCGACGCCCAGGCGCCCGCGCCGCTCCCGGCTCGGGATCTCGTCCGGGTCGATGTCCTCGGCCCGGTTGCGCGCCTCGGCCGACCGGGACAGGTCGGCGGAGATCGAGACCGCGTGCAGCTTCACGTTGGCCGTGCCGAACATGACCCACGGATGGTAGTACCCGCCGGGCAGCCGCTCCGCCGTGCCGCTGGCGGCGTCCCAGTGTCGCCAGGCGTCCCCCTCACGCCCGGCCCTGGCGGCTGTGGTCGCGGCGTGCAGCTGGAGCGCGCCGTACAGCGCCCGCAGCTCGTCGTCGGCGTCCTCCAGGCGCGGTTCGAGCAGGTCCGCCGCCTCCTCGGCGAGGGTGAGCGCGGCGTCAGTGTCACCGGCCGAGCGCTGCACCATGCCCAGCGTCCACGCGGCCCCGGCCAGCGCGGCCGGGGTGTCGGCATCCTGCGCGGCGGTCATCGCCCGGTCAGCCGCCGTCCAGGTCAGCTCGGCCTCGCTGGCCCAGACCACCTCGTGCTGCACCAGGGCGTACACGTCAGCCAGCACCGCGCTGGCGGCCCGCCGGTCGGCGTCCTCGGCTACCCTGGCCGCGATCCGGGCGTCGGTGACCAGCCTGGGCAGGATGCGGCCCACGTCGGTGCGATGCTCGGCCGACTGGTGCCACAGCAGCCAGGCATCGGCCGTCCTGGACGCTAGCGCGGCCACGTCCACCGGGCTGGCGGGCACGGTCAGCAGCGGATCGCGGACGGCCTCCCTGATCGCTGGTACCGCGTCGTGGGGAATGCGGGCGAACGAGGACACCGGCACCGAGGCGGCGCCGCCCAGGTCCATGTCGGTGCCAGCCAGCACGGCCAAGTCGCCCACGGCCAGCGCCTCGGCCAGTTTGACCAGCAGCGGCAGGCGGGGCGGGAGCCTGGTGCCGCGCTCGATGCCCTTCAGCCAGGAGGCGGACATGCCGACCAGCCCGGCCAGCACCGGCCGGGACAGACCCCTGCGCTCCCGCAGGATCTGGATGCGCTCGCCGGTTCTCTTGCCGGCGAGGTCATCAAGCATCGGCTAACCTCGGGATCGTTCCGTTACCTACTGCCAGCCTATGCGCCATCATGTCCGGGCTGCCAGGGAACGAGACGCGCCCCGCCGGGCGGCGCGTCGTCATCCGAATCATCAACCAGGTGCGGGCGTTCGCGGTCACACAGCCGGGTTACCTGCTGGCCACGGCGTCCGCGTTTACCCACATAGAGGAGGACTCCATGATGGAGCCCGGCGTGCCTGTCTTCGACCGTCGCGACGCCGAGATTTACGGCTGGCGCCTCGAGCCCGGCAAGGAAGGCGACTTGTGCCTGCGGGTGACCGATGGCCGGGGCGCGATCTGCTTCCCGCCCGGAACCCGCATCACCCACCGCGGCGGCGGGGACATGAGCATGAGGCAGACCGTGCAGGTCATCGATCTTGAAGGGTCCGTGGACCCGGACGGCAACGTCTGGCTCGCCGATGGTGTCATCGCCACCGAAGAGAAGGTCGAGCCGACCGCAACATCCACGCCATCATCTTCGCGCCCGGCGGGTTCCTGCGGTGGGAGGGTGGTCAGCTCCTGCACCAGGGCATCGAATTCGCGGGCGTCCTGAGGTCAGGCGCGACCGAGCCTTCCGCCTGAGGCACACGTGAGGCCCGGCCAGCGGTGGCGGCCGGGCCTCACGGGTTCTCGGCGGTGCTTCACCCGGGTGCGCCGCAGCCGGGGCGGGCGGGCCCGGCCACCGTCTCCAAGGCCGGTCGCCAGACGCCTGACCTGGCAACGCCATCTATCCACGACCTCGGGTTCGTCAGGGTCACCGCTGCCGTGAGATAGCACGCGACGGCCCCTTGGACGGTGATACTTCGCGCGATACCGGCGCGGACGTATGCGGATGCCGCCGGATTCCTCCCGGCAGGCCGCCGGGAGGCCGTCTGCCTGCTCAGGCTGGCCGCGTATGCCTGCCGGTGTATGCGCATTCCCGCCGCTTAGTAGGAATTCGAATCCCTCCGCCCGCACGGCATCTCCCGATAGGCTGGCGCCCCTTATTGAGGGATAAAACAGGGAGATTGACATGTCCTTCCGCACGAAGGCCTGCGCCGTCACGGTCGCCGGGGCCTGCGCCCTATTCGCCCCCGCCGCGATGGCGGCCCCGGTCACCGCCCACGCTCCGGCCCCGGTCACCGGCAAGCAGCTCAAGAACGGGCTGCTGCCTCCGTCGCATTTCCTGCCCGGTTACGCCACCATCTTCGCCGACAACTCGGGCGGCAGCCTCGAGCACACCACGATATTTCATATCTCATCGATGAAATGCCTAGCGTTCTGGACTTTCATCGGCGCCACGAAGGGTTTTGGTGAAACCGCCTTTGCCGACGAGAGCGCGGCCGCTACATCGCCCTCGGCGTCCGTGCAGGAGATCTTCCAC
This sequence comes from Streptosporangiaceae bacterium, assembly GCA_025934635.1. The sequence continues at coordinate 33,367 of JAICWX010000052.1, read as the reverse complement.
CAGGCCGTCTACCAGGCCGCCGGCACCAAGGCGGCCGCCACGATGTTTGCCCAGATCGGCGCTAAGTACAAGTCGTGCAAGACGGTGAGCGCCAAGGACGGCAAGGGCGGCACGCTCAAGCAGACGGTCCACGCCCGGGTCGCCGAGAAGGTGGGCGGCCACCAGTCCCTGCTGCTCACCGAGAACATCACCGACACCAAGACCCCCGGCCCGCCCCTGGTGATGGTCGCGCTGTGGACCCTCGACGGCACTGACGTCTACCTGGTCAGCAGCGAACTGCTCAGCGTCCACGCGCCGAAGCCGACGGTGACCTCGCTCATGCTCAAGCTGATCCCGCGGGTCCGCGCCCTGAAGTAATAACCCAGTTCCCGGAGTCGGGACGCGCCCGCGTCCCGGCTCCGGGGCCGGTCCTCAGCGGCGGGCCATTCTCACCCCGGTCGCCGCCAGCACCGCCAGCCCGGCCAGCACGTACAGGTCGCTCGCCGCCATCGCGCCCGCTCCGGGCGGATGCCCGGGCCAGGGCAGCCGCACGAGCCCGGAGAACAGCGCCGCCGCCCCGGCCGTCATCGCCCACCATGCCGCGGCCGTCGGCCAGGCCGCTGAACGCCGCCGCCAGGCGGTCACGGCCAGCCAGGTCAGCAGCGGAACCACCCACACCCAGTGGTGCGTCCAGGAGAACGGCGACACCAGCAGGCCGGTAAAGGCGCAGCACAAGAACCCGGCCAGCCGGTACCCGCGGTAGTGGGCCCAGACGGCCACGGCCAGGCCGGCCAGCCCGGCCGCCAGCACCGCGACCAGCCACCAGACCCGCGGCGGGTCCCCGGTGCCGGCCAGCCGGGCCACCGCCCCGGACAGCGACTGGTCCGACGGGTTGGCCGGGTCGCCGACCCGGCGCTGGTCGTAGAACAGCCTGCTCAGCCAGAACGCCCGGGACCATCCGGGCAGCCACGCGAACCCCGCCGCGGCCGTCAGCGCGAACACCGCGCAGGCGGTCGCCGCCGCCCGCCCCCGGCGGGTCAGCACGAGATACGCCACGAAGATCAGCGGGGTGAGCTTGACCCCGGCCGCCAGCCCGGTCCCGATGCCCTGCCACCAGGCCCCGTCCTCGCGCCGCAGCAGGTCCGTGCCGATCAGCGCGGCCAGGATCAGGTTGATCTCGCCCAGGTACAGCGTGTACGCCACCGGCCGCGTCAGCAAGGCCAGCGCGGCGGCCGCGAAGATCGTCTCCGGCCGCGGCCGGACGCCCGTCGCGGCCAGCGCCTGCCCGCACAGCACCGCCAGCGCGGCCAGGCTCGCCGCGGTCAGCACGATCTTCAGCACCCCGGCGGGCGCTGCCGCGAAGCCGGCGAACAGCACCGCGGCGAACGGCGGGTAGGTGAAGCTGAACCGGGCTCCCGGTGCGTACAGCGCCCCGCCCCCGGCGGCAGCCTGCCGTCCGCCCCACGCGTACACCCGGGCGTCCCACAGCGGCCAGTGCGCCGCCGGGTCCGGCAGCCCGGGGAGCAGGTAGACCGCCAGCGCCACCGCCCCGGCCAGCATCGCCGTCACGCTGGCTCGCCTCACCTCCCAAATGTGGCGTAACCAGGTAACCGACCGCATCGGCCTGCGGGCTGCATCCCGGATGGCGTTCACTAGCCCTGAGGACTACGTCGGCTGGGGGAGACAATTTCCGGGTCCCGCTGTCCCCCCGGCCGCCGCCCCTTCGTCATCAGCACGACAAGATGGCTATCAGGAGGAAGGAGCCCACGATGCAGTACGCCCTGCTGATCTACCGCCAGCCGGGAGCCGCCGAGGCGCTCAGCGATCAGGAGCGGGAAGCCAGCCACCGGGAATACCTGGAGCTCAGGAAGCTGCCCGCGGTGACCGGCGGTGCCGCCCTGCAGCCGGCCGAGACCGCGACCACGGTCCGCGTCCAGGACGGGCGGATGCTGGTCACCGACGGCCCGTTCGCGGATACCAAGGAGATCCTGGCCGGCTTCTACCTGGTCGAGGCCGAGGACCTGGACGCCGCGACCGAGCTCGCGGCCCGGATCCCGGCCGCCCGGATGGGCGGCTCGATCGAGATCAGGCCCGTCGTCCCGCCGGATCCCGCGCAGTAGGAGCCTGCCCTGATCGAGCAGGTCTTCCGCGACGAGTGGGGACGGGTGCTGGCCTGCCTCATCGGCTACCTCGGCGACTTCGACCTGGCCGAGGAGTCGGCGGCGGAGGCGTTCGCGATCGCGGCGCAGCGCTGGCCGTCCGGCGAGCTGCCGGACAACCCCGGCGCCTGGCTGGTGACGACGGCCCGGCACCGGGCCATCGACCGGCTGCGCCGCGACCGCGTGCTGGCCGCCAAGCTCCCCCTGCTCGCGTCCGGACCCGTGGCTGAACCACCGATGGGCGAGACCGTGGACCAAACCCCGATACCGGACGAGCGGCTGGAGCTCGTCTTCATGTGCTGCCATCCGGCGCTGGCGGTCGAGGCGCAGGTGGCACTGACCCTCCGCGCGGTGGCCGGACTGGCCACCGAGGAGATCGCACGGGCGTTCCTGGTCCCGGCCGAGACGATGAAGCGCCGCCTGACCCGGGCCAAGTCCAAGATCAAGGTGGCCGGCATCCCGTTCGGCATCCCGGCTGCCGCCCGGCTGCCCGAACGGCTCGGCGCGGTCCTCGCCGTCGTCTACCTCATCTTCAACCAGGGCTACAGCGACCCGGACCCGAAGACGTCGGCCCCGCACCCGCAGGCCCTGCAGGTCCCGCACCCGCAGGCCCCGGACCCGCAGGTTCCGGACCCGCAGGCTTCGGACCCGACCCCGGAGGCGAGCCTGGCCGCCGAGGCGATCAGGCTCGGCCGGGTGCTGGCCGCGCTGCTCCCGGCCGAGCCGGAGGTGCTCGGCCTGCTGGCGCTGATGCTGCTGCACGACGCGCGCCGCGCGGCGCGGTTCGACGGCCAGGACCTGGTGCTGCTGCCGGACCAGGACCGGTCGCGGTGGGACTGGCGGCAGATCGCCGAGGCCAGGGACCTGCTGGACCGGGCCCTGCTCGACCCCGCTCTGCGGCAGGGTCCGAGCGTCCGTGGCCCGTACGCGCTGCAGGCCGCGATCGCCTCGCTGCAGGCGGAGGAACGGCTGGACTGGCCGCAGATCGCCGCGCTCTACGGCGAGCTCGCCGACGTAACCGGCTCGGCCGTCGTCCGGCTGAACCGGGCCGTGGCGATCGCGGAGGCTGAAGGCCCGGCCGCCGCGCTGGCGATCGTCGACGGCCTCGACCTGCCCGGCTACCAGTACTGGCACTCGACGCGAGCCGAACTCCTGCGCCGTCTCGGCCGTCCCGCTGAGGCCCGGGCCGCCTACCAGGCCGCGCTGGACCTGGCTCGCAGCGTCCCCGAGCGTCGCTACCTGGAACGCCGCATCACCGAAACCAGCTAGCCCGAGCTGTCCCCTCCCGCACTGCCCGCTCGTCGTGCCGGTGACTCTGCCCTCTCCCAGGGAGGAACCGATGGCTCTGCATACCCGCCCGGCCGCCCCCGGCTCTGACATCAGCCGCGCCGCCCCGCCCGGTAACTGGCTCATGCTGGCCGTGCTGCTGCTCGGCCAGTTCATGTGCATCATCGACGTCCTGGTGACCAACGTCGCCATGCCGTCGATCGCCGCCAGCCTGCACGCCTCCGGCGCGTCGCTGCAGCTGGTTGTGGGCGGCTACACGATCGCCTACGCCATGCTGCTGATCACCGGGGCCCGGCTCGGCGACCGCTACGGCCGGCGCCGGACCTACCTGGCCGGCGTGCTCGTCTTCACCGTCGCGTCGCTGGCCTGCGCGCTGGCCCCGGACAGCCAGGCCCTGATCGCCTTCCGGCTGGTCCAGGGCGCAGGCGCCGCGGTGCTGGTCCCGCAGGTCTTCAGCATCATCCAGCTGACCTTCACCGGCCCCGCCCGGGCTCGCGCGCTGTCCGCCTACGCGGCGGTGCTCTCGGCCGGCGCGGTGGCCGGCCTGGTCCTCGGCGGCGTGGTGGTGAGCGCGAACCTGTTCGGCACCGGCTGGCGCCCGGTGTTCGCCATCAACGTGCCGATCGGCATCGTGCTCGCCATCGCCGTTCCCCGTCTCGTCCCAGCCGACCGGCCGGCCAGCGAGACGAACGGGCGGCCGGTTGCCGGGCCGCCCCGGCGGCTCGACCTGGCCGGCCTGGCCGCCGCGGCCGGATCGGTCCTGCTGATCGTGCTGCCGCTGGTGCTCGGCCGCGAAGCGGGCTGGCCGGCCTGGTGCGTCGCCTGCATCGCGGCCGGCCTGGTTCTGGCGGTGTGCTTCGTCCTCATCGAACGCCGGGTAGCCGCCCGCGGCGGCGACCCGCTGCTGAACCTGGCCGTTCTGCGCGCCCCGGTGCTGCCATCCGGGCTGGTCACGCTGGCCGCCACCCAGGTCGGGTACGGCGGCCTGCTGTTCGCCTTCACCTTGTACCTGCAGGAGGGACTAGGCGAGAGCGCGCTGCGGGCGGGCGCGAGCTACCTGCCGATGGCGCTAGTGTTCGGGCTGACCGGCTACCACTGGCGACGGCTGCCCGCCGCGCTCCGCCGTGCCGTCATCCCGGTCGGCCTGGCCACGAGCACCGTCGCCTTCCTGGCCCTGGCCGCGGGCCTGCACGCCGCAGTGGGCGCCCTGACCTGGACCGGGCTGGCCGGCGTGGGCCTGGGCCTCGGCCTGTCGGTCAGCCCGCTGCTCACCCAGTCGCTGACGCACGTGCCCGCGACCCGGGCGGCCGACGCGTCCGGCCTGCTCACCACCACCGTGCAGCTCGCCCAGCTGCTCGGCGTGACCGCCATCGGCTCGGTCTACCTGTCCCGCGCGGCCGGGCTGGCCGTCGCGTCCGGATCGGTCGCCGCAACCGGATCGGCCGTCGTGACCCGGGCGGCCGCCTCGGCCGGCGCGATGTCCGCCACGGCCTGCTGGCTGGCTGTCTTGTCCGCCGTCGGCCTGCTTACAGCCGTGATCATGACCCGGTCGCCTGGCGCACCACCAGTAACCAGGCCACCAGGTGTATATCCCAAGCAACCAGGCCACCAGGCGCGCCTCAAACAACTAAGCCATCAGACGCATCCCAGGCAACCAGGCCACCAGACGCACCCCATCCGTGATACCTTGACGTCAAGATAGTTTGGAGGCGGGTGCGGTGATTCATCATGTGCAGCTGGCCTGCCCGGCGGGCAGCGAGGCGGCGCTGCGGGAGTTCTACGGCGGGGTGCTAGGGCTGGACGAACTAGCCAAGCCTCCGGTCCTGGCCGCACGCGGCGGCTGCTGGTTCCGCGGCCACGGCATCGAACTGCACCTCGGCGTCGAGGAGGATTTCCGCCCCGCCCGCAAGGCGCATCCGGGTCTGCTGGTGGACGGCCTCGACGCCTGGGCTGCCCGGCTGCGCGACGCCGGCTACCCGGTGACCTTCGACGGCGACTTCCCCGGCCTGCGCCGCTTCTACAGCCAGGACCCACACGGCAATCGCCTCGAATTCCTCGAGCCCATCGACCCCGCGGCCCCGGCGCTCTAGCTACGGATCTTCTGCCGTCAGTCCCGGACCGGTCGTGAGTCCCGATCCCTGGGTCGGGTGGTGCTCGTGATACGTCGGTGCCTACTCATCCCATTCCGGCCAACCACATCAACGGCATCGATGGAGCATCAATGTCGTGATCGCGGCATCGATGGAGCATCAATGTCGCTACCAGGAGCCAAGTGAGGGCCTGGGCTGTAACGGGTGCAGACCATGGTGCGAATGTGAATGCTGTGCCCAGGCCTCAGCTCCAGCCCAGCCTCAGCTCCAGCCCAGCCCCCGCCCCAGCCCAGCCCCAGCCCCAGCCCAGCCCTCAGCACGGGTACTCCCGCCGTAACCGGGACGGATCCGGCTGGATAAGTTCGGTCACCACGAGGGCGATGAGCGTGATCCGGGGACACCCGGTGACCTGGTGGCCGGCCTAGTCCGCCGCCCGGACCCGGTGCCCTGCCCGGCCTGCGCCGCCGGGCAGTCGGACTTCTGCCTCAACGGCCAGTACACCGAACGGGGCATCAAGGGTCTCGACGGGTACGGCGCGACCCGCTGGCGGGTGGCGCCAGACTTCGCCGTCAAGGTCCCGGACCAGCTCGGCGACCTGGGCGTGCTCACCGAGCCGGCCAGCGTCGTAGCCAAGGTCTGGGAGCAGGTCGACCGGTTCGCGCAGCGCGTTTCCGGCCCAAGGCAATTCGCGCAGCCCGCTCCCGGCGCAAGGCAAACCGCACTGGTCACCGGAGCCGGCCCGATCGGCCTGCTGGCCGCCCTGCTCGGCGTCCAGCGCGGCTACCAGGTGCACGTCTTCGACCGGATTGCCGACGGGCTCAAGCCCGCCCTGGTCGCGGCGCTCGGCGCCACCTACCACCACGGCCCGGCCGGCCGCCTCGGCCTGCGGCCGGCCGCCTCGGCCTGCGGCCGGACGTCGTGCTCGAATGCGCCGGCGACGGGCAGCTGATCGCCGAACTCGCCGCCAGCCTCGCCCCGGCCGGCGTGATGTGCCTGGTTGGCATCTCCTCGAGCCCGTACCACCAGGCCGTCGACATGAACCGGATCGGCGCCTCGATGGTGCTGGCCAACTCGGTGATTTTCGGTACGGTGAGCGCGGCGCGCCGGCACTACGAGCTGGCCGTCGAGGCGCTGGCCCGGGCCGACCAGGCCTGGCTAGGTGCCCTGATCAGCCAGCGCGTCCCGCTGTCGGCCTGGCCGCAGGCGGACAGCAGGCGACCGGGTGATGTAAAGGTCGTAGTGGACCTGACAAGATAAGGTCCCTCACGCCGGAAGGCCGCAGGGCCAGAGCGGCCAAAAGCAGAGAACACGGCAACAGCACAGGACGGAGTAAGTGATGGCGGACGCGGAGACTGACGCGAAGCCCGTCAACCAGGACGCGCTGGTGGCGGACATCGACCGCACCCGCGCGGAGCTGGCGCGCACCATCGACGCCATCGCCGACCGGGTAAGCCCGAAGAAGAACGTGCACCGGGTCATGGAGCAGGTCCGCCGGCGGGCCGGGCAGATCGACCCGCTGATGGCCGGCGCCGCCACGGCCGCCGTGGTGGTCGGCGTGACCACCCTGTTCCTCGTGCGCCGCCGCCGCAGGCGCTAACCGCAAGCCGGCCAAGCTAGCCAACCGGCCAGGCTAGCCAACCGGCCAAGCTAGCCAACCGGCTAGCCAGCGCTCTTGGTCAGCTCTTCGTACTCGGCCGCGGACAGCATGTCGGCCGGCAGGGCCGGCTGGCCGTCGCCGTCCTGCGGCACGCGCACCCGGAACATCCAGCCGGCCGTGTACGGGTCGGCGTTGACCAGGGACGGGTCGTCCTCGAGCTCGGCGTTGACCTCGATGACCTCGCCGTCCACGGGGGAGTAAAGGTCGCTGACCGACTTGACCGATTCCACCTCACCGCAGGGCTCGCCGGCCGTGACCGGGCTGCCCGCGGCCGGCAGGGACACGTAGACCACGTCGCCCAGTTGCTGGGCCGCGTAGTCGGTGATGCCGATCGATGCCGTGGTGCCGTCGAGTGAGACCCACTCGTGCTCCGGGGTGTAGTGCAGCTCGGCTGGAACGCTCATCGTTATTGTCTCCTCCGGTAAAACGGCAGGTCCGTCAGTTGAGCGGGCACCGCTTCACCCCTGATGCCCACGGTAAGGACGTGATCTTCGGAATCGGCCGGGTCGAGGAACGCCATCGCGATCGGCACGCCCAGCGTCGGCGACGGGGCCCCGCTGGTGACGACGCCACATTCGGAACCGTCCGCCAGCACCGGATACCCGTGCCGGGCGATCCGGCGGGACTGGATCGTCAGCCCGGCCAGCCGCCGGACGGGTCCGGACGCAGCCCGGGCGGCCAGGGCCTCGCGGCCCACGAACTCGCCCGGCTTGTCGAACTTCACCACCCGTCCTAGGCCCGCTTCGAAAGGTGTCACGTCCGGGCCGAGCTCGTTGCCGTACAGCGGCATGCCGGCCTCCAGCCGGAGCGTATCGCGGGCGGCCAGGCCCGCGGGGACCAGGCCGGCCGGTCCGCCCGCGGCCGCCAGCGCCTCCCAGACGGGCACGGCGTCCTCCGGGCGGCAGAACACCTCGAAGCCATCCTCGCCGGTGTACCCGGTCCGCGCCACCCAGGCCCGCCGCCCGGCGACCGAACCGGACGCCCCCGCGTAGTACTTCATGGCGTCGAGATCCAGGCCGCCGGCCAGCGGCGCCAGGATCCCCGCCGCGGCCGGTCCCTGCACGGCGACCAGCGCGTAGTCCCCGGTCGCGTCGGTGACCCGGGCGTCGGAACCGCGAACCCGGTCAGCCAGCGCCCCGAAGACCACATCGGTGTTGGAGGCGTTGGCGATGACCAGGAACTCGCCGTCGTCCAGCCGGTACACGACCAGGTCGTCGAGCACGCCGCCGTCTTCCGCGCAGATCATCGTGTACCGGGCCCGCCCCGGCCGCAGCGCGGACAGGTTGCCGACCAGCGCGTAGTCCAGCACGGCGCCGGCCTCCGGGCCGGCCACGGTGATCTCGCCCATGTGCGACAGGTCGAACAGGCCGGCCGCGTGCCGCACCGCCTGGTGCTCGGCGGTCTCGCCGGCGTACCGCAGCGGCATCTGCCAGCCCGCGAACGAGGTCATCGCCGCGCCGAGCCGCTCGTGGACCTCGGATAGCGGGGTCTGCCTCGGTGTTGTCACCTGGGAATGGTATGCCGGAACCATGGACCTTCTCACCGAGCCCCAGATCAGCGAGGCACTGGCCACCGTCCCGGCCTGGACCCGCGACGGCACCGCCATCACCACGGTCACCGAGCGCAAGGACTTCCGCGACGCCCTGCTCTACCTCGGCGCCGTCGCCTACCTGGCCGAAAGCGCCAACCACCACCCCGACGTCGCCATCTCGTGGAACAAGGTGACGCTGACCCTCAGCACCCACTCGGCGGGCGGCCTGACCGCCAACGACTTCGCCCTCGCCCGCCAGATTTCCGCCCTGTCCTGACGCCTCCACGGAAACCACCCGCCTCCATGAGCACCCACCCCAGCCCCGGTGACAGTGGGGCTGGGGTGCCGCATGCGGCGGGTGTATAAACGGCTGCCCCGGGTGTCGCCAGATTTGCACAAAAAGACACCTGAAAGTCTCTTCTGAGCTAGCTGAAAGCGTGGCATTGTGGGCGCGCGGTGCCGGCTTGGGTGCGCCGCGCTTCACGCGTGAGAGGAACAGCTCATGAGGAGAAGACGGGACACGCGACGCCTGACGGCCTGGCTCCGTACCGCCACGGCACTCCGTACCGCCACAGCACTCCGCACTACCACGATCGCCGGGTCGGCGGCCCTGCTCGGCACGCTGGGCCTGGCCGGGACCTCGCTGGCCATGCCCGCCGCCGCCGCGACCGCGCCGGCCACCGCGGCGACAGCATCCGCCGCCGGCGCGTCGTGCCACCTGGGCAACGGCGTCAAGCACGTGGTGGAACTCACCTACGACAACGTGCACTACTTCCGGGACAACCCGAACGTCCCCTCCGACCTCGAGCTCATGCCCAACCTGCTGAGCTTCTTCGAAGACAACGGCACGTTCCTGTCCAACAGCCACACCCCGCTCATCGCGCACACCGCCGATGACCTGCTGACCACCTGGAGCGGCCTGTACGGCGACCGGCTGGGCATGCCGATCTCGAACAGCTACCAGGCCTACAACACCGACGGACCGAACGGCGCCTTCAACACCACCGACCCGGCCAGCTCGTTCGCCTACTGGACCGACCCGGTCGACGACACCGCCAAGACGCCGAACGCGAACCACGACACCAACGCGAACATGCCCTACGCCCCCGTGCCCCCGGCCACCGCGCCGCACGCCGTGAGCGCGGCCACCACCCCGCCGGCGCCGTGGGTGCCGTTCACCCGGGCGGGCTGCGACGTAGCCGACATCGCGACCGCCAACCAGGAGCTCGAGAACACCACGCCGGACATCGCCCACTTCTTCGGCGCCGGCTCCCCGGAGGCGCAGCAGCTGGCGGCGGACAAGGACTCCTTCAAGGACGCCGAGACCGCCGACTACATCGGCGTGGCCGTGCACTGCGCCCAGGGCAACGCGTTCTGCGCCGACGCCAAGGGCGTCAAGTTCGGGCAGACGGCCGCCAACGCGACCGCGGCGCCCGACGTACTGCCGGACGAACCAGGCAGCTACCACGGGTTCCAGGCGCTGTTCGGGCACCGGTACGTCGCGCCGCAGCTCGGCGCGGGCACGCCGGACGTGAGCCACCACGGCTTCCAGGTCACCAACGCGGCCGGGAACCTGGTGGACGAGAACGGCAACCAGATCAACGGCGCCTTCACCACGAGCCCCGGCTTCCCCGGCTTCGGCCCGATCAACGCCTCGCAGACGCTGGCCTACATGGCCGACTCGCTGGAGGCGGGCCTGCCGGTGGTGAACGGCTACATCGCCGACATCCACGGCAATGAGAACATCCCGGGCCTGGCCGCGTGCAACGCCGCGCCCGCCGCGCTCGGCAGCGGCACCGCGTGCTACGTCGCCCAGGCTCAGTACTACAACCAGGCGTTCGGCTCGTTCTTCAAGCGGCTGGCAGCCGACGGCATCACCCCGGCCAACACGGAGTTCATCCTCAGCTCGGACGAGGGCGACCACGAGGCCGGCGCCAACGTGGGCCGCGCCATCCAGCCCACCCCGGCCAACTGCAACGGCACCACGATCGCGTGCACGTACCCCAAGGGCTCCTTCGGCGAGCTGGCCGGCAACATCACCGGCCTGCTGGCCACCGAAAAGAACGACACCACGCCGTTCAGCCTCGAATCGGACACCGCGCCGGAGTTCTACGTCACCGGCGACCCCGGCCCGAACGACGCGAAGGTCCGCTCGCTGGAACGCGACGTGTCCGGGCTGACCGCGAGCAACCCGTACGCGGGCGGTACCCAGAAGATCACGAACTTCCTCGCCGACCCGGCCGAGATGGCGATCCTGCACATGGTCAACGCCGACCCGGCCCGGACGCCGACGTTCGCGCTGTTCGCCAAGCCGGACTACTTCTTCAGCCCGGGCCCGGCCGACTGCGGCGGCGGGGCGTGCGTGACCCAGAACACCGGGTTCGCCTGGGACCACGGCGACTACGCCGCCGAGATCAACACCAACTACGCGGCCTTCGCCGGCCCGGGCGTGAAGCACCTCGGCCTGGACGGGCAGGCGCCGAACGCCGGCCCCAGCTCGGCCGGGGCGAACAGCGGCCAGGTCGAGGTGGTCAACAGCGGCACCACCGGCACCTGGATGGACGAGACCGACCTGCGTCCGACGCTGATGTACCTGACCGGACTCAAGGATGACTACGAGCACGACGGCCGGGTCGTCACCCAGATCCTGGCCGCCCCGGACCACGCGCTGGCCGCGCCGGGAGTGGCCGCCCTGGGTGCCTGCTACAAGCAGCTGAACTCCAGCGTCGGCCAGTTCGGGGCCTTTACCCTGCAGGCCTCGACGGCCGCCGTCGAGTCCAGCACCACCGCCGACACCGAGTACAAGACGGTCAACGCCGCGCTGACCGGGCTCGACCGCCTGCGCGATGCGCTCGCCCTGCGCGTGAAGGGCGAACTGGAGACGGCCGCGTTCGGCGGCCAGCCAGTCCCCGGCGCGGCCGGCCAGACGGCCGCCTGCAAGGGGCTGATCGCCGCCGCCGGGGCGCTGGCCCACCGGTTCTAAACGCATCAGGCCGCGCCGCCGTCCGACGCTAATGTCAGGGCGGCGGCGCGGCCGGGCCCGCGGGTAGCGGACAATGGACCGGTGAAATCTCAGCCGCGCGAGATCGTGATCCTCGGTTCCACCGGCTCGATCGGCACCCAGGCGCTGGACATCATCCGGCGCAACCCCGGCCGGTTCCGGGTCGTCGCCCTCGCCGCCGGCGGCGGCCAGCCGGACCTGCTGGCCCAGCAGGCCGCCGAGTTCGGGGTGGCCGCGGTGGCCGTAGCCAGCCCGGCCGCCGTACCCGACGTCCAGGCCGCCCTCCACAACCTTTTCTCCCGAACGGGCTCCCGTTCCCGCCTCGCCCACCCCACCCCGCCCCCCGGCCCGGACGCCGACGCCGGCCATTCCGCCTTTCCCGCCCCCGGTGCGCCCGGCCCCCTCCCCGCCTCCTCCGTGCTGCCCCGGCTGCTGGCCGGCCCGGACGCGGTCAGCGAGGCGGCGGCGTGGCCGTGCGACGTCGTGCTCAACGGCATCACCGGGGCGGCCGGGCTGCAGGCCACGCTGGCCGCGCTGGATGCGGGCCGGACGCTCGCCCTGGCCAACAAGGAGTCGCTGATCGTCGGCGGCCCGCTGGTCACCAGCCGGGCCAAGCCCGGGCAGATCGTCCCGGTCGACTCCGAGCACTCCACCATCGCCCAGTGCCTGCGAGCCGGCCGCGATTCGGAGGTGCGCCGCCTGGTACTGACCGCGAGCGGCGGCCCGTTCCGTGGCTGGAGCCGGGCTGAGCTTGACGACGTGACGCCGAAGCAGGCGCTCGCCCACCCGACCTGGAACATGGGCCCGGTGATCACCATCAACTCGGCCACGCTGGTGAACAAGGGCCTGGAGGTGATCGAGGCGCACCTGCTGTTCGGCTTCGGCCTGGACCGCATCGACGTGGTGGTGCACCCGCAGTCGATCGTCCACTCGATGGTGGAGTTCTCCGACGGCGCGACCATCATCCAGGCGTCCCCGCCGGACATGCGGCTGCCGATCTCGCTGGGCATGGCCTGGCCCGACCGGGTGCCGGACGCCTCTCCGGGCCTGGACTGGTCGACCGCCGCCACCTGGACGTTCGAGCCGCTCGACGACGCCGCTTTCCCCGCCGTCGCGCTGGCCCGCGAGGCGGCCGCGGCCGGGGGTACCGCGCCCGCGGTGTACAACGCGGCGAACGAGGCGTGCGTGGCGGACTTCCAGGCGGGAAGGATCAGCTTCCCTCGCATTGTTGACACCGTGGCCCAGATAGTCTCGGAACACGACGCCGCGCGCACGGCCGTCACCACCGTGGCGGATGTGCTGGCCGTGGACGACTGGGCCCGCAAGCGGGCCCGGGAACTGAACGCCTCGGCGATCTAGGACGTTAAGGCAGCGTAGGCAGCAACAGGAAGGACGACTGGATGGACCTGATCGGCTGGGTCATTTTCCTCGTCGCCCTGCTCTTCTCCGTGATGCTGCACGAGACCGGCCACTTCGTGGTGGCCAAGAAGTTCGGCATGAAGTGCACCAGGTACTTCCTCGGCTTCGGGCCGACGATCTGGTCCATCCGGCGGGGCGAGACCGAGTACGGCATCAAGGCGCTGCCGTTCGGCGGCTTCGTCAAGATCATCGGGATGCACTCGCTCGACGACGTGGACGACCCGGCGGATGAGCCGAGGTCGTTCCGCGCCCATCCGGGCTGGCAGCGGATCCTGGTCCTGTGCGCGGGCTCGTTCATGCATTTCGTGCTGGCCTTCCTGCTGATCTTCGGCCTGGCGCTGGGCATCGGCATCGAGAACGACAACACCACCCAGCTGGGCACGATCAGCACCTGCGTGGCCGCCAGCACCACCCAGCTGAACAACGGCACCTGCACCGCCGCGGACAAGGCGTCCCCGGCCAAGCTGGCCGGGCTGCGGCTCGGCGACCAGGTGACGGCGTTCAACGGCAAGCCGGTGAGCAACTGGACCCAGCTCGGCAACGAGATCCGGCAGGCCCCGGCCGGCTCGGACGCGGCCATCACGGTCAAGCGCGGCCACCAGACGCTGACCCTGCACGCCACGCTGGCCTCGGTCAGCGGCCGCAGCGGCTCCTACCTGGGCATCGCGCCGACCATCGTGTTCCAGGCGGCCAACCCGGTCCGGGCCGCCCAGTACGCCGGGACGTCGTTCGGCCAGGTCATCGTGGGCTCGGTCAAGGCGGTCGGCGCGCTGCCCGGGGCGCTGCCCAAGCTGTTCAGCAAGGACCGCGGCAATACGGCCGCCGGCCAGGTCAGCAGCGTGGTCGGCGCGGCCGAGGCCACCGGGACCGCGATCGCCGCCAACGTCGGCTGGCAGTTCAAGGTCAGCTTCGTGCTGCTGCTCATCGCCTCGCTGAACATCTTCGTCGGCGCCTTCAACATGCTCCCGCTGCTGCCGCTGGACGGCGGTCACGTGGCCGTGGTCGCCTGGGAGCGGATCCGGGCCTGGTTCGCCCGGCTCCGCAAGCGGCCCGACCCCGGCCTGGTCGACATGGCCAAGCTGCTGCCGGCCAGCTTCAGCATCTTCGTGATCTTGATGGTCTTCGGCGTCCTGCTGATCCTGGCCGACATCGTGAACCCGGTGAATATCGCCGGTTAACAGTGCGTATCTCCGGCCGGGAGTAACCGACACGCCCGTCAGCGTCTGGCTTCATGTGGTCATCCCGGGGTGATTCAATGACGGGGTGGAAGATCCGGGGTCTGCCTACAGAAACGGTTGGGGGCTATGAGTATCGATCTGGGCATGCCGCAGACGCCGCCAGCACCGCTGGCCGAGCGTCGCGTGTCCCGTCAGATCATGGTGGGGTCGGTGCCGGTCGGCGGCGGAGCGCCGGTATCGGTGCAGTCCATGGCGACGACCCTCACCGCCAACGTCAACGCCACCCTCCAGCAGATCGCCGAGCTCACCGCCTCCGGCTGCCAGATCGTCCGGGTCGCGGTGCCGTCCCAGGACGACGCCGACGCGCTGCCCGCCATCGCGAAGAAGTCGCAGATCCCGGTCATCGCCGACATTCATTTCCAGCCGAAGTACGTGTTCGCCGCGATCAAGGCCGGCTGCGCCGCGGTCCGGGTCAACCCGGGCAACATCAAGCAGTTCGACGACAAGATCGCCGAGATCGCCCGCGCGGCCAGCGACACGGGCACCCCGATCCGGATCGGCGTCAACGCCGGCTCGCTGGACAAGCGGCTGCTGGCCAAGTACGGCAAGGCCACCCCCGAGGCGCTGGTCGAGTCGGCGCTGTGGGAATGCTCCCTGTTCGAGGAGCACGGCTTCCGCGACATCAAGATCTCGGTCAAGCACCACGACCCGGTGGTGATGATCAACGCCTACCGGCAGCTGGCCCGGCAGTGTGACTACCCCCTGCACCTCGGCGTGACCGAGGCCGGCCCCGCGTTCCAGGGCACGGTCAAGTCGGCCGTCGCGTTCGGCGCGCTGCTGGCCGAGGGCATCGGCGACACCATCCGGGTCTCGCTGTCCGCGCCGCCGGTCGAGGAGGTCAAGGTCGGCATCTCGATCCTGGAGTCGCTCGGCATGCGCCAGCGCGGCCTGGAGATCGTGTCCTGCCCGTCCTGCGGCCGCGCCCAGGTCGACGTGTACAAGCTGGCCGAGGAGGTGACCGCCGGGCTGGAGGGCATGGAGGTCCCGCTCCGCGTCGCCGTCATGGGCTGTGTCGTCAACGGCCCGGGGGAGGCCCGCGAGGCCGACCTCGGCGTCGCCTCCGGTAACGGCAAGGGCCAGATCTTCGTCCGCGGCAAGGTGATCGCGACCGTGCCCGAGTCCCAGATCGTGGAGACCCTGATCGAGGAGGCCATGCGCCTGGCCGAGCAGGCCGAGGTCGCCGAGGGCGCCGACGGCGGCCCGGTCGTCACGACCTACTGAGGTTCTTCCCTTGTCCCTCCCCGGCCCAGTGCCGGGGAGGGACAAGGCGTTTCAGCGCTACTTTCTCAGCGCTGCTCTCTCAGGCCGACTTCTTCGAGACGTGCCCGGCGAGCATGCTCTCCGCGTACACGATCTCGCCGACCTGCTCGGCCAGCTGGCTGCGGGCGTCGCCCGGCAGCATGTCGTCGGTGACGAGCACGTCGGCCTCGCTGAGCCGGGCGAACGAGCTCAGGCTGACCAGGTTCCACTTGGTGTGGTCGGCCAGCACGACGACGCGCCGCGCGACCCGGATCAGGGAGCGGTTGGTCTCCGCCTCGGCCAGGTTGGGCGTGGTCAGTCCGGCGTCGGTGTCGAAGCCGGAGCAGCCGAGGAAGAGCAAGTCGAAGTGGAGCGATCTGATGGTCAGGTCGGCCACCGGCCCGACGAGTGCGTCCGAGGGGGTGCGGACGCCGCCGGTCAGCACAACCGAGTCGGCCGTGCCGTCGAGGCCGCGAGTCCCGCTGAACAGGTTGGTGACCCGCAGCGAGTTCGTGACGATAGTGAGCCCGGGCACGTCGAGCAGGCACTGGGCCAGCTCGAACGTGGTCGTCCCGCCGGCGATGGCGATCGCCGTACCCGGCGTGACCAGGCCAGCGGCGGCCCGGGCGATGGCGGTCTTCTCCGGCCGCTCGAGCACGAGCTTGGCTTCGAAGCCCGGCTCGTGGCTAGCGGGCGAACCCGGCAGGACCGCGCCTCCGTGTACCTTCTCCACCAGGCCGTCCCTGGCGAGCACCTCGAGGTCCCGGCGGATAGTCATATCCGAGACGCCGAGTCGCTGAGTGAGATCGCTGACACGGGCGCTGCCGTCGCTCCTGACGGCTTGCAAGATGAGCGACTGGCGGTGTCTGGCAAGCATTCCTGCTTCCCCTCCTTGTCACCGGACGACGTCGAGGGCGGGCGGTCGCCCCCAGTTTTTCGTCATCCGTCCACAGTGAGACGTTTGCGAACCGTGTTCGGTTCCGGGCCCGCATGTCGGAAAGCATGGGTTTCCGCCCCCGTGTCCCCACTGCTTCCCCCCCACCCGCGCCATTCCCGCCACCCCACGGCTCCCGCCGTCCTACAGATTCTGCCCCCGGCATCGTGCCCGCCGCCGCGGTCCGTGCCGCCTCAACATGAGCACCCCCGGCCGTGTTCGTCCGGCCGGCAATGCCGATCCGGCCGGCCCTGCTGGTGGCCGGCACTACTCGTTTTGCTGCCCGGCACCACTCATTCCACCGGGTTCTTGCACCAGCGCCGTCGCCGCTTCCCTGCGACGCCGCCCCTGGCTCAGTGCGGCCACCGCGCAACTCCCGCCGTCTCAAGTCCGCGCGCTAGCACACTCTCACCCGCCTTATATCACGTTCTACCCCGTACCTCACCTTTCCCCAACATCAACATTTCCTGAGCGTTCCCACCCTCCCCACCCCAGGACCCCCTCGCCCCCCGCCCCCTAGCCCCCCTAGCCCCCCTCGCCCACGCCCTCCGCGCCCCGTGCCCTCCGCCCCACGTTCCCCGCCCCGCGCCCTCCGCCCCACGTCCCTCTGCCCCGGCGCCCTCCGCCCCGCGCCCTCCGCTTCACGTTCCCCGCCTCACGTTCCCGCCCCGCGCCCTCCGCCTCACATCCCTCCGCCTCCGCCTCCGGGCCGTCCGCCTCCGGGCCGTCCGCCTCCGTCCCCCTTCGCGCCCCGTCCTCCGCAGCACCCGCCACCTCGCCCCGGCTACACCGCCACCCTTCATCCGTTCCCAGTCACCCCAGTCACCCCGCTAGCCCCATCGCCCGCACCTCCGCACGCCTTCCGTGCGTCAGTCGCCCGGCTCCGCACCCCGATTCCCGACCTCAGCAACCGCACCCGCACCACAGCCCCCGCCTGTCACCTGCCCCGGCCCGTACCCGGCTCCCGGCATCGATGTCGTCAGCCGCGCCGCTCGAGGTACGGCGGGCTGATGCGAGACGCACCATGAGCATCGCCACCCCGCGAGGCGGGTGCTACCCGTGGTGTACCTGATGCCTGCCCTGCCCACCTCAGCAGCCGCCGCAACGGCATCGATGGAGCATCGATGCCGCCGCGGCGACAACGATGGAGCATCCATGTCGTTACCGGGGCCGGGGGAGTGCCAAGGTAGGTGACCTGCGGGATCTGTGGTGCGGAAGCAAGTGCTGAGATCGAGAACGTGGCTCTACCCCTGACGAGCTCCAGTTCTGGACCGCGTCTCCGGCCCGGTGCCGGCGTCCCTGGCCCGGCCCGGGGCGTAGCGTCCCGGTCCAGGTCGGCGTCTCCGGACCGGCGCCTCCGGTCCGGACGGCGCCGGCGTCCCCGGACGGCGCCGGCGTCCCCGGCCCGGACGGCGTCCCCGGCCCGTACGGGCCGTCGCTATCCCGATCCGGACAGCCGCCGACGCCTCGCCGCGAACCGAGGCGTCGGCATCCCGCTGCGGCCCGGGGCGCCGGCTCCCCGTCACGGGCGTCCCCGGCTCCCCGTCACGGGCGGTACGAACCGCAACTAGAGCAACCACAGCGCCAGCACAGAAGGAATTGGTTTTCCCTCCCGCCGAGTCACCCAGACCCTTACGGATAGCGACCGGCCGTGCGTTCTGAGCTGGGAGCGTGTCGAGGGTGTTTCATGTTCGTTGCCGTTTAGTGACTTGTTAGCGCTAACATCGTCGCACATGTTCTTGTCCGTGATGGATTGACTACCGCGACATTGACGAAACGTAGTTGCGTGGAGCTACCGGTGAGGCGAGATGTGGCATGGTCATGGAAGTGACCCGAACCGGTCCAGCCGGTCACGGCGCGAGGGGGGATGAGATAGGCCCAGGTTCACGGTGGCGATTGCTCGTTTGCCCGGCGGGCAGTCCGGCGGCCATGCCGGCGGACATCTACGGGCCCATGCCGAGGCTGATATCGAAACGGGCTCGTTCGCTTATCGAGCCTGCGTGGTGCCTTGACAGGTGATCATGAACAGACCTAGCGTCAGCGGCGGTTCGCCAGTTAAAGCTGAATGCCGGTCGCATTATGACCAAGGCTTGGCCGCACTAGGCGATCCGCCGGAGCGGATGTCGGAATAGCAATATCTCTCTCGCGACGAAGTCGACGGGACTCGCCGCGCACGCTGCGGGCTTGGCTCGGGAGAGTATCCCGTCCCAGGGAAAATTCCACGGAGGTCCTTAGATGAGGAAAAAGATCGACGTCACAGTCGACGAAGCGATTGAGACCCTGAACATGAAGGACGGGCCCTCTCGCCGCCGGCTGATCGAGGGGGCCGGCCTGTTCAGCGCGACGGCCGCCGCCTCGGCGCTAATCGCGGCCTGCAGCTCGTCGAGCTCCAGCAGCGCATCCCCGACCGGGTCGTCGGGGACCGCGGCCAACGCCGCGGGCAACTTCCCGACCACGCCCAAGTGGAAGTTCACGTTCGTGAACCACGTCACGGACAACTCGTTCTTCACCCCGACCCAGTACGGCATGGCCGACGCCGCGGCGATCCTCGGCCTGCCCACGCCGGCCTGGACGGGCGCCCTGTCCACCCAGCCGACCAACTCCACCATGCTGTCGGCCTTCCAGGCCGCGGTCACGGCTGGTTCCCCGGGTATCGCGACCACCGTGGTCTCGGCCACGGCGTTCACCGACCCGATCAACAGCGCGCTGTCGGCGGGCATCCCCGTGGTCACCTACAACGCGAACGGCGCCAGCGACAACCCCACCAACGGCCTGGCCTACATCGGGCAGGAACTGCTCGTCTCCGGCCAGGAGGTCGGCAAGCGGCTCGCCTCGCTGATGAAGAAGGGCGACACCGCCGTCGGCGTCATCGCCCAGCCCGGCTCGCTGAACATCCAGCCGCGCCTGGACGGCGCGACGCAGGCCCTGGAAGCGGCCGGCATGAAGGTCATGTTCGGCAACAAGGGCCTGGACTCGGGCGCCTCGGCCACGCAGGAAGCCCAGACGATCCCGCAGTTCATCCAGGCGAACGGGTCCAAGATCCAGGGCATCTTCGCTGTCGACGGCGGCAGCACGGCCCTGCTCGGCACCACGCTGCAGAAGAACAACCTGGTCGGCAAGGTGGCGGCCGGCGGCTTCGACCTGGAGCCGCAGACCCTGACCGCCATCAAGGCCGGCCAGATCTCCTTCACCATCGACCAGTCGCCGTACCTGCAGGGCTTCCTGCCGGTGCTGTACCTCTACCTCTTCCAGCTCTCCGGCGGCCTGGTGTCGCCGTCGGCCACCGACACCGGCCTGAAGTTCGTGGTCAAGGGCAACGCGGCCCCGTACACCGCGACGCCCAGCCGGTTCGAGGGCTCGACGAAGAACCAGCAGTACATCAAGCACACCGGCGCGATCTCGGTCTGACCGACAGGCACGCCAAAAACGTGCGCGTCACGCTGAGCACGTGCTAGGTAAGCGGCGGTCCACCCGGCTGGAAGCCCGGTGGGCCGCCGCGTACCGTGGGTATGACTCCACCACACCATCTATCAGGTGAGATCGCAGAATAGGGATGAGCGACGTGAGCGACACTGCTGAGCGCAGCCCGGATACCCTCGGCGGCGCCAACGGGCCAGCAGCCCGGGGCCCCAGTCCCCTTAATATCGCGACTGCCATGTTCCTGAAGCAGCGCGAGGCCAGCGTCCTGCTCATCGCCGCGATCTTGTTCATCTACTTCGCGACGACGACCCACGCCTTCGTCAGCCACGGCAGCTTCGTCAACATCGCCCAGTACATGGCCCCGTACGTGATCATCGGCATCGGCCTGGTGCTGCTGATGGTCTGCGGTGAGATCGACCTGTCGGTCGGTTTCGTCTGGATGCTGGCGCCGTACGTCATGCACTTCTTCGTCGACTCCGGAATCCCCACCCTGCTCGCCATCGTGATCACGGTCGTGGTCCTGGCGGTCGTCATCGGCGGCGTCAACGGCATCGTCACCACCTACTTCGGCGTCCCGTCGCTGATCACCACGCTCGGCAGCGGCTACATCATCTTCGGCTACGCGCTGACGGTCTCCTCCGCCCAGCAGATCAACCTGCCCGAAGGCTCGCTCGGCGTCGGCCGCTGGTTCGGCGGCGAGGCGTGGTCGGAGATCATCTGGGCCACCGTCCTCGTCCTGCTCTTCCAGGTGCTGCTGACCCGGACCCGCTGGGGCCTGTACACGATCTCGGTCGGCGGCAACCTGCTCGGCGCGCGGGAAGCCGGGATCAAGGTCAACAAGATCAAGATCGGCAACTTCATGCTGTGCTCCGGGTTCGGCGCGGTGGCCGGGATCCTGGAAGCCTTCAAGAACAACATCATCGACCCGAGCGCCGGTCAGCTCGCGGTGGTCCTCGTCGCCCTGGCCGGCGTGGTCATCGGCGGCACCGCCATGCTCGGCGGTTCCGGCACGGTGATCGGGCTCTGGCTCGGCGTGCTCGTGCTGGCCATCTTGCAGGACGGCTTCAACCTGCGCGGCATCAGCTCGAACAAGTTCCAGATCATCCTGGGCGCGGCGATCCTCGTGGCCATGATCGCGAACACCTACCTCACCCGGCTGCGGAGTGCCGGCCGACTGGGCGGAGCCAGGAAATGACCGTAGAGGGCAGCGAGACGTTCGGTCAGACCGACGACATCCTGCGGGCGGAGCACATCTCCAAGCGCTACGGCGCCGTGACGGCACTGGTCGACGTGAACCTGCGGCTGGGGCGCGGCGAGGTGCTCGGGCTGATCGGCGACAACGGCGCCGGCAAGTCCACCCTGCTCAAGACCATCTGCGGCTTCCAGGCGCCGACCACCGGGCGGATCCTGCTCAACGGCGAGGAGGTGCACTTCAGCTCGGTCACCCAGGCCCGCGCGGCCGGCATCGACATCGTGTACCAGGACCTCGCGCTGGTCAACCAGCTCACCGTGTACCAGAACATGTTCCTCAACCGGGAGCTGGTGCGCTGGCCGCTGCTGCGCAACCGGTCGATGCGCAAGCGGGCCAAGGAGCAGCTGGACTCCATCGGCATCAGCACCCTGAAGTCGGTGGACGTCGACGTGGCCAGCTTGTCCGGCGGCCAGCGGCAGGCCATCGCGGTGGCCCGCTCGGTGTTCTCCGACGCCAAGGTCCTGCTGCTCGACGAGCCGCTGGCGGCCATGGGGGTCAAGGAAGGCGCGGCCATCCTCGATCTCGTGCGCGACCTCAAGGACCAGGGCATCTCGATCATCATCATCGCGCACAACTACGGCCAGGTGTTCCCGGTCTGCGACCGGGTGAACCTGCTGCAGGGCGGCAAGATCACCTTCGACAAGTACAGCAAGGACACCTCGGTCGAGGAACTGACGAACATCGTCGTCTCCGAGTACCGCAAGGCGCTCGAGGAGCGTCACCGCAAGGCGGCGTCCTGATCATTACGGGTGGCTGACGGCCCGTCAGGCGACGGACCCGGGCATCGGACCAGGTCGGGCAAGATGAGGTACATGTCGATCTCACGCGTGACCGGCCGCCGGGGTACAGCAGGCACATCGGACCGAACGAGTTGGCCCGCCGCCCTCCTGACCACCGCCGCGCTCCTCGTGGTCAGCGCCTGCTCGGCCAGCACCTCGTCATCAGGCCCGGCGGCCCCGGCATCCTCGGCGCCGCCCGCGGTCGCCGCGACGGGGACCGGATCGGGATCCGCCGCCTTGGGATCGGCTACCGGGACTTCCGGGATCGTCCCGGCGCACAGCACGCTGCACTGGCACGCCTGCGCGGGCCAGCTCGCCCAGGAGGGCGTGCCCCAGTGCACCACGCTGAGCGTCCCGGTCAACTACGCCCAGCCCGGCGGCCGGCACATCAGCCTGGCCCTGGACATGGTGCCGGCCACCGCGCCGAAGAGCAGGCAGCAGGGAGTGCTGCTGGTCAACCCGGGCGGGCCGGGCGGCGACGGGCTGCCGCTGGCGGCCGAGACGGCGGCCGGGCTCAGCCCGGGCGTGGCCGCCGAGTACGACATCGTCGGCTTCGACCCGCGGGGCGTGGGGTCCTCGGTGCCCTCGCTCAGCTGCGACCGGAACTTCTTCGCCGGCGTCCGCCCGAACTACATCCCGGCCAGCCCCGCCGCCGAGCAGGTCCTCGTCAACCGGGCGAAAACCTACGCCGCCGACTGCGGGCAGAAGTACGGCTGGCTGCTGCCCTCCATGACGTCCGCGAACACCGCCCGCGATATGGACGCGATCCGCGCGGCCTTCGGCGTGTCGAAAATCAGCTATTTCGCATTCTCCTACGGCACCTACATGGGCCAGGTATACGCGACTCTTTTCCCGGACCGGGTGCGGCGGATGGTCCTGGATAGCGTGGTCGATCCCACCGGCGTCTGGTACGCCGACAATGTCCAGCAGGATTATGCCTTCCAGGGACGAATGGCTGCATTTTTCGCCTGGACGGCTAAATATAACGGAACGTATCATCTCGGCACCACGGGCGCGCAGGTGCAGAAAGCCTGGTACCGGGCGCGCAATCAGCTGCTCGCGCACCCGGTTGACCGTATGATCGGCGCCGACGAATTCGACGACACGTTCCTGCAGGGCGGCTATCTCGACCAGCTCTGGCCCGGCCTGGCCCAGGCACTGTCGTCCTACCTGAACGCCGGGCAGACCGCGGACCTGATCGCCCAGTACCAGAGCAATGGCGTGCAGGGCGAGAACGAGTTCGCCGTGTACAACGCGGTGCAGTGCGCCGACGTGAGCTGGCCACGCAACTGGTCATTCTGGGACTCCGATACCAAGCGCGTCTACGCCCAGGCCCCGTTCCAGGCCTGGGACAACGCCTGGTTCAACGCCGCGTGCGCGTTCTGGCCGGTCAAAGGGCCGGCCAAGCCGCTGCAGATCTCCGGAGCCGGGCTGCCCGGCATCTTGATGCTGCAGGGCACGCTGGACCCGGCCACGCCGTACGCGGGCGCCCAGAACGCGCACAAGCTGCTGCCGTCCGCGCGGATGGTCGTGGTCGAGGGCGGCGGCAACCACGGGCAGTCCATGGAGCAGCCGTCGAACTCCTGCGTGCAGGGCTACCTCAACGCCTACCTGGGCACCGGGGCCCTGCCCTCGGCGCCGGGCCTGGTCAACGCCAGGTGCCCGGCCGTGCCCGCACCGACGCCGGGTGTCTGACCGGGCATGAGCGGCGCGGCGGCGGTACCGAATGCGAACAAGCGCGACCGGACGGCCACGATGAGAGTTTTCGGTGCTATTGCCCCGTGTAGGCTGAGGCTATGTTGCGGGTGAAGCCGCCGTGGTCCGCCTCAGTGCGGCTGCTCGATGAGCGGGATCGCGGCGCCGTGCTTGCCATCTGCGACCGGGACCCGGTGGCGAACGTCTTCGTCAGCTCGCGGGTCCGCTCCCTGGGCCTCGAGCCCGGCCGGCTGGGCGCGCAGCTGTGGGGGCACGCGCCCGGGGGGCGGCTGGAGTCGCTCTGCTATTCCGGCGCCAACCTGGTTCCCGTGGCGGCCAGCCCGGACGCGGTCGTGGCGTTCGCGGACCGCGCCCTGCGGCAGGGGCGCCGGTGCTCATCCGTGGTCGGCGCGGCCACCGAGGTCCAGGCCCTGTGGGGCCTGCTGCGGCCGCACTGGGGACCGGCCCGGGAGGTCCGCCCCGTGCAGCCGCTGATGGTCACCCAGGGGCCGCCGCCGCTGCCGCCCGACCCGCTGGTCCGGCGGGTCAGGCCGGAGGAGATCGACATCTTGTGGCCTGCCTGCGTGGCCATGTTCACCGAGGAGGTCGGCATCTCGCCGACCAGCGGCGACGGCGGCGCGTCCTACCGCGCCCGGCTGGAGCAGCTCATCCGCGGCGGCCGGGCCTTCGCCCGGATCGAGGGCGGCGAGGTGATCTTCAAGGCGGAGATCGGCGCGGTCACCCCGCAGGTATGCCAGGTGCAGGGCGTGTGGGTCCGGCCGCAGTCGCGCGGCCAGGGGCTGGCCGCCCCGGGCATGGCCGCGGTCGTGGTGGAGGCGGTCCGGTCGGTTGCGCCGCTGGTGTCGCTCTACGTCAACGACTTCAATGCCCCCGCCCGGGCGGCGTACCGGCGGGCGGGTTTCACCGAGACCGGCCGCCTGATGTCGGTGCTGTTCTAAGACCAGTGCTGTTCTGAAGATCGCCGCTAGTCGCGGTCGCGGATCTTGCGCAGGTACTCGACGATGGGACCGAAGGCGTCGCTGATCTCCTCGAGCTGGCGCGGGGAGAGCCGGTCGATGAAATGCCGCCGCACGTTCTCCACGTGGTCGGGCGCGACCCGCTCGATGGCCGCCGCGCCCTCGGCGGTCAGCACGGCGAACGTGCCCCGCTTGTCGCCCTCGCACTCGTCGCGCCGGACCAGGCCGCGTTTCTCCATCCGCGAGATCTGGTGGGACAGCCGGCTCCGGGACTGGCTGGTGGCGTCGGCGAGCTCGGTCATCCGCAGCCGCTGGCCCGGGGCCTCGGACAGCTCGACCAAGATCTCGTAGTCGTGCCCGTTCAGCCCGTGCGCGGTCAGGTCGCGGTCAAGCTGGCGCAGGAGCAGCTGGGACAGGTTCACGGTGGCGCGCCACGCCTCCTGCTCACCTGGGCTCAGCCAGCGTGGCTCTCCGTCGGTCCCGGGCATAACACGAATCTACCCTTGTCGCGCCCATGGGGCGACAGTGTTTCGCCTGGCTGGGCGTCCGGCCCGCCCTGCCGCCGGCACCAGGACGGGCATACGATAGCTGGCAATGTCGCGCTTAGTTCTCACCCGCAGCCAGTAACCGACCCGACGTGATCGGCCCAGAGGAATCGGCACAGAGGAAACCGTGGCCCTGCCCAAGCCAGATTCGATGACGCCTACTGGCGTGCAGGCCGCCGCCGCCTACCTGCGCGAGCTGCTCTTGCGTCCGGGCCGGTACCGGCATAAATGGGAGCAGTACGCCGAGCGCAGCAGGCTCGGCCAGGTGAACCAGCTCGCCGTCGCCGAAGTGCTGGCGCACTACCTGTGGGAGCACCCGCGGGCTCAGGGTGACGTCGACGTGCTGCCCCGGCAGCTGAAGGACACCGCTTCCCGGGCGCTGTCCGGCAAGCTGCTCAGCAAGGCCACGCTGACCCTGTTCATGGACGCGTTCGACTTCGGCACGTTCGAGCGCGAGCGGCTGGTGAAGCTGTGGGAGGGCTCGGCGCATGTCCGCGTCCTGTCCGGTCCGCGGGCGATCCGCGAGGACCAGGCCGTCGTGCTCGGCCGTCCGCAGGTCAAGACCCTGTCCCTGCACGATCATCACTACCTGGGCCCGGACGGGCGGCCGGAGCGGCACCGGGTCATCCACGTGGTGGAAGCGCTGGTCGACGGGGTGGACCGGCTGCCGTACCGGGCCGATACCAATGCCCTGACGGTTGAGACCGGCCAGGGCTTCAGCGGCCTGGCCGGCCCCTTCTACCAGCCCCTGGCCGAGCTGTTCGTCGTGGATATGCTGCTGGCCGAGCCGCTGGCGGCGGGGGAGACGGCCACCTTGGAGTACTCGACCAGCTTTCATTACACGACATCGCCCCCGCCGGAGTTCCGCCGTGTCGTCCAGTCCTTCGTGGAGAACCTCGACATACGGATCGAGTTTCATCCCGCCAGGCTGCCGGGCCGGGTGGAGTGGGCGGTCTGGGACGGGATCGACGGCCCCATTGCCGAGTCCGAGCGCGTCACCCTGGATAGCCAGTTCGCCGTCCACCGGTATCTGCGGCTGGCCGAGCAGACCACCGTCGGCTTCCACTGGGACTGGTAGCCGGATGCCCGAGACGGCGGTACAGGGTCCGGCATGGCACGATCGGAGTGTGCGGAAGGACGAGGGAGCGGCGACCACCAGTGCCGAGTTGCGCGCTCACAATCTCGCGCGGCTGCTGCGCGCGGTCCACGACGGCGGCGGCCGGCTCACCCGGGCCGAGCTGACCAGGCAGCTCAGCCTGGCCCGGGGGACTGCTACCGTGCTGGTCAGGGACCTGGCCGGACGGCAGCTGATCGAGGAGCTGAGCAGCCCGGCGGCCGGGCCGGCCGGGCTCAAGGTGCCGCGCAGCCGGGGCCGCCCGACCGGGGTGCCCTCGCCGCATCCGCAGGGACCGGTCGCGCTCGCGGTCGACCTGCGCGACGACTCCTTCACCGTGGCCGCGTTCGAGCTGACCGGGCGCCATACGGTGCTCGACCGCCAGGAACGCGAGACCGTCTCCGGCACCGGGATGCTGGCCGACGTGGCCGCCCGGCTGAAGATCCACCTCCGTGACTTCGGCGACCGGGTCGTCGGCGTCGGCGTGGCGGTCCCGTCGCCGGTCAGCGCGGGCCAGATGGTGCAGCCCACCCTGCCGGACTGGCAGGACCTCGACGTGGCCGGCGCCCTCGGCGGCGGGGCGGGCGACGAATACGCGGGCATGGTCCTGGCCGGCAACGACGCCACGCTGGCGGGCCTGGCCGAGGCCCGCCGCGGGGTGCTGCGCGGGATATCGGTCGCGCTGCACCTGCACGTCGCGACCGGCATCGGCGGCGTCCTGCTCACCGCCGGGCAGCCGGTGAACGGCGCGCACGGCTCGGCCGGGGAGTTCGGGCACATGCCGCTGACCGGCGGCAGCGAGCCGTGCCGGTGCGGCTCGACCGGCTGCTGGGAGCTCGAGGCCGGCGCCCGCGGGCTGCTCCGGGCGGTGGGCCAGCCCGAGGAGGGCGACCGGATGGTCCGCGCCGAGCACGTCATCGCCGCGGCGGCCACCGACCCCGGCTGCGGCCAGGCCCTGGAGCGGGCGGCCGAGGCCCTCGGCCGCGGCATCGGCGCGCTGGTCAATGCCCAGGATCCGGAGGCGGTCGGGCTTTCCGGCCTGGCCGCCGAGGTGTACGAGGCGGCGCCGGGCGCCGTCCAGGCCGGCTACCTGGCCACGCTGATGCGGTTCCGGCGGATCACCCCGCCCGTGCTGATGCCGTCCACGCTCGGCGATCTCGGCGCCCTGACCGGCGCCTCCGAGCTCGTCTTCGACGCTTTCCTCACCCCGCGCGGCCTGGGCGGCTGGCCCGTGCCCGCGCAGAAAACCGCGTGACTTCGCGGTGACTACCTGGTAGGTTCCCGTCCTCGTGGCTGCTTCACCAGCAAAAGCAAACCAGCATACCGAACGAGTGGGCGGCGACCCCGTCCTCACCTCCGAGCGCGATCAACTCCAGCGCTCTCGTGAGTTCCTCCGGCTCATGCGGGAAGACGTCCTGTCGCTGCGGGCGATGGGGGGCGACCCGGTCTCCGAGGAGTACCTCAAGGCCACGCTCTACCACCGCGCCGAGGCCCTGAAGGACATTCCCGATACCCCGCTGTTCTTCGGCCGCCTCGACTACGCCCAAGCCGGACAATCCGAAGCCGGATATTACGAAAATGAACTATCCGGAACCGTAAATCCCGAGACCGTAAATCCCGAGACCGTAAAGTCCGGATCGGGAAAGCCCGGGACAGGAAAACCCGGAACCGAAACGCTCAAATCTGACCCATTCGCCGAGGACGGCATCGCCGGGCACAGCTTTCACATCGGCCGCAGGCACGTGCACGCGCCGGACGGCACGCCCGCCGTCATCGACTGGCGGGCGCCGGTCTCCCGGCCGTTCTACCGGGCCAGCGCCGCCGACCCGATGAACCTCGAGCTCCGCCGGCGCTTCGGTTTCTCCGGCGGCGAGCTGACCGCCTACGAAGACGAGCTGTTCGGTACCGGGGCGGATGGCCAGCCCCGTTCGGCTGAAGAAACCTCCGCCCGGCCGAGCCGGATCCTGATCGACGAGATCGAGCGCCCCCGGTCGGGCCCCATGCGCGACATCGTCGCCACCATCCAGCCCGACCAGGATGACATCGTGCGGGCCGAGGCCGGCCAGACGGTCTGCGTGCAGGGCGCGCCCGGTACCGGCAAGACCGCCGTCGGGCTGCACCGGGTCGCGTACCTGCTCTACGCCTACCGGGAGCAGGTCCGGCGGCGCGGCGTGGTCATGGTCGGGCCGAACCAGGCCTTCCTCTCCTACATCCGCAACGTCCTGCCCGCGCTGGGCGAGATCGACGTCACCCAGACCACCGTCGGCGAGCTGGTCAGCGCCGGGACCACGGCCCGGGTCCGGGTGGCCGACGACGAGATGGCCGGCGTCGTCAAGGGCGACGCGCGGATGGCGGAGGTGCTGCGGCGGGCGCTGTGGGGGTCGATCGGCACGCCGTCGGTGGCGGTCATGCTGCCGCGCGGCACCCGGCGCGGGCGGGTCGCGGCCTGGGAGATCGAGGAGCTCGTGCACGAGCTCCGGCACCGGGGCATCCGGTACGGCGCCGCCCGCGAGATGCTCGAGCACCGGATCGCGCACGTGATCCTGACCCGGATGGAAGCCGCCGGCGAGGCCTGTGACGACCGCACCCACGAGTCCGTGCGGCGGTCCCGGCCGGTACGGGCCGCGGTCGACGCGCTCTGGCCCAAGGCGGACCCGGTCCGGCTGGTGTTCGGGCTGCTGTCCTCGGCGCGGGCGCTGGCCGCGGCGGCCGCGGACGTGCTCACCGAACAGGAGCAGGCCGCGATCGTCTGGCCGGTCCCGCCGCGCGGACCGGGCTCGGCCCGCTGGTCGCCCGCCGACCTGGTGCTCATCGACGAGGCACGCGACCTGATCACCCGGACGCCCAGCCTGGCCCACGTCGTGGTGGACGAAGCCCAGGACCTGTCCCCGATGGAGTGCCGGGCGCTCGGCCGGCGCTGCTCCACCGGCGCCGCCACCGTGCTCGGCGACCTGGCCCAGGGGACCACGCCGTGGGCGGCGCCGTCCTGGACATCGCTGCTCGGTCATCTGGGCAAGCCCGAGGCCGGCGTCCGGGAGCTCACGGTGGGCTACCGCGTGCCCCGGCAGATCCTCGACTACGCCTCGGCCCTGCTCCCGGTGATCGCCCCCGAGCTGCGGCCGGCCTCCTCGCTGCGGGCCGATGCCGGCGCCCTGGACCTCGTCCAGGTCGCCGCCGCCGAGCTGGGCCCCGCCCTGGCCGGCGCCTGCCAGCGGGCCCGCGACCGGGCCGGCTCGGTGGCCGTCATCGCCGCCGACCCTCAGGTGCCCGAGCTGGGACGGGCGCTCGACCGGGGCGGCCTGGCCTACGGATCGCCCGGGGAAGACGCCGCGCTCACCCTCGTTCCGGTGACGCTGGCCAAGGGGCTGGAATATGATCATGTGATCGTGGTCGAGCCCGCGCGCATCGCCGGCGCCGAGGCCCGGGGCCTTCAGCGGCTGTACGTGGCGCTCACCCGGGCCGTATCGCAGCTGACCGTGCTGCACTCAGAACCGTTGCCGGCGCCTTTGCCGCTGGGAGCCACCGAGCGGCATTAATGGTCATATAGTGAACCGATGCGGGGCCCGGTGCGTCTTTTTGGTAGGGGATCGGGGAATTTTCCGATCCGCATTGCGCGGAGGCCGTCGCGGCGGCATGCTGGAGATACGGCGACATTTAGTTCTCATCTGACTCCTAAAAGTTACAATGGTGATAACGGTGGACGTCCCACGGAGCAGTGATCCAGACCAGATACAAGCTGTCTATCTGGAGAAACTTGCGGACGAGTTGTCCCATCGGGGGCTTGAGGCATGGCTGATGGCGCCGCCGGGGCGCAGGCCCAGCCTCTATGTGGTCAACCCGGCCGCGCGGGCGCTTGAGGAGAACGTCTACGTCGCGTGCGGCAAGGACGGCATGTGGTGGTTCTGGTGGTCGTGGGCCGAGCGGATCGCCGTTGCCGATGACGTTGACCAGGCTGCGAGCACGATTGTCCGGGTGCTGGCCTCCCTGCTCCATAAAGACTGACCGGCCCGGAACCGCCCGCCCGGATGGACCTGTGCGCGACCCCGGCCGTTGAGCTCGCCCGGCTGATCCGGGCCCGGCAGCTCTCCGCTGCCGAACTGCTGGCCGCCGTGCTGGCCCGGATCGAATCGGTCAACCCCGCGATCAACGCGATCGTCACGCTCGCCGCCGAGCAGGCGCAGGCGGCGGCGGTCACCCTCGATGCCCGGGCGGCCCGCGGCGACTTCGCCGGGCCGCTGCATGGATTGCCGATCGCGGTGAAGGACCTGGCCGAGACGGCCGGGATCAGGACGACCTACGGCTCGCCGGTGTTCGCCTCCTACGTGCCGTCGTTCGACGCGCCGCACGTCGCGCGGCTCAGGCAGGCCGGCGCGGTGGTGATCGGGAAGACGAACACGCCGGAGTTCGGCGCGGGATCGCAGACGTTCAACGCCGTGTTCGGGCCCACCCGCAATCCGTATGACCTCCGGCTGACCCCCGGCGGCAGCAGCGGCGGGGCCGCCGCGGCCGTCGCCGCCGGGATGATCCCGTTCGCCGACGGGTCCGACCTGGCCGCCAGCGTGCGCAATCCGGCCGCCTTCTGCGGCCTGGTCGGCCTGCGGACCACGCCCGGGCTGATCCCGGCCGACCTGCTCGACCCGATGGGCGTGGTCGGCCCGATCGCCCGCACCGCGCCGGACGCCGCCCTGCTGCTGGCCGGGATGTGCGGCGCGGACGCGGGGCTGCCGCTGGCCCGGCCGGACCGGCCCGGCGACTTCCTGCGCCTGCGCCCGGCGCCGTTGCGCGGGCTGCGGGTGGCGTATACCGAGGACCTGGGCGACCTGCCCGTGCAGCCCGCGGTCCGGTCGGTCCTGGCGGCGATGCGCGGGTCGCTGGCGGCGGCCGGGTGCGTGGTGACCGACGCCGCGCCCGCCCTGGCCGACGCGGACGAGGTCTTCCAGGTGCTGCGGGCCGCCCGGATGGCCGCCCGGGCGCCGCTGCTGCGCGATCACCGCGCGCAGGTCAAGGCCACCCTGGCCTGGAACATCGAGAAAGGCCTGGCGCTGGACGCCGAGCAGGTCGCGGTCGCCAGGGACGGCCAGGCCCAGATCTTCCGGCGGTTCGCGTCCTTCCTGGCCGACGGCCCGTACGACGTGCTCGCGCTGCCCACCGTGCAGGTGCTCCCGTTCCCGGTCGAGCAGGAGTGGCTGACCGAGATCAACGGCGAGCCGATGGCCACCTACATCGACTGGATGCGCTCCTGCTCGCGGATCACCGTCACCCTGCACCCCGCCATCACCATCCCGGCCGGCCTCGCCCCGCCCCGCCCCGTCCCGCCCGGCTCCGCCTCGCCCGGCTCCGCCTCGCCCGGCTCCTTCCCGCCCGGCCCCGTCCCGCCCGGCTCCGTCCCGCCCGGCCCCGCCCCGGCTCCTGGGGCGTCACCTTTTGACCTGGTATCGCCGGACGTGGCACCGGCCGGATTGCCTGTCGGCCTGCAACTGGTGGGCCACTATGGCGACGACAGGAAACTGCTCGAGATCGCGGAAGCGATCATGACCGTGGTCAGCTCAGGCTGACATCGACAGTTTCGGGGTCGCCCGCGTTCGGGGCTCCCTGGCCTCAGTTATCCCATCCGTACCACGGCGCACACCCGCCACCAGCTCCGGCCTGATCCGCACCCAGCAAACGACATCGATGCTCCATCCATGTCGCTCCATCGACATCGATGCTCCATCCATGTCGTTAACGCACCTCACGGAGTTACCCCGGAATACCGCGAGCCGATATCAGAGGCATCATGAGTACCATCCGCCCCGCAGGCTCGACGCTTACGGCAGGAGAGCCACACCCATGGAGCATCCATGCCGTTGCCGAGCGCCGGGACGTGTAACAGGCGGGGCCTGTGATACCGGCGCGGATGCCGAGCCGGCAACCCCGCGGCGGCGGACAGATACCAGGTGCGCCTTACTGGCTCAGGCCGGGGAAGGCCTGCGTGCTGCCCCGCCAGGTCGCGGCCCGCTGCGCCGCATCCTGCATGGCTATCGCGCCGAAGTGCCGCAGCCGCTGGTCGCTGACCGCGACCAGGCCGAGGTAGGCCCGGGTCACGCCGTCTTCGAGGTAGGCCGCGAGCGACATCGCGCTGGCCGCGTCGCGCACCCGGAAGGGCAGCCGGTAGGAGGCCTGCGCCGCGGCCGGCCTGGCGCCCAGGCTTGAGATCATCGCGGTCAGGGTGTCCCGGGCCTGGTTGTGCCCGGTCCAGTCCTGCCCGGCCGCGGCCTGGCGGTTCCCGGTCAGGTGCGCGCCCGCCACCCCGTAGCCGAAGATGGCCGCGTTCTCGGCCGCGAGCGCGGCCTGCAGCGCCGCTACGGCAGCGGAAACAACCTTGCCCGCCATCGTGCGCTATCCGCCCAGCACCGTCACGTGGGTGGCGTCGGAGGCGGCGATGCTCGCGAACAGCTGGGCCAGGCCGGGCGGCACCGTGGCCAGCTGCCGCACCAGGCTGGCCGCCGACGCGCGCTCCGCCGCCCGCAGCCGGGCCGCGCTGACCCGGGCCGGCCGCGGGCTGGCCACGGGACTGCCCGGCGCCGAACCACCGGCCGAACCGCCGGCCGAGCCGCCGGCTGAACCACCGGTCGAGCCGCCGGCGGCCGGGTGCGAGGGCGACGGGGACGCCCCGGGCGGAATGATGAGCCTGGCCTTGAGCTGGGCCAGATGCTGCTCGTGCTGGCCGAGCAGGGAGCTGAGGGTGCGCGACCGGCTGGCCGTGACGTGATCCGCGCCGATGGCCGTGCGGTACAGGCCGATCAGGTGTTCCTCCGCGGTGATGACGGCCTGCAGGGTCAGCACATCATGCCCGAGCGGCGGCCGCCCGGCCAGCGGATCGGGACCGGCGAAAACGTCCGAGGACTGGCACCCGGCCGCGGCCAGCAGCAACGGCAGCGCCGCCGCCGAGGCAAGCAGCGTACGTCGCCCCGGCCCCATGTGCCCCGCCGCCTGCCGCACACTGTGTCCTAGGGCCGCCGGCGCCATGTGACCCGGCGCCTGCGGCGCCATGTAACCCGGCGCCTGCGGC
>JAICWX010000641.1 GCA_025934635.1 Streptosporangiaceae bacterium | reverse complement strand
TCACCCTGCTCGGATGTGCTCCCCGAGAGGGTGCGGCTGCCGCCGGGCGCATGGGTGATCTCGACCCGGCGGGCCCAGGTCTCGGGCGACAGGGATGGTCAGATGCAGGACACCGTCGGCGTAGTCGGCGGTGAGGTTCTCCGGGTCCACGCCCTCGCCGAGGGACAGCTGGCGGGTGAACGACCCCTGGGGCTGCTCGGCGACAACGACCTGCTCGCTGTCGCCGTGATGCGGGGTGCGTTCGGCCCGGATCGTCAGGGTGCTGTGCTCGACGGTGACCTCGATGCTGTCAGAGTCGACGCCGGCAGGTCGGCCTCGACGTGGTAGCTGCCATCCCCGGCGTGGTAGACGTCCGTAGGCATGCCGAGCGGGGCACACGTCCCCGTCGCGGCCATGGACAATAGCTGCTCCCAAGGGGGTCCCGGAAGGGATCGAGCCTGATCACTGCCATCTGGTGCCTGCTGCTCGTGTGACCTCTGCAGAACATGTCCTGGCGTGCGCGGTAATGACGCGGCCAGTACCGAGGCCGGCCACCTCGCGGGCGGGGGGCCGCCTGTCAGCTGTGTTCTGTGGTCTCGCGCTGGCTAGTGAGGAGGTCGAGCAGCTCGCCGATGGCCGGTTGCTAGCTGGCCGGCCCGGGCAGCGGGAGGCGGGCCTGAATCTGGTAGCGGTTGTGGCGGCCTTCTCTCTGCTTGGCCGCGTAGCCGGCCTCGGTGAGGCCGGTGACGATGGCGCAGGCGCTGCGCTCGGTGATGCCCAGGGTGGTCACGATGTCGCGCAGTCGGATCCCCGGGTCGCCGGCGATGGCCAGCAGGAGCGGGCGTGGTTGGTAGGCAGCGTCCAGTTCTCCACGTATGTAGGATTGATAATTCCAGAATAATATTACTAGTTTCATATTTCCATCATAGGCTGAGAAGCGGAAATGCTGGAAACATGGAGCAACGACCATGCTGACTACCGACGAACGCCACACGGCGACCATCCCGGCACCGCCGTCCCGGCCACGACTGCGACCTGTCGGCCCGCACGCTGCTCGACGGAGGCTGGTGGTCCCGGTCGGCCGACCCGGCCGCCGAACTGCCGGGGCTGATCCTGGCCATCGAGGAACGTCATGGCCCGATCACCCGGATCATGCTCGGCAGGGCCGCCCAGGCCGGCAACCGCACCCGCACCCCTGCCCTGCTGGCCGTCATCACCCCGGCCGACGCCACACCGGACAGCATCCAGCTGAGCACCTGGGAATGGGAAGGCGGGCAGGACGGCGCCGGATCGCAGCGGGCGGCCACATCCGCTGCGAGCTAGCCGCAATCCCAGGTAGTTGAGGGTTGCGGGCTGCTGTGAGGTAGGTTGCCCTGCCCGGCGCGGCTGGGACGGCACGGCGACGGAGGTCCGGTAAGGCGGGTAGCCGGCCCAGGTCACCCCGTCACCAGGGCCTCGGCTGCCCGTTCAGTCTGCTATCTGTGCTGCCGTATGACGATCACCAGGACGATCACGGCAGCGGCGGGGATGTTCGCCCCCGGCGATCTGGCCGGGCGGGTTCCGTTTGTGCCGGCCGGGAGGCGTCGCGGGTGGGGGGGCGGAGGGTTGCCCGCAGGCCGGCGATGAGGGTGTCGAGGCTGGCGGTGAACCGCTGGTCGCGGTCGCCGGCCCAGGCGTATGCGCCGAGGGCGGCCAGTGCGGGGAACCGGCTGGCGGGCAGGGAGCGCAGGAAGGCGTGCAGCTCGGCTCTGGTGACGCTGTCCTGGACGCGCTGCTCGCCGGGCGAGGTGCGGTCGCTGAGCGCGAAGCCGAGGGTGTAGTCGTAGATCAGCCGGAAGGCCAGGGCGGCCTGGCGGCCGGGCAGGCCGGCGGCCTGCAGCGGCGCGAGGAACGCCTCGGCCAGGGCGAGGGATGCGGGGCTGACGGGGTCGCGGGTCTTGAGCAGGGCGGCGATGCCGGGGTGATCTTCGAGGACCGTCCGCAGCCGGCCCGCGAGCGCGGTTACCTGCCCGGCCCAGCCGGGGGCGGGGTCGGCCTGGCAGTCGACCTCGGCCAGGACGCCGTCCAGGATGAGGTCATACAGCTGCTCCTTGCTGCCGACGTGGCGGTACAGCGCGGCGGGGACCACGCCGAGGCGGGTGCCCAGGGCGCGCATGCTCAGGGCGGCCGCCCCGTCGGCGCTGACGATCGCGAGGGCCTCGGCGACGACGCGGTCGCGGGTGAGCACGGGGCGGCGGTTCTG
>JAICWX010000142.1 GCA_025934635.1 Streptosporangiaceae bacterium | reverse complement strand
TCCGGGGGAGCGGCCTTGGACACGATGACCGGCTCGGACGCGGCCGCCGGCTCAGCCACCATCGTCGGCTCGAACGTGGCGATGGGCTCCGGCGCGGCAATGGGCTCAGCCGCGGCCGGCTCCGCTGTCGCGGCCGGCTCGGCTACCGCGGCTGGCTCGGCTACCGCGGCCGGCTCGGGCGCGACAGCTTCCGGCGCGGCGACTGCCGCGTCGGGGCCGCTGTCCGTCTCGCCGGCCAGCAGCCGCACGTTGCCGGTCTTGTCGAAGTTCCTGGTGCTCTGCCGCTTGGGCGGCTTGGCTGCCTCCGCACCCTCGGCGCCCGCCGGGGCCGCGGCCGGCTTGGCCGGCGCTCGCCGCGCCGATGCGGGCTTGGTCGCCGGCTTGGCGGCGGACTTGGCGGCAGCCGGCTTGGCGGCGGCGGGCTTGGCCGCGGTGCGCTTCGCGGCCGCAGGCTTAGCCGGGGCCGCCTCCGTGGCCACGGCCGCCTCCGCCACCGGAGGCGCCTCGGCCGCCTCCGCGACCGGCCCGGCCGCGACGGCCGGCTCGGGCGCGGACGGCTCGGTCGTGACCGCCGGGACGGCGGCCGGCTCCGTGGCGGCGGGCGGGGCCGCGGTTTCCTGGTGCGATCCGGCCGGACTGGTGACAGGCGCGTCAGTAATCGCCGCTGCCGTACCGGGCGTGCGGGCCCGGGGCCCGTCCTCGTGCACGGGAGTCTTGTGCCTGAGCTTGTCGGTGATCAGCAGCAGCTGCCCGATGCCGGCGAAGACACCGCGCAGGGCCTGCGCCGGGGCTTCCTTTATACGTTCACTGACCTGCGGAACGCGCATGTCACACTCTCCCTCGAAGTCGGGATTGCACCTGTCGCCGCGCATGTTCGGTGGGCTGCTGGCGCCGGTACATCGCTGATAGTCAGCGCGTATTCCCTGACCGGATATCTTCGCGCTTCCGCCCGGTGTGTCGCAATAGTGTCGCAGGACCTGCCGTGGCGCGGGGTACGCCTGCCTTGTCCCGTGATGTGCTCACCTACCATGGAGTCATGTCTTCGAGCCAGCGACGGGTCCTGCTCGCCAAGCCGCGCGGCTACTGCGCCGGAGTCGACCGGGCGGTGCAAGCAGTCGAGATGGCGCTCGAGCGATACGGCCCCCCGGTCTACGTGCGCAGGCAGATAGTACACAACACGCATGTGGTCAGCACGCTGGAGAAGCGCGGCGCGGTTTTCGTCACCGAAGTCGACGAGGTGCCGGCCGGCTCGGTCGTGGTGTTCTCCGCGCACGGGATCGCGCCCGAGGTCCGCCTCGACGCCGAACGACGCGGCCTGCACGCCATCGACGCCACCTGCCCGCTGGTGACCAAGGTGCACAACGAGGCGCGCCGGTTCGCGGCCAAGGATTACGACATCCTCCTGGTCGGTCACGAGGGCCACGAGGAGGTCGTGGGCACTACCGGCGAGGCCCCGTCCCGGGTCCGCCTGGTCGACGGCACCGCCGGGGCGGCCGATGTCGAGGTCAGGGACCCGTCCAAGGTGGTCTGGCTGTCCCAGACGACGCTGTCGGTGGACGAGACCATCGAGACCGTCAACGCCCTGCGCGAGCGCTTCCCGTCGCTGCTCGACCCGCCCAGCGATGACATCTGCTACGCCACCCAGAACCGCCAGGCCGCCGTCAAGGCCATCGCCGGCCAGGCCGACCTGGTCATCGTGGTGGGCTCGCCCAACTCCTCGAACTCGGTCCGGCTGGTCGAGGTGGCCAAGGACTACGGTGCCCCGGCCGCCTACCTGGTCGACGACGCCGGCGAGGTCGACCGGCGGTGGCTGGACGGCGTGACCACGGTCGGCGTGACCAGCGGGGCGTCGGTGCCGGAGGAACTGGTGGCCGCCGTCCTCGGCAAGCTGGCCGACCACGGATTCGGCGACGTGGAAGAGGTCGAGGCGGTCGAGGAGCACATGACCTTCGCGCTCCCGCGCGAGCTGCGCCCCGCCGCAAAAACCGGAGCCGCAAAAACCGGAGCCGCACACACCGGAGCCGCGCGTACCGGGCCGGGCTCCCGCCGGGGAGGCTGACCTGCCGGAACAGGTGAGCGAGAACCCCCCGTTGCGGCTGGCCGAAGCCGTCGGGGTGCTCTCGCTGGCCACCGACCTGTCGATGGGCCAGCCGCTCGAGCACGGGCTGCGTACCGCCATGCTCTCCCTGCGGCTGGCGCAGGCGATGGGGCTGCCGGAGGACGACCAGGTCACCGTGTTCTACACCGGCCTGCTGCATTTCGCCGGGTGCACGGCCGAGAGCGAGATCGACGCGCGGTTCTTCGGCGACGAGATGGTGTCGCGGCCCCGGATGCTGACGGTCGCGCACGGGTCCATGTTCGAGCTCATGGCCACCGCGATGCGGACCGCCCATCAAGGCAGCCCGCCGCTGACGCGAGCGGCCCGGATCGCCAAGGCGGCCGTCGGCGGCATCGCGGAGTTCCGCAAATGGGCGTCCAGCCACTGTGATGTCGCCCGCATCCTCGGCGCCCGGATGGGCCTGTCCGAGCCGATCCAGCATTCGCTGCGGCACCTGTACGAGCGGTGGGACGGCAACGGCATGCCCGGCGAGCTGCGCGGCCCGCGGATCCCGCTGGCGGTGCGGATCATGCAGGTGGCCGAGGACGCCGACGTGGCCTGCCAGTACGGCGGGATCGCGCTGGCCCGGCGCACCGTGACCCGGCGGGCCGGGTCGGGCCTGGACCCGGCGGCGGCCCGGGCTTTCCTGGCCCTCGGGGACGAGCCGTATAAAGGCCTGGACGCGCCCTCCATCTGGGCGGACACGATGGCCGCCGAGCCGGGCCCGCGGCCCGCGATCACCGAAGACCGGCTGGACGCCTGCCTGTCGGCGGTCGCGGACTTCGCCGACCTGAAGAGCATGTGGACAACCGGTCATTCCCGCGGCGTCGCGGACCTCGCCGAGCGGGCCGCGAGCGTGGCCGGGCTGGCCGCCGCCGAGGTGGTCACGCTGCGCCGGTCGGCGCTGGTGCACGACATCGGGCGGGTCGCGGTCCCGGTCGGGGTGTGGGGCAAGCCCGGCCCGCTGAGCCGGGGCGAGCACGAGCAGGTGCGGCTGCACGCCTATCACAGCGAGCGGGTGCTGGACGCCTGCGCGGCCCTGCGCCCGCTGGCGCGGCTGGCCGGATCGCACGGTGAGCGGTGCGACGGGTCCGGCTACCACCGGGGCAGCCGGGCCGCCGACCTGCCCGCCGCGGCCTGGCTGCTGGCCACGGCGGACTGCTACCAGGCCATGCGGGAGCCGCGGGCGCACCGTGCAGCCCTGTCGCCGCAGGCCGCGGCCGACGAACTGTCCTCCGAAGCGGAGGCGGGCAGGCTCCCGCACGACGCGGTGCGGGCGGTCCTGGCCGCGGCGGGCCAGCCCCGCCCGCAGGTACCGCTGCCCCGGCCGGCCGGGCTGTCCGAGCGCGAGTGCGAGGTGCTCGGCCTCATTGCCCGCGGGATGGCCACCAAGCAGGTGGCCCGCCAGCTGGGGATCTCCCCGAAGACCTGCGACCATCACATCCAGCGGCTGTACCGCAAGACGGGCCTGTCCACCCGGGCCGGCGCCACCTTGTTCGCGCTCGAGCACGGGCTCATCGACCCCCGCCAGTGACCGGCGCCGCGTCCTTGGTGACCACCGGGACCCGCGATAGGGAATTCTCCCGACTGTCGGGGGATGGCCGGTTGGGCCTAAGTTGATCGCCAAGCGCCGGTCACCCTGGGAGGGAACGGCTGACTGTTTCCTTCGGGGGCCAGCGGCCGTGGTGATCCGGCGCTTCATCTATGTGACCGGAGGATAACTCCGGTCAGGAAACGCTCTGGCGAGGGAGCGAGCCTGGCATGATCCCTTTCCGTAAGGTGACTCTCAGCGGATCGGCGCCCGGCCGGATCCGGGAGCAGACCGCCGGACTCGAGTCCGGCTGCCTCCGCGAGCTGGCCGTCAAGCTGGCCGGTGACGCTGCCTTAACGGTCTCGGTGATCACCTACGCGGACGGCAGGCAGGAACTCGAGGTCCTGCACACGGGCCCGCCGCATGACACCGAGCAGAGCATCGATGACCGCCTGCTCGCCCTCCAGGCCGGGCAGGTCCCGGTCCAGCGGCTGCCCATCGCCGGCCCGCCCGACGTCCAGAACGCCGCCGCGCTGGTCCGCACCATCTTGTCGGGCCGTACTCCGCCGTGATCCGGGCCGCCCGGTAACCGGCGCTCGGTCCACCGGTCACCGCGGGGCCGCGCATCCCGCAGCGCCGCCCGCAGGTTGCCGAGCAGCCGCCCGGGCAGCTCGGGCCGCCAGCCGCGGCCGAACGCGATCGCCATGGTGAGCCCGGTGCCGGTGAACAGCCACAGCGCCGAGCCGCCCAGCGTGACCAGGATCCCGGTCAGGGCCGAGAAGGTGTCGGCCGCGGTGATCAGCCGGGCCAGCACGCTCCCGGCGCAGAAAGCCAGCGGCGGGCAGACCACCAGGCTGCGCAGCCCGGCGGGCTTGGTGTAGCAGGAGACCAGACCGCACGTCATGACGAACACCACGTCGGCGACCACTGCCCAGCCCGTCCACGCCGCGAACAGCAGGCTGAGGAAGCACACCGCGAACAGCGCCACGCCCCCGCCGCGTCCGGTCAGCCGGACCGAACCCCCCGATGCGCGAGCCGGCGGTCCCTGCGCCCGCGCCCGCGGACTCGGGGTCCTGGTCTGCGTCATCGAGCGGTACGCACCAGGCTGGCCGCATCCAGGCCCGCCTCATCGGTACCGGCGACGAGTTCTGGCGCGGACAGTGCCCGCGGCACCTCCTCGACCAGGTCGGGCCCGGCCAGCTCGCCGTCCACCACGCCGAGCTCGCTCAGCCGCCGGGCGCTGGGCAGCACCCGGCTCTCCAGCGAGCCGACCGTCTGGTTGTAGGCGGTCACCGCCTTGGCCAGCGTGCGGCCCAGCCGGTCCACGTGCCCGCCGAGGCCCGCGATCCGGTCGTAGAGCTGGCGGCCGAGGTCGAACACGGCGCGGGCGTTCTCGGCCAGCGCCGCCTGCTGCCAGGCGTACTGCGCGGTGCGCAGCATCGTGACCAGCGTGGTCGGCGTGGCGATGTGCACCTTGCGGCCGAGCGCGTACTCCAGCAGCCCGGGGTCGCGTTCCAGCGCCGGCGCCAGGAAGGCCTCGCCCGGGATGAACAAGATGACGAACTCGGGGGACGGGCTCAGCGCCGCCCAGTAGGCCTTGGCGGCCAGCTGGTCCACGTGGTTCCGCAGGTGGCGGGCGTGCGCGTCCATCCGGGCCGAGCGCACAGTGTCGTCGTCGGTCTCGGCCGCCTCCAGGTACGCGGCCAGCGAGACCTTGGAGTCCACCACGATGTTCTTGCCGCCGGCCAGCCGGACCACCAGGTCGGGCCGGATCGCGCCGTCCGGCGTAGCTATCGTGACCTGCTCGTCGAAGTCGCAGCGGGCGCTCATCCCGGCCAGCTCGACCACCCGGCGCAGCTGCAGCTCGCCCCAGCGGCCGCGCGCTTCCGGCCGCCGCAGCGCCGTCACCAGCGCCTGCGTCTGCACCCGCAGCTGCTCCGAGCTCCGCTGCGCGAAATGAACCTGCTCGGCCAGCGCGGCGTGCGACCGGACCCTGGCCGCGTCGGACTCCCGGAGCTGGTCCTC
The DNA here is from genome assembly GCA_025934635.1 of Streptosporangiaceae bacterium. Next base: position 15,666 of record JAICWX010000142.1, on the reverse strand, counting down.
GACCCGGCCCAGGGTGGTCAGCAGCGGCTCGATCAGGTGCTCGACCGCCGCCCGGCGGACCTCGAGCTCGCCCGCCGCGGTCGCGTTGGCCGCCTGCAGCCGCCCCTCGGCGACCTCGAGGAAGCGCGTGGTGCTGGCGTCGAGCGCCTGCGCGGACAGCGCCTGGAAGCGCTCGGCCAGCTGGCTCTCCACCAGCGCGGCCCGCTCGGCCGCGCCGCGCTCGATCATCCGGCATCGCTCGTCGGCCGACCGCGCTCGCTCGTCCGCCGCCGCGGCACCGGCCGACAGCCGGCCGCGGGCGAACAGATATCCGATCGCTGCCCCGATGACGATCCCGAGCAGCAGTCCGGCAAGCAACAAGACCGCACCCATATGCAGCGATGATCCCACCGTCGGCGGCCAACCCGGCGCAGACACGCCCGCCCGCCGGCCAAACGCCCCCCGCCCGTCACCACAAAAATCCGGACCGAACGGGCTCCGTTCCCGCCCCGCCCCCCTGCGTGCACAATGGGTCGATGGCCCAGCTGCCCGAATCCGCCCCGGTCCCCGGATCCACCGCCGCCCGGCTGGCCGGGTACCTGCACGCGGCCGGGGTGCGGCACGTGTTCGGCTACCCCGGCGAGTCCGTCATCGACATCATGGAGGCGGTGACCCACCGCGGCATCGCGATGGTGTCCGCGGTCCGGGAGGGCACGGCCGCGTTCATGGCCGAGGCGGCCGCGATGACCGGCGGGAACCTTGGTGTCTGCCTGTCCACCCTGGGCCCCGGGTCGACCGCGGTGCTGAACGGCGTGGCCGCGGCCACCCTGGACCGGGTGCCGCTGCTGGCCGTCTCCGGTCAGATCGAGAGCTCCCGCGAGCAGTTCTTCACCCACCAGGTGGTGGACCACGGCCGGATGTTCGCGCCGGTCAGCAAGCTGGCGCTGCGGCTGGACCCGGCGTCGGCCGACACCGTCATCCGCAAGGCGCTGCGGACCGCCGTGGCCGAGCGCCCCGGCGCCGTCAGCCTGACCGTGACCGCCGACGCCTGGCCCGTCCCGGCCGGCGGAGCCCCGGCCGGCGGCTCGGAGGCCGGCGGCGAGGTCCGGCTGCCCCCGCTGGCCCCGGCGGCCGGCACGGTGGACGTCTACGGCGACGGTGACCCGCTGCGGACGCTGGCGGCGGCCCGCCGCCCGGTGCTGCTGGCGGGCATCGCCGCGCTGCGCTGCGCCGCGGGCCCGGACCTGGTCCGGCTGGCCGAGCGGGCCGGGATCCCGGTCGTGGTCTCGCCGATGGCCAAGGGGGTCTTTCCCGAGGACCACCCCTACTTCGCCGGCGTGCTCGACATGGCGGGCTACCAGGTCGTCTGGGACCTGCTGGCCGGGGCCGACCTGATCCTGGCCGCGGGCTTCGACCCGGTCGAGCTGATCAGCCCGTGGTCGGTCAGCACCCCGGTGCTGCACCTGGACACGGTGCCGAACACCGACCAGGTCTACGCCGCCGCGCACGAGCTGGTCGGTCACGTCGGGGCGCTGCTCGGCTGGCTGACCGCCCAGTGGACGGGGGAGCCCCGGTGGGACGAGGCCGCGGTGGCCGCGCACCGGGCCCGGCTGCGCGCGGCCTGGCAGGCCGGCCGGGCCGCGGGCAGCCTCAACCCCTCGGACGTGGTCACGATCGCCCGGGAGGCCGCGCCGCCCGGCACGATCCTGGCCACCGACGTCGGCTCGCACAAGATCATGGCGGGCCAGGCCTGGCAGGCCGATGAGCCCCGCTCGGTGCTGATCCCCAACGGCCTGTCGGCCATGGGGTTCGGCGTTCCCGCGGCGATCGCGGCCCGGCTCACCCGGCCCGACCGGCCGGTGCTCGCCCTGGTCGGCGACGGCGGCTTCGCCATGGCGGCGACCGAGATGCGGATCGCCTCGTCGCTGGGCCTGCCGGTCACCGTGGTGGTGTTCGCCGACGGCAGCCTGAACCGGATCGAGCTGCGCCAGCAGTCGGTCGGCTACCCGCCCACCGCCACCCGGATGGACGGCATGGACCTGGTCGCCCTGGCCGAGGCCACCGGCTGCGACGGCATCCGGGCCGACACCCCGGCCGCCCTGGAAAAAGCCCTGTCCGGCTTCGCCACCCGCTCCCGCCCCCTCATCATCGAAGCCCGCATCAACCCCGCCCAGTACCAAGCCCAGTTCTAGCCCCTCACCCGAAGCCCGGTTCCAGCCCCCTCACCCGAAGCCCGGTTCTCCGCCCCCCGAAGCCCGGTCGAGTTTCTCCGCCCACTCGAAATCCGGCCCCAGGTTCTCCACCCCAGATTCCGCCCCACTGTCCTCAGCAGCCCCATCCACACCGCCGACCCCACCCGTCGCCCCTCGCCGGCCCTCATCGCGCCCCCGGCTACGACATGGATGCTCCATCGATGTCGCGGGACCAGCATTGATGCTCCATCGATGCCGTTAGCCGCGCCGTCCGGGATCCGCAGCAGGGCACCAGGCGCACCACGGGCAACACCCGCCCCGCGAGCCGGGCGGTCGCACCGCCCAAGGCGCTCTGCCCGCGGCACTAAACTCGCGCGGGTGAGTCTGTCTATCGGGATTGTCGGCCTGCCCAACGTCGGCAAGTCCACCTTGTTCAATGCGCTGACCCGGGCCAGCGCGCTGGCGTCGAACTACCCGTTCGCCACGATCGAGCCGAACGTGGGCGTGGTCGGCGTGCCCGATCCGCGGCTGGCCGAGCTGGCCAAGCTGTACGACTCGGCCCGGATCGTGCCGGCCAGCGTGCGCTTCACCGACATCGCCGGCCTGGTCCGCGGCGCCTCGCAGGGGCAGGGGCTGGGTAACCAGTTCCTCGCCCACATCCGCGAGACCGACGCGATCTGCCAGGTGGTGCGGGTCTTCGCCGACCCGGATGTGACGCACGTGGACGGTGACGTGTCACCGGAACGCGACATCGAGACCGTCATCACCGAGCTGATCCTGGCCGACCTGCAGACCCTGGAGAAGGCGCTGCCGCGGCTGGTCAAGGAGACCAAGTTCGCCAAGGACCCCGAGAAGGCGCAGACGGTGGCGGCCGCCGAGGCGGCGCAGCGGCTGCTGGATTCCGGGACCGCCCTCATCGCCGGCGCCGCGGCCGCGAAAATCGACCTGCACGCGCTGCGCGAGCTGCACCTGCTGACGGCCAAGCCGTTCCTGTACGTGTTCAACGTGGACGTGGCCGAGCTGGCCGACGATGACCTGCGCAAGCGCCTGACCGAGCTGGTCACTCCGGCCGAGGCGATCTTCCTGGACGCCAAGACCGAGGCCGACCTGGCCGAGCTGCCCGAGGACGAGGCGGCCGAACTGCTGGCCGAGGCCGGGATGGGCGAGCCGGGGCTGGCCCAGCTGGCCCGGGCCGGGTTCCGCGCGCTGGGCCTGCAGACCTTCCTCACCGCGGGTCCGAAGGAGACCCGGGCCTGGGAGATCCGGGCCGGGGCGACCGCCCCCGAGGCGGCCGGCGTCATCCACACCGACTTCCAGCGCGGCTTCATCAAGGCCGAGGTGGTCTCCTACGACGACCTGATCGCGGCCGGCTCGCTGCCCGCCGCCCGGGCCGTCGGCAAGGCGCGCATCGAGGGCAAGGACTACATCATGCGCGACGGCGACGTCGTCGAGTTCCGCTTCAACGTCTGAGCCCAGGTCCGCACCGGTGATTCTTCGGCCCGGCCGCCGTTCGTCATTGCGATCCCGTGGCCACCAGCCTCGCGGTGATGGGGTCGAGCTCGGCGATCAGCTCGTCGAGCTCGGCCGGGGATAGGGCATCGTACGGCGGGGCGGCGAGCTCGTCGGTGAGGGCTTCGATGCGTTGCTTGGTCGCGCGGCCGGCGTCGGTGAAATAGCCGTCGGCGTCGACCAGACCGCGCTCGCGCAGCCCGTCCATGACCTCCGCCAGCCGCTTTTTCGGCAGGTGGTGGATGCGCCCGAACGACTCCGGCGGGTGGATGCCCATATCCAGCGCGGTGAGCACGTGCGCCTCGGTGCCGCCGATGCGCGCGCCGACCAGAGCGGCGATGTGCCCGTCGCCGCGATGCTCGCGCAGCATGGTCGCGGAGTGCCACAGCCGGGCGACCGGGTCGCTGGGCACCGGAAGGGTGCGCATGCCGGCGTACATCACCCGGCCTGCCGTGGGCGCGCTCGTCGCGGCCTTGGTGGTCAGGTCGGCGGCGCGACTCAGGCCGGGGGAACCGGCCAGCTCGTCGCCGAGGATCCGTCGTAGCGAGGCCGTGCTGCCCCGCTCGCGGGCGGCGATGGATGCCTCGGGCGGGATCTTCTCCCAGGCGCTCGGGATGTGCCGCGCGGCCTCGCCGTCGGCGAAGTTGTAGAAGGCCGCGTGCACGACGGGGGCCGGCACCCGTCCCAGCGGCGCGGCGCGGCTGGCGAAGTAGCCGTCCCAGTAGGTGCGGTGGCCGAGCGCGGCCATCTCCTCGTTGCACTCCTCGGCCATGAAGGTGACCAGGCAGATCGGCTCCAGGAGCTCGAACAGGCGGCGGGCGGTTGTCGCAGTCGTCATGACTGGTCAGACTAGGCGAGCGACCGGGACTCATCGGCCTGCCGGGTAAAAGCCGGCCTCGGCACTGGTGTCGCCACGCCCTGACGGGCGACGCTGATGACGGCATCGGATCAGCGAAACCTGGTCGGGCTCCGCTTCGACGTGGAAGCGTCAGCGCCGTCTGATGGCGGCGGGACCTGCAGGCCCGCCGGGCGCACAGAGGGCTCGGCGCCGCTTGCCCCGGCGCTCCGCGATGCCGGCACGGTCGGCCACTCGTCCTGGGACGGCTCTGGGGCACCTGATCGATCTTTCAGCTGCTGGTCGAGAGCTTTCCTGGCCTCAGAGCTGCGCCGCAGAACCGGGCCGATGCACAGCGCTGCCACGATCGCGACCAACAACCAGGCGGCCAGGCCAATCGGCACCCACCACAGACCCACGTTTCCTCCCCCGATGGTTACCACCCCTGTAACCATTAACAATTCCATACAGTAACATTTCAATGCCTCATTGTAAGTACCTGGTCCGGACCCTTGGGCGCAGTGTGGCACCTGCGGCTGATGCGGCCCCGGAGCGGCGCTGGAACGGCGGCTGAAACCGCAGTTCACGCGGGAGAATGCCAGTGCGGCAGAGTGGAGGCCGACCCGGTGTGTCAGGGGTTGGGAGGCGGCCAGTCCTGGTACGGCGGCGGCCACGGTCCCGGCGGCGGCTGGGGCGTGAACGGGTACCCGGCTCTTCTTGCCGCCTCGGCCTGGATCTCGTACTGCCGTTGCGCCTCGGCCACCTGTGCCTCGTACTGCCACTGGGCCCGGACGGCCTTCACCGCCTCGGTTTCCGGCATCAAGGCGACGATCACGACTCCGAAGACGCCCAGCAGCAGGCCTATCGCGAAGCCGGCGCCCGGGTAGCCTTTCGGCCGCCCGATCGCCTGCCCGGCGAAGGCGCAGGCCAGCGCAACGGCGACAACCATGAGCATGACGCCTGGTCCCATCGCTTGCTGCCCCCTTCGGTGCGACGCAAAGCCCGCGAAACGGATGGCGGCCCGTGCCGCCACTGTAATCCAGCGGAGCGCTGCCGCCGTCCGGGGCGGCCGGGCGGCCGGCCTGGTGCCAGCCCGGCGGAGAGTTCAGCCACGAGGCGGCGAAGCGGCGGCGACGTCGCGGAGCTGGCCCGCGCGGCCGGGGTTCAGCGTGAACGGAGAGTGAGCGCGGGCGGAGGGTAGCGCGGTATCCATGGCGGCGTGATGCCGCGCTCGGCGCGGGGGCGGGGCGCCGGCGCCCTCCCGGCCCGGGCCGCCCGCCTGGCCGGAGACGACGCGCCCCACCGCCTCGTATCGACTATATATTGACATGAATCGTATTTGTGTTCGATAATGAATTCTTCAGGCGAGCTGACTTGACTAGACATGCGAATCAGGGGTTATTTCAGGTGCTTCCCGTTGCCGGGTGGCCGGATGTGACGACAATGACGCCCTGGCGTGCGGGGCGACCAGGATGTGATCGCGCACCGTGCGGAACGAGGGCCGAGGGTGGCGTAAGAAATCGTTAAGGCTTCGGGTGCTGGATGATAAGTTCTCGCAGGTCAAACGGTAGCGACCGGGCGATGGCGGGTGGCTGGGGCCGCGTGCCGCCCGGACCGGGTCCCCGGGGCGCGAGCCCGATCCGCCCCGGCTGTCGGCTGGCTAGTAAAACGGCGGCTACCTGGGAATATGCCGCCAGCCGAACCCGTGCGCGGTCTGCTGTCCGGCGTATCGGCGAGAAGGTGCCCGCAGCCGGCCTGTCCGAACACGTTCCGAACTCGGCTGAACCCTCTGCGTGTCCGGAACGTATCAGGGTTGCTGGTCGTTTTGTCCGTGCAGATGCTCCGGTGTTCGGCTGTATCCGGTTCCGCACCGTGACTTCTTGGCGCACAATGGAGCGCGAGGCCAGCACGAAAGGGACGGCCGCCCCGGGGTTCCCCGGTGCGGAAACGTGCGGAGGTGTGATGGTTCGCGGGCCGGCATCCGGTAACGGAGAGCGGTCTGGTGCGTACTATCCCGATCCGGCGGGACTGGTTCCGCCACGTCCTGCGGCCCGGGCCTTGTACGGTGACCAGGCCGCCTACGGCGATCGGGCCCCCTGCGACGACAGGGGATGGTACGGCGAGACGGCGCCCTACGACGAGATGGATCCGTTCCTCGCGGGCGTGCAGGCGGACGGTACGGTAGCCGCCCGCGCGGCCTTCGGCCCGGGTAGCCGCGGCGCGGGCGGCCGGTGGCTGCTGTGGCCGCTGCGGATCGTGCTCTGGGCGGCCCTGCTGGTCATCGTGTTCCGCGGCCTCACCGCGATCGTCTTCGACCGCCCGCTCGCGCCGGCCGGCGGCGGCGGGACCCAGCCGGGGAATGCGGCCGCCGGGCAGTTTCCCGTGGCCCTGGCCGAGGCTTACGCCACCGAGTTCGGCCGGGTCTATTTCGGGTTCAGCCCGCAGAGCCTCCTCCAGCGGGAACAGGCCCTGCAGGCGTTCGTACCGCCCAGCGTCGCGGCCGCCGATCCCAACCTGGGCTGGAACGGCGTCGGCCAGGTCAACCTGCAGGCCTTGCAGGTCGCGGGCATCAAGGTCACCGATCCGCGGCATGCCGTGGTCACGCTGCTCGCCCTGATCAGCGGCCAGCTCACGGAGCTGGGGGTGCCGGTGGCCGCCGCCGGCGGCGGCCTGGTGGTCACCGGCGAGCCGGCCTGGCTGCCCGCGCCCCCGCGGATCCTGCCGCCGGCCACGCCCGCCCCGCGCGGCTCGGACAAGGTGGCCCGAAGTCAGCTGATGAATGAGCTGCCGGCCTTTTTCCAGGCCTACGCTGGTGGTGATAGCGCCGCGCTGAACCGGTTCCTGGCTCCCGGTGCGGCACTGACCGGGCTCGGCCGCGCGGTGACGTTCGACTCGATCAGCGCGCTTGTCGTGCCGCCGGGCGGTAGGACCAGGCAGATAACAGTGACCGTGATATGGCAGATCGCTGAGCAGCCAGGATCCGCGGCCGAAAGTCCAGGGATGGCATCGAAACTCGAAGTGACGTATGGTATGTCGGTTGTCGACCTTCAAAGCGGCAAATGGTATGTAAAACAGATTGGAGCGTCAACCGAGGCGGTGGGAGCCCGATGACCAGGACAGGGCCAGGTATCGTCGCCATGCCCGTCTGCAGGCGCACCCCACCACGCCGGCCGGCTCTGACCCGGCCCAGCTCCCGTGAACTAGTCGTCGCCCGGCCCGCCCCCGGCCTGCTAGCCACCGCCCGGGCTGTGTTCCCCGGCGAGGAGTCCTACAAACCTGGCGCGGGCCGGCTGACGGCCCGCGCTCGCCGGCTCCACCCGGCCGGTCAGCTGACGCGGCACCGGCGCATCGGGGCGCCGGGCCCGCCCTGCTCCCGGCTGCCCGCGTATCGGCTTTACTTGTACCAGCTCAAGCGGCCTGCTGTAGCACCATCTGAATGTTCATTTGATCCCGGAAGGGACATGTTATGCATACTCACCTCACCGCCGCGATGGCTCCAGTGGCCTTGAGTACGCAGGGGCTCGTTACCTACCTGCAGGGTCTGTTCGGGCCATTGTTCCTGGGCATCGTCGGGATCGTAGCGATCTTCTTCCTCTTCACGCGTGAGATCACCCGGTTCGTGCAGTTCATCGTGCTGGCCGTGGCCATTGCGGTCATCTTCTACACGCCCGGCATCGTGCACACGCTAGCCACCGGCATAGCGAACGCGCTCGGAGTCCACTGATCCCGAATCAGGAAGAAGGGGCGCGCCACTAGTGGACCTTCCCACTTACACAAATATCTGGCGAATCGAAAAGCGACTTTACAAGCTTTACGATTTCCGCCTGCCGGCACCTCTGCCGATCACCTGGATCGGAGTTTTCGCGGGAATCACCGTTCCCTACGTATTCTTCCTGATTGCTGTCGGGCTGCCCTTTAATCACAACCTTGTTTGGCTTTACGTACTTCCTCCCGGTGTCCTTACCTGGCTGACGACGAGACCGGTCATTGAGAGCAAGCGGCTGCCCGAGCTGGTGAGCTCGCAGCTGCGGTATGTATCGGAACCACGGACGTGGTGCCGGATGGCGCCGTTCGCGGAGAAGGACGAGATCATGGTGTCCGCGCGGGTGTGGCACCGGCACCCGCCCAAGGGGCGGCCCAAGAAGGCGAAGAAGTCCCCGGCCAGGGCCCGGTCGGGCGCTCCCGCCCGGCAGGCACCGAGCGCCGCGCCGGCCCGGGCCGGGACCAGGGCAGTCCGGGCCGGAGTCCGCGTGCCGCGGGCGCCGAGGACCGCGGCGAAGCCGCTGGCCCCCGCCCAGCCGCTGGAGACCGCCCAGCCGCTGGAGACGGCCCAGCCGTTCACGGTCGCCCAGCAGCTGGCCAGGCCGCCGCTCGCGGGCCCGTCACCCGAGCTGGGCCCGGAAACGGGCGCCGAGCTGGGCGCCGTGCCGTCGCCGGTCCAGGTGCCGGAACGCACGCCGGCCCGCCGGACCCCGAAGCGTCCGCAGAACCGGCCCGTGGTCGAGCCGAGCCCGCCGCCCGCCCCGCCCTCGTGGCCATCCTGGCCGCTGATCCCTGAGCCCGGCACCATGACCGGCCCGGCCGACCGGGAAACCGGAACAGCGCGGCCTTCCGGGTGGACGAGCCCGCCTGCGGCGGAACGGCCGGGTACCCGGCCCCTTGAGGTCGCGCACGATTCCGATCCCGTTCTCGGTGCCCTGAACGAGTCGTCCGGCCCGACCGCCTGGCCGTCGGCCGAGGCCAACCTGCTGCCGCTGGTCCGCCCGCTGCCTGACCCGGCCCCGTTCCCCGAGGTCGGTGCGTTCCCCGAGGTCAACCTCGATCTCGAGCCTGATGCCGATGCCGCGGCGCACGGCATTCCGGCCGTCGGCTGGGACCCCGCGGCTGACGACGAGTACAACGGCGGATCCGGAGCACGCTCCGGGCCGGCGGCCGGCCCGGCCCGGCGGCACCTGACCGGGTTCAGGCATGGCCTGGGACGCAAGGCCGATCGCCCGGCCAACCCGGTCTCCCCACCCGCCGAGGATGCCACGCGGGCGGCTCCGGCCTGGCCGCAGCCGCCCGCCGCGCTGGCCAAGGCCCGGGCCCGCTGGATGCTCCGCGCCCAGCCCCGCCCCGTCCCGGCCCCGCCGGCGCCCGAAGTCACGGCACCCGAGCCGTCCGTACCGGCCGCCCCCGAGGCCGAGCCCGAGGTGTTCAAGCCTGAGCCGTTCGAGGTCGGGACGGCCGCGCCCGACGTCGAGGTAGCGCGCCCCGCCGCCGCGGTAACGCACGAGGCCGAGCCGCCCGCGCCCAGCTCCGCAGAGCCCGCACCCAGCCACGTCACGCCCGCCCCAAGCCACGTCGAGCCCGGGCCGGCCGCGGCCCGGTTCGTGGCGGTGGAGCGCGGGCGGCCGCTGCCCTCCATCGAGCGCGCGCTCAGCGGCCCCGGCAGCCGCGGCGACGCCAGCAGCTGGCGCCGCCAGGTGAAGGTGGTCGCCGGCGGGCAGGGGCCGGGTAAGCGGGACCAGGAGACGCTGGATCGCGACCGGGCCCGGCTGCCGCTGGCCGCGCCGTCCAGGATCGCGGTACTCGGCTGCACCCGGGGAGCGGGCCAGACCGTGACCGCACTGATGGCCGGGCATATCCTGGCTGCGGTGCGCGGGATCCCGGTGGCCGCACTCGACCTGAACCCCGGGCCCACCTCCCTGGCCACCCGGCATGCGCCGGCTACCACGCCGCAGGCGCTGCTGGCCGGGCGCGAGCCGGGACCGGCGGATCCGCCGGAACTGCTGGCCGGGCCGGGACCGGGCGCACGGCTCGACGTGGTGGCCGGCTTGCCGGGCCACGGCGTTCTGGAAGGAGCCGACTTCGGGCGGCTCGCCGACCTGCTGACCGAACGGTACTCATTGACCATGATCGACCCGTCGCCCGCCGGCCTGACCCGGGTGCTGGCCGCGGCCGACCAGCTGATCCTGGTCGCGCCGGCCAGCCCGGACGCGGCGACCTCGCTGGCCAACACCCAGCAATGGCTCGGCGCGCACGGCTACGGCGAGCTCGCGGCCCGCGCGGTGACGGTCGTCAACGGGGTGAGCAGGCGGACCATGGAGGACGTGCTCCGGGCCGAATCCGTCGCCCGGGGACGCTGCCGCGCCATCGTGCGGGTGCCGTGGGACGACTGCCTGGCCCTGGGGGGGCACGGGGGAGCGGGCAGCCCCCCCGTACGCGGGGGGATCCCGGGGGGGCGTCCCCCCGGGGAACCGCAGCGTCCGCAGTCCACTCAGTACCCGCAGGCCGCCCTGCAGCCGCAGGCCCGGCTGGCGTACACGGCGCTGGCCGGGGTGCTGGTGTCGGCCCTGTCCGCGGCTTCGGCGAGTCCCGTTCCCGGAAGGAATCCCGGTGAGCACTCGGACTAAGGGCTCCCGGAGCTCCCGGGGCCGCGCCCGCCTGGCCATCCGGTACTTCGACGACCGGATCCTGCTCACCGACACGCACGCGTGGGCGTACTACCGCATCCCCTCGGTGTCGTACGAGTTCACCACCCCCGAGGAGCGGGAGGCGCTGGCCACCAACATCACGGTCGCGCTGGCCGCGATCAGGATGCCGGACGCCGAGGTGCACCTGCGCATCGCGCACCGCGCTTACCCGGCCCACGCCTGGGCCACCGGCCTTGACGCGACCGCGGACGGGGGCCCGGGCTGGCGGGAGTACCTGGAGCAGACCTACCAGCACGTCTGGGCGAAGGATTTCTGGGGCAAGGAGATCTACATCGGGGTCCGCCTCGGCCAGCGGGGCGTGCGCGCGCAGCTCTCGGGCGGCGTGTTCTCGCAGTTCCGCGGCGTGTACCAACGCGGCGAGAGCGCGCTGGGGATCGAGGACGAGTCGATCGGCCCGCCGGAGATCGCCAAGTGGACGGATAACGCCGAGCGGCTCGGCCGGGCCCTGAACGCCAGCGCGCTGGTCGCCCGGCACGCCGCCGCGAGCGAGATCGCCTGGCTGGTGCAGCACACGCTGATGCAGACGGCGGGGGAGCCGCTGCCGTCCGCGACCAAGCGCAGGCGCTGGGGCGCGGGCGAGATCGACACGCTCTTCGAGGGGCAGGTCCACAACGGGCGGACCCTGCTGTGCCTGGAGCACGTTTCCGGCGAGTCGTATACCGCCTTCCTGTCGTTTGCCCGTTTTCCCGACGTGATGTCCTTTCCGGACGGCGAGCCGTGGCTGCATTTCGCTGACGCGCTGCCGTTCCCGGTGGAGATCAGCTCCCGGATGAAGCTGATTCCGCCGGCCAAGGCGAGCAAGGACGTCAGCCGCCGGCTCGCGCACGCGCGCGATATGGACGCCCATATCCGGGAGGCGGGCGCGGAGGCGCCCATTGCCCTGGCCGAGCAGATCGCCGCGGCCAGGATGCTGGAGCACGGCATCACCAAGGAACGGCTGCCTTTCGTGTACGGCTGGCACCGGCTGATCGTCGCCGCCCCGACCAAGGAACTGTGCGTCCGCCGGGTGGAGGCGGTGATCGAGCATTACCGCGATATCGGGATCGACGTGGTCAACTCCACCGGCGACCAGTTCTCGCTGCTGTCCGAATCGCTGCCCGGTGAGCGCATCCGGCTGAATTCCTATGTGCAGCGGCAGCCGCTTTACACGATCGCCGGCGGAATGCCGACCGCGACGGTGGAACTCGGCGACCGGACCGACGCCGCCTCCGGGTCGGGCTGGGTCGGGCCGTATATCGGCGAGACGCTGGGCCGGGCCCGGTCCATCGTGCACTTCGACCCGCTGCTGGCGGCGGCGCGTAACCGGCCGACCGCGATAGCGATCACCGGCGAGCCCGGCGGCGGCAAGACGACGCTGGCCATGCTGCTGATCTACCAGCTGGCGCTGCGCGGCGCGACGGTCGCGGTGATCGACCCCAAGGGCGACGCGGAGTCGCTGGCGGAATACCTCAGCAGGCAGGGACGCAAGGCGCGCGTGCTGCCGCTGAACTCGGCGGCGCCCGGGCTGCTTGATCCGTTCTCGTTCGGCCTGGACCTGTCCGAGAAGCGGACCATGGCCACCGAGACGCTGCGGCTGCTGCTGCCGCGGATGAGCGAGGAACGCGAGAGCGCCATGATCCAGGCGGTCGGCGCGGTGGCCGGGACCGAGCGGCCGAGCCTGGGCAAGGTGATCACGCACCTGGAGCAGTCAGAGGATCCGGCCTGGAAGAACACCGGCGCGGTGATGCGGGCGGTCTCGGAGATGAGGCTGGCCCGGCTGTGCTTCGCGCCCTCGGTGGGCCAGCAGATCGACGCGGAGGGCTGGACCACGGTCTTCACCCTGGCGGGCCTGACGCTGCCGGACTCCAACACCAGCCGGGACGACTACTCCTACGAGCAGCGGCTGTCGGTCGCGCTGCTGTACCTGGTCTCGCAGTTCGCCCGCAAGCTGCTCAACGGCATCGACCGCACCCTGCCGAAGGCGATCTTCCTGGACGAGGCCTGGGCGATCACCTCGACCCCGGAGGGCGCCAAGCTGGTGCCCGAGGTCTCCCGGATGGGCCGGTCGAGGAACACCGCGCTGGTGCTGGTCTCGCAGAACGCCGGCGACCTGCTGAACGAGCAGGTGACCAACTGCCTGTCCGGGGTGTTCGCGTTCCGCTCGTCCGAGCGGGCCGAGGTAGCGAACGTCATGGCGCTGCTCGGGGTCGCGCCATCGGATGACCACAAGGCCGTACTGCGCTCGCTCGGCAACGGCGAGTGCATCTTCCGTGATCTAGATAACCGAGCCGGGCGCATTGGGGTCGACCTGGTCTCGGACGAGTTGAGGGACTGGATCGATACCAATCCCACCCGGGCCAGGCTCAGCCAGCCTGACCCGTCTGCACGCAGGGAACCCAGCGCGGATGAGCCTGACCCGGGCGAAGACCGCCCGGCCGCCGGCTCATCAGCGGCCAGCACGCGAGCGCCGGAAGCGTCGCCGTAACCGCAGAAACTCAGGAGCTCCCTCACGATGGCTAACTCGCCCGCCTCGCCCGAACCCGCCGGTTCCCCGCGGCGAGATCGCGCTGAATCCCCCCGACCCGGCCGGCGCATCTTGCGCCGGGTCATCCAGGTGCTGCTGCTCGCGGTGGCCGGTCTCGCCATCGCCACCCCCGCGCTGGCGGCGACGCACGCGGCCCACGCCACCCAGGCGGCCAGTACGGCCAGTACCGCCAGTAAGGCCATCACCCCGGCGAACCCGGCGGCGCCCGGCGGCGTGTGCCAGGTACCCGGCATCGGGGACATCGGCGGCCTGATCGGGCTGTGCAACTCCGGTTCCAGCGGGATAGTCGGCGGCCTGAACAACATCTGCGAGCCCTCGCTGCCGGAGCCGGAGCAGGCCACCGGCGGCATCGACGCGATGATCGAGCCGCCGGCCGCGGCCGCCGGCGGCAAGACCCTGTACGACAACTACGGCGTGTCCGGCCAGTTCTGGGCCGCGCACGGCCTGCAGTGCTCCGACATGACGTCGCTGATCGGCAACAACGTGGCCGGGATGGTCTTCGACGCGGCGAAATCGATGGACCGGGTGACGATCACCGTCTACCAGTCGGCCGCGGGCAACAGCATCTTGACCTGGCTCCAGGACGCGGTGAACCGGCTGATCACCGCGCTGGGCAAGGCGATCTACTTCCCGTTCCTGGCGCCGGTGGTCATCCTCGGCGCGATCTGGCTGGCCTGGCAGGGACTGATCCGCAAGCGGGCCACCCGGACCATCGAGGGCACGCTGTGGATGGTGGTGGCCTGCGTGGCCGCCATCGCCCTGATCGGCAAGCCGGCCGACTTCACCGGCGTCGGCACCACCGTGTCCAACGGCGTCACCGAGGTCCTCAACACCGCGTTCTCCAAGCTGCCCGCCCCGGCCAGCAGCAACTGCCTGCCCGTGCAGAAGGGTGACCCGCAGAGCGTGGCCGGCAACTTCGCCTACACCTCGGGCAACGCCCTGGTCGACGAGAACGCCAACGAGCTGTGGTCGGTCCTGGTGTGCAAGCCCTGGCTGTACGGCGAGCTCGGCAGCACCGCCTACGCGACCACGCCCGGTGCCCCGCAGACCGTGGTCAACACCTACGGCCGGCAGCTGCTGTGGTCGCAGGCCATCGCGGCCAACGAGACCCCGAGCGCCGGGCTGATCCAGGCCAAGAAGGCCACCTACACCGGCATCGCGACCTCGATGCAGCAGGCCAACCCGGCGGCCTACCCCCTGTTCCAGGGCAACCAGTGGACCACGAGGCTGGAGATCGCGTTCGCGGCCATGTTCGCCGCCCTGGTGGCCGGGCTGCTCATCTTGCTGATCGCGCTGACCTTGATCGTGCTCAAGCTGGGCTTCCTGCTGCTGCTGGTGGCCGGGCCGTTCTTCCTGATCATCGGGACCCATCCCGGGTTCGGCCGGGTGATCGCCATCCGGTGGTTCGAGATGCTGGTCGGCGTGCTGATGAAACAGGCCGCGGTCGCGATCGTCCTGTCCGTGCTGCTCTACTGTTACTCGCTGATCATGGGGACCGCCGACGCGGTGCTGCCGTGGGCGCTCAAGATCTTGATGATCGCGCTGGTCACGGTGGCGGTGTTCATCTACCGCAAGCCGTTCTCGCACCTGTTCTCGGCGGTCGGGTACGGCACCATCGGGTCGACCGAACGGGCCGAGTACAGCCTGCGCGAAGCCGGTCACACATTCCGCCGGTCCACGCTCGACGCCGCCACCGCGGCGGTCCCCGGGGTGGCCAGCTACCGGGCCGCCCGGTGGGCGCGCCGCAACCAGGGCCAGGCCGCCGCGGCGGCGGCCGGCGTGGCCGCCGGGGTGGCGGCGGGCACCGCCGTCGCGACCGAGGGCGGTGCGGCCCAGGCCGGCGGCGGGGATGCCTACCCATCGCGGCTGCGGCCGGACGCGCCACCGCCGGTGGACACGGACGGCGAGACGGGCGCGGGCTCGCGCCGGCTGGCCGGCACGGCCGGCGGGGCCGGCTCGGCCCGGGCCAGGAACGCGGCCGAGGCCGACAGCGCCAGCGGCCGGGTCGCCCCGCCGCTCGAACTGCCGCCGCGGCCGGGCACTGCCCGCCGGGCCGCACCCCGGGGCCCGGCGGCCCCCGCCGCCCGGGCACCGGGCGGCCCGGTGTCAGGCGGCCCGGTAGCGCCAGCCGGCCCGGCATCAGCCGGAGCC
>JAICWX010000449.1 GCA_025934635.1 Streptosporangiaceae bacterium | reverse complement strand
CTGATCGACTTCGCGCTGTCCAACCTGGCCAACGGCGGCATCCGCAAGATCTGCGTGCTGACCCAGTACAAGAGCCACAGCCTGGACCGGCACATCTCCACCACGTGGCGGATGAGCTCCCTGCTCGGCAACTACGTGACCCCGGTCCCGGCCCAGCAGCGGCTGGGACCGCACTGGTACACCGGCTCGGCCGACGCGATCTTCCAGTCGATGAACCTGATCAACGACGAGCAGCCGGACATCGTGATCGTCTTCGGCGCCGATCACGTCTACCGGATGGACCCGATGCAGATGATCGAGCACCACGTGCGGCACGGGGCCGGCGTCACGGTGGCGGCCATCCCGGTACCGCGGGACGAGGCCTCCGCGTTCGGCATCGTCCAGGTCGCCTCCGACGGCCGGACCATCGAGGCGTTCCTGGAGAAGCCCGCCGACCCGCCGCCCATGCCCGGCAACCCGGACATGAGCTACTCCTCCATGGGCAACTACGTCTTCGACACCGACGTGCTGGTGGACGCGCTGCGCAAGGACGCCGACGACGACTCGAGCCGGCACGACATCGGCGGCAACATCATCCCGAACCTGGTGCGGAACGGCAGCGCGCAAGCCTACGACTTCATGCTCAACGAGGTCCCGGGGGCGACCCAGCGCGACGCCGGCTACTGGCGTGACGTCGGCTCGCTGGAGGCCTACTTCGACGCCCAGATGGACCTGTGCGCCGTGGAGCCGATCTTCAACCTGTACAACGACAAGTGGCCGATCCTGACCCACGTGCCCTCGCTCCCGCCGGCCAAGTTCGTGCACGACGCGGGGGACCGGGTCGGGCGCGCCATCGACAGCCTGGTCAGCCCCGGCGTGGTGATCTCCGGCGGCCTGGTGCGGCTGTCCGTCCTGTCGCCCGGGGTGCGGGTGAACAGCTGGGCCACCGTGGAGCGGTCGGTGCTGCTGCACAACACCAAGATCGGCCGGCACGCCGTGGTCCGGAACGCGATCATCGACAAAAACGTCATCGTGCCGGAATGGGCCCAGGTCGGCGTGGACAAAGAGCACGACCGGGCGCGCGGCTTCGTGGTCTCGCCCGGCGGCATCACCGTGGTGGGCAAGGGACAGGAGGTCGTGCCGTGACCGGCAGGCTCAAGGTGGCCCTGCTGACCCGCGAGTACCCGCCCGAGGTGTACGGCGGCGCGGGCGTGCACGTCACTTACCTGGCCCGCGAGCTGACGCCGCTGGTCGACGTCACGGTGCACTGCCAGGGCGCGGACCGCCCCGATGCCGTGGCGCACCGCCCCTGGGACCAGCTGGCCAGTGCCAACGCGGCGCTGCAGGTGGTCTCCACCGACCTGTCCATGGCCGCCGCCGCCGGCTCGGCCCAGCTGGTCCACTCGCACACCTGGTACGCGAACCTGGGCGGCCACCTGGCGTCGATGCTCTACGGCATCCCGCACGTCGTGACCATGCACTCACTCGAGGCACTGCGGCCGTGGAAGGCCGAGCAGCTGGGCGGCGGCTACCAGGTCTCGACCTGGTGCGAGCGGACCTCGGCCGCCGCGGCCGCCGCCGTGGTGGCCGTCTCGGCGGGCATGCGGGCCGACATCCTGTCCGCTTACCCCGAGATTTCCCCCGAACGGGTGCGGGTGATCCGCAACGGCATCGATACCGACGAGTACCGGCCCGATCCGCATACTGACGTACTCGAGCGCTACGGCGTCGACCGGACGCGCCCCTATGTCATCTTCGTCGGCCGCATCACCCGCCAGAAGGGCGTGCCCGTCCTGCTCCGGGCGGCCGCCGGGCTGATCCCCGAGGCGCAGCTGGTGCTGCTGGCCGGCGCGGCCGACACCGCCGAGCAGCTCGCCGAGGTGACCGAGCTGGTGGATGGCCTGCGCGCCACCCGCTCGGGCGTGTTCTGGATCCCCGAGATGCTGCCCAAGCCCGAGGTCATCCAGCTGCTCACGCACGCTGCGGTGTTCGCCATCCCGTCCGTCTACGAGCCGCTCGGCATCGTGAACCTGGAGGCCATGGCGTGCGGGACCGCGGTGGCCGGATCCCGCACCGGGGGGATTCCCGAGGTGGTGGCCGACGGTGAGACGGGGCTGCTGGTGCCGCCCGGCGAGCCGGGACCCCTGGCGGACGCCCTGAACATCCTGCTGCGCGATCCCGGCCGGGCCCGGGCCATGGGCGAGGCCGGGCGCAAGCGCGCGGTAGCCGAATTCGGCTGGCCGGCCATCGCCGCCCAGACCGCCGATCTCTACGCCGAATTGGTACACGGAGGCTAAAACTGCCATTCAGGGCCGGGCTCGCCTAACCGGGCATAAAACGCCATCCTCCCCGCTCAGTCACCGGATCTGGTGTAAACCAGTGTCGGCGCTGACGCGTCACAAATGGGGGCTAGGGGACATTAAGGCGACCGCTGAAAGGCATTTGATGATCCGTATATCACCTCGTGCTGCATTTCGTACGGTTTTGACCGGATTGCTGGCAGCTGGTGCGATTACTGTGAGCGTCGGCACGGCGAACGCTAACGTCGCCGGCTTCTGCAGCGGGACGGGCACTGCCCCGGCCGGTAACGATCCTGGCAAGGCGGCCAACTGCCTGATCACCAACAACACCATCAACAAGCCAGCCACGATCTTCATGACCGTGACCATGACCAAGGGCGGCAACCAGCTCGTCAACACGTTCTGGCGGGCCTCGTGCACGCTCGGCGGCGAGACCCTGGTCAACACCGGCGGCGGCACTGCGACGACGCCGAACACGCTGACGCTGGTCCTGCCCTTCCCGAAGCCGGATACCTGTGCGGTCACGGTGAGCGCCACCCAGGCCAAGATCACGACGCCCGCGGCCAGCCTGTCGATCTCGCTGCAGTTCGCGCCGCAGCAGGGCGCGGACCCCACGCCGACCCCGACGCCCACCTCGGGCGGCGGTACGCACACCCTGTACCGGGGCCTGGGCGGCAAGTGCATCGACGCGCTGCACAACGGCTCCGCCAACGGGACCAAGGTCACCATCTACGGCTGCAACAGGAACAACCCGGCGCAGTACTTCACGTACACCAACGGTTACCTGAAGCACAACGGCAAGTGCCTCAACGACCAGCGGACCGGCGGCAACGGCAGCAAGGTGATCCTGTACACCTGCAACAACGGCGCCAACGAGAAGTGGACGCACAAGACCAACGGCGAGTTCGTGATGAAGGCCAAGGGCGGCCAGTACTGCCTGGACGACCCGGCCTCCTCGAAGAAGGACGGCACCCAGCTCATCGTCTGGAAGTGCAACAACGCGACGAACCAGCACTGGTTCGCGTCGACGGTGAGCTAGTCTCCCGGGTTTCCTGACGGCGGGCTGGTCTCCACTACCAGGTGGGGATCAGCCCGCCGTCGATTCTGAAGTCGGAACCGGTGACGTTCGCGGTGCGGTCGCTGGCCAGCAGCAGGACGAGGTCGGCGACCTCCTCCGGGCGGCTGAACCGCCCGGTGACCATGGCCTTCGCGGCCTCACGGGCGACGTCACCGGCCTCGGCGCCGGTCGCGTGGCTCACGGTCTGCGCGACCCCCTGGTCGCCCAGCCACAGGTCGGTGGCCACCGGGCCGGGGCTGACCCGGGTCGGGCAGCACCGAGTTGACCGAGCAGACGGTCACGATGGAGCCCTTCCCGGCGGCGAGCATGACCGGCGGGCCCCCGCGACGAAATGTGGCCACGCTAATCGCCCTCCGCGGCCTCCCGCTTGAGTCAAGCGACTGATGTACCGTGAACCCCGTGACTTCCAGCCGCCTCCTGTCGGTCAACGTGGGCCTGCCGCAGGACGTGAGCTGGCACGGGAAGACGGTGCACACCGGCATCTGGAAGCGTCCGGTTGACGGGCCGAGCCAGGTGCGGCGGCTGAACATCGACGGGGACGGCCAGGGTGACCTGGCCGGGCACGGCGGCGAGAACCGCGCGGTCTTCGTGTACCAGATCGAGTCGTACCGGTACTGGCAGGACGAGCTGAAGCGCACCGACTTCGAGTACGGCCAGTTCGGCGAGAACTTCACAATCAGCGGGCTGGCCGACGATCAGGTGTGCATCGGCGACCGCTACCAGATCGGCGAGGCGCTGTTCGAGGTGTCCCAGCCGCGGGTGACGTGCTACCGGGTGGGGATCCGGATGGACGAGCCCCGGATGCCGTCACTGCTGGTCTCCCACCACCGGCCCGGGTTCTACTTCCGGGTGCTGCGGGAGGGCGCCGTTCAGGCCGGGGATGAGATCGTCCGGGTGGCCGCCGGGCCGGAAACCATGACCGTGGCCGAGATCGACGGCCTGCTCTACCTGCCCGGTCACGATCACGACCGGGTACTGAGCACGCTGCGCATCCCCGCGCTGCCCGAGGGCTGGAAGGCCTCGTTCCGCGCCATCGCCGGCCAGGCCGGGACGCCGGACGGGACCGGT
This sequence comes from Streptosporangiaceae bacterium, assembly GCA_025934635.1. The sequence continues at coordinate 1,483 of JAICWX010000449.1, read as the reverse complement.
GCCGCCGGCAACGCCGGGCTGACCGCGGTCAGCCCGCCCCCGGCCTGGGCCGGCTTCCGCACCCTGGCGGTGACCGCGGTCAGCCGGGAAAGCGACGCGGTGACGTCGGTGTCCCTGGCCGATCCGGCCGGGGCTGCCCTGCCGCCGCCTCAGCCCGGGCAGTTCCTGACCCTGCGGCTGAATGTCGCCGCCGGCGCCGCGCCGCTGCTGCGCAGCTACTCGCTGTCCGGTGCACCCGGCGCCGGCTCCTACCGCATCAGCGTCAAGCGCGAAGCGCACGGCACGGGCAGCCAGTTCGTGCGCGACCACGTCCGGCCCGGTGATCAGCTGGCGGCGGCCGCGCCGCGCGGCACGTTCATCCTCCAGCCCGGGGACCGCCCGGTGCTGCTGGTCAGCGCGGGCGTCGGAGCGACTCCCGTCCTGGCCATGCTGCACGCCCTGGCCGACGAAAGATCCGGCCGCGAGATCTGGTGGCTGCACGGTGCCCGTAACCGGACCGAGGAGCCGTTCGCCGGCGAGTCCCGTTCCCTGCTGGCGGGCCTGGCCCGCGGGCACCGGTACGTCTGCCACAGCCACCCGGGCTCCGATGAGGTCCCCGGCCGCGACTACCAGACGGCGGGCCACCTGTCGGCCTCCGTGCTGGCCAGCCTCGGCCTGCCGGCCGACGCCGATGCTTACATCTGCGGCCCGGCCGGCTTCATGGCCGAGATGTCCGCCGCCATGACCGCCCTGGGACTCGACCGGACCCGCGTGCACACCGAGATCTTCGGCGCCCCTCCCGGCAGCACGCCCGGCATAGCGGCCGTGCCCGCCCGGCCGCCGCACCCGCCCGCCGGGCCGCCCGGCGACGGCCCCGAGATCGCCTTCGCGCGCAGCGGCCTGACCACCCGCTGGAACTCCGCCGGCTACGGCAGCCTGCTCGAGCTGGCGGAAGCCTGCGACGTGCCGGCCCGCTGGTCCTGCCGCACCGGCGTCTGCCATACCTGCGAGACCGGCCTGATGTCCGGAACGGTCAGCTACTCGCCCGAGCCGATAGACGCGCCGGCGCCCGGCGACACCCTGATCTGCTGCTCCCAGCCCTCCAGCGACCTCGTCCTGGACCTGTGATCAGACCGGGTACCGGGTCGGTTCGGTGGTGTAGGCCCGTCCGGAAGGCGTGGTCCAGCGGAAGGTCCCGTCCGGGTGCTGCTCCACGTTCCAGCGTGGGTGCTGTTTGAGCCTATGGTCGTGTCGGCACTTTGGGCCCGTGTTGCACAGGCACGTTCTTCCGCCTGCCTCATAGGGGATGTTGTGTTCGTAGTCGCAGGTCGCGGCGGGCCGTCGGCAGACGGGACTGGTGCAGGTCGCGTGCCGGATCTGGGCCAGGTGCCGGAGCTTGACCCCGGGATCGTGTCCGCGGGCTTCGAACCGGTGGTCGCAGTTCTCGGTGGTGAGGGCTTCCAGTTCGACGATCAGGTCCGGGCCTGGTCCGGGGGTATGCAGG
>JAICWX010000272.1 GCA_025934635.1 Streptosporangiaceae bacterium | reverse complement strand
GCGCCAGAGCCAGACGCGCCAGAGCCAGACGCGCCAGAGCCAGACGCGCCCGACCCAGCGCCTGATCCGGCGGCGGTGATCGAAGCGTTTGCTCTCCCCGGCCCGGTGGCGGGCTGGGAACCGGTGGGCGGAGCCTGGTCGAACCGGGTCTACCGGCTGGACGCCGGCGGCCGCCGCTACGCGGTCAAGGAGCTGCGTAATCCCTGGGCGGATCCGCACTGGCAGGAGTGGCTGGCCGCGGCGTGGTCGTTCGAGCAGCAGGCCATCGCTGCCGACGTGAATGCGCCCCAGCCCGTGCCCAACCCCGCCGACGGCACCTGCCTAGCCCGGGTCCGCCACAGCCGAGCCAGCCAAGCCAGCCTCGCCAGCCAGCCCAGCCTCGCCAGCCAGCCCAGCCTCGCCAGCCAGCCCGGCCAAGCCAGCCAGTCCAGCCACGTCGCCCCGGACGCCCCGGTCCGCGTCCACCACTGGACCGATGGCACCCCCGTCCACCCCGGCCCTGTCGGCCCGGAGACCGCCCAATGGGCAGGCCGCACCCTGGCCACCCTGCACGGCCTCCGCATCACCCCCCGGGACCGCGACCTGTTCCCCGTCACCAGCACCGTGACCGCCGCCCGCTGGCCCGAGCTGACCGAAGCCGCCCGCCAGAGCCAGGAAACCTGGACCGCCGCGATGGAAGCCGCCGCCCCCGCCGTAACGCTGATCGCTGACCTGGCCCGCGAAGCCGGATTCCAGCCGGATCAGGAGGTGATGACGCACGGCGACATCGACCAGAAGAACCTCCTGCTCACCAGAGCCGGACCGGTGCTGTGCGACTGGGACCTGGCCGCCCCGCTCGTTCCCCGTCGCGAGCTGGCCGACGTGGCCATGTCGCTGGCCGCCTGGACAGATCTGGCTATCGCCCGCGAAGTGGTCCGCTCGTATCGTCGAGAAGGCGGGGACGACACCACGCTCGGACCGCTGGACCTGGGCCAGTCCATGATGATCGGCTTGGACTGGGTGGCCTTCAACGTGGAGCGGGCCATCGGCCTGCGCCCCGCCGGCGCAAAAGAGAAGAGCCTGGCCCGCGCACTGGTCCCCGGGCTGCTGGCCGCCATCCCCGCCCAGGCCGCCACGGCCGCCCAGATCAGCCTGTGAGCAGTGGGCGCAGATCGCGGAGAGCCGCACGGTCAGCAGGTCAAGTAGGCCCGGTACGTCGACGGCGCCGCCGTAGGCGCCGGCGAACAGGCGTAGCCGGGCTGCCTGATCGGGGACCGGATCCCAGCCGAACGCCACCGTGGAGCGCGGCGCCGACAGCGGGACGAACCGGTGCGCGGCGTAGCACAGGTCCCAGGCGCGGCTGGACGGCCCGGCGAAGTCCCAGTCGATGATGCCCGCGACGCGGCTCCCGTCGAAGACCATGTTGTAGGGCCCGAGGTCGTTGTGGCCGATGCAGTCGACCTCGGCCGGGATCACCGCCCGGTACTGCCAGCGGTCCGGCTCGGGAGCGGTGAACCCGGCGGTGGCGTCGTGCATGACCCGGATAGCCCGGGCTACGTTCACCAGGGCCTGGTCCGAACGTTGCTCCGCGGTGAGCGGATAGGTGCCCGCCTGCCCGGCGACGAAGCTGAGCGTCTCGGTTCCCGTGTCCTCGTCACGGGACAGGTAGGCGGGTGCCTGCCGGAAACCGGCTCGCTCGAGGTGGCCGAGCAAGGCCTCCACGTTCCGGCTCCACGGCCCCGCGGCCCTGATGACCACGTCCCCCCGCCGCACCGGCGCCGAGTGGTACCCGCCTGTCAGCTCACCGCTCATCGTCCTATCTTCGGCTGGAACGGGACCGGAACCCCCCTGGTACGAGATCTGGACGCACGGGGGGCACCGGGCTAACCGGATCCGGTCGCGCGGGTTAACGTAGACAGCGTGGTGGACTTTTCCGCACAAGGCAGGGTGGCGAGACTATGAAGGCACCGACCCTGAAGCGCCGTCCGGGCCACGGGCCCGGCCCCGGCGCGACCGGTCCCAGCGCTGCCAGCATCGCCGCCGACCAGACCGCCACCAGCACCGCGACCAAGACCGCCGCCAGCGACGCGACCAAGACCGCCGCGAAGCCAGCCACCAAGACCGCCACCAGCAACGCCGCCCGCATCGTGGGCACCGCCGCCCGCTGGATCTACGAGGGCCGCCGCCTGGACATGCAGGGGCTGGCCGACGAGCTCGGCGTGTCCCGGGTGACCCTGTTCCGGCGCGTCGGCAGCCGCGAGGAACTGATCAGCCAGGCCCTGTGGCGGCTGACCGAGCGCATGCTCGAGATCGCCGTCGAGCGCTGGGAAGCCGAACGACCCGAAGGCGAGCTGCACACCCCCGGCACCATCCGCCACATCAACGCCATGGTGGCCGGCAGCAAAGGACTGAGAAGACTGCTCGACGACGAGCCCGCCCTGACCCTGCGCGTGCTCACCGACCCGCGCGGCCGGGTGCAGAGCGGGATCGTGGCCTTCAACGAGGTCTCGCTCCGCCGCGACATGGAAGAGTTCGGCCTGGTCCCGATCACCGAGCCGAGCGCCCTGGCCTACGCGCTCGTCCGGCTGGGCGAGTCGTTCCTCTACGCCGACGTGATCGCCGCGCGCAAGCCCGACGTCGAGACGGCCAACCGGCTCCAGCAGGCCATCATCGAGGGCATCCCCCCGCGCGGCAACACCCCCTAGAAAGCCGAATCCTCCCCCAGGGCCAGGGCCCTGGGGGAGGACAGGTTCTCCGGAGTCAGACGATAACCCCTAGACGGTGGCCTGCAGCTTGGCCAGCTCCTCCTGAACCTTGGCCTCGTGCGCGGCCTCGTCGGCCTTGGCGTCACGCGTCCGCCAGCGGCCGCGCAGCAGCGGGATGCTCAGCAGGAAGAAGATGATCCCGCCGAAGCAGATCCAGTACCACGTCTTCCACTGGCCGGCCGTCTTGGCCGCGGCGTCCTGCACGGCCTTGCCGTGCGCCTGGAGGTAGGGGAAGACCTGCGGCGGCACCTTGGACAGGGCGGTCAGCTGCGCCCCGTACGGAGCCATCTTGGTCAGCTCGGCCGCGTACGGCGCGATCGTGGTCAGCTGCGTCGAGTACGGCGCGATGGTCCTCAGGTCGGCCGCGTACGGCGCGACCTTCTGCAGGTCAGGCGCGACCGCGATCACGCCGTTGATGGCGTCCTTGTTGTTCGAGATGGTCGTCAGGATGCCGATGCCCTTGGCGCCTCCGCCGGCTGCGGCGATCGCCTGGCCCACCAGCGCGGGCGGGATCTTGGACGGGTCCGAGTACTTAGCCAGCTGGGTGAACAGCGCCGGGTGGGCCTGGATCACCGTGAGCTCGGGCTGGAACTTCTGCGCGTTCGCCAGCTGGGTCGCGTCCTTCTGGGCGATGGCCAGGACATCCGGCGGGATCTTCTGCGCGGTGGCGGTGACCGCCGGCGGGATAGCCTGCGCGGCGGCGATGACGTTCGGCGGGACCTTCTGGGCCGCCGCCACCACGTCGGGGTGGGCGGTCGCGAAGGCGATCTGGCTGGCGTACTGGGTCGCGTAGGCCGACACCGTGCCGCCGTAGTTGACCAGCGGCGTCACCGAGTTGATGAACACCGGGACCAGGAAGAACGAGGCCGCCACCACGATCCGGATGATCAGGCCCCAGATGGCCAGGCCAGTCGCGGTGAGCGCCGGGTTGCGCGCCTCCACCGTCTCGGTGAAGCTGGCCATCCACGGGGTGTAGGCGATGCCCAGGCCGAGCGAGATCAGGGCCAGGTTGATCGCCAGGGTGTAGTAGCCGGTATGGTTCCCCGCATGCTCCAGGTAGAGCACGACCGACACCGCGGCTAGTATCCCGCCGATCACCATGAACGGCTTACGCACCCGGAACCGGTCGGAGATGATCCCGACCAGGATCACGGCGATGACGTTGAAGCCCCAGGCCCAGTTGCCCAGGCCGTTGGCGTCCTTGAGGGTGATGTTGGAGAACACGGTGGTCAGGTAGATCACGCTGAACGCGACGGACGTGTAATAGAACAGCAGCATGATCGACACTGCGATCGAGGAGATGATGACGTCGGGCTTCATCAGCTGGCGGAACGGGTGCCGCAGGGCCGCGGCGATGTCTTCCTCGGTCAGGCCCTTGGCCTTGGCCTCGACCAGCGCGCGGTCGCGCATGCTGACCATCAGCTGGTCGCGCAGCGCCGGGGACAGCTCCTTGAGGCCGACCAGCGCGATCAGGAAGACGATCAGGCCGGCGATGCCGCAGATGCGGTACTCGTGGGTCCAGAACCGCGGGTCGTTGACGACCGCCGGGATGGTCCAGGTGCCCACCACCGAGACGATCAGGCTGCCGAGCACCGGGCCGCTGGTCCAGAAGCCCATGGCCGTGGCCCGCCCCACCTGGGGGGAGAAGTCCCTGATCAGTGCGGGAGTGGCGACCAGGCAGACGCCCTCCACGAAGCCGACCACGAAGCCCTCGATGGTGAAGACCCATTTGTCGGTCGCGGCGGGCAGGATGAACAGCGTGAAGATCCCGGTGAACAGCAGGCCGAACACGACCAGGTTGGCCCGGCCGAGCCGGTCGGTGATCCCGGCGAACAGCGAGCCGGCCGCTCCGATCAGGGCCCCGAACGCCAGCGTCAGCACGTAGAACGTGAAGTTCATGTGCAGGTTCGTCAGGATCAGCGTGGACACCGAGCCGCCGACGTACAGCTCGTAGTACAGCGTGATCGTGGCCAGCACCGTGATGGCCAGGTACATGATCCTGGGCCCGGTCTCGGGATAGTGGTCGAGCTGGCGTTTGATTAGCGAGCCGGCCCGTCCGGGCCGACTTGGGACGTCATGCACGGCGGTCCCTGACATGCGGTCACCCCTTACCGTGGAGCGCTCAGGCCCAGGTCTGATAGTGACTCGAAGGTAACCCCCCACCAGGTAACAGATCAATGATTTGTTTCATCTATATTGCAGCGCGCGGGGAATATCCTCGGTGGGCCGGGAGGTGAGGGACCGATGGGGACCGTGCGCACGGCCCTGCGGGTGGAGGGCGTCGTGCAGGGCGTCGGCTTCCGCCCGTTCGTGTATTCCCTGGCCACCGGCCTTGGCTTGACCGGTCTGGTCGGCAACGACACCGACGGCGTCTTCGCCGAAGTCGAGGGGCCGCGGGCCGCCGTCGACGAGTTCCTGCACCGGCTCGAGCGGGACGCACCCCCGCTGGCCCGGATCGAGAAGGTAACGATCCGGGCAATCAGCCCCGCCCGTTCGGAAGAATCATTTGTCATCGCGGCGAGCGAAACCTCCGGCCCGCGCCGGACGCTGATCTCGGCCGACACCACCGTATGCGCGGACTGCCTTGAGGAACTCAGAAACCCGGCTGACCGGCGTTACCAGTACCCCTTTATCAACTGCACCAACTGCGGTCCCCGCTTCACCATCGTCCGCGACGTCCCCTACGACCGCCCCAGCACCACGATGGCGCCGTTCGCCATGTGCGGCCGCTGCCGGGCCGAGTACCACGACCCGGCCGACCGCCGCTTCCACGCCCAGCCCGTCTGCTGCTCCGCCTGCGGCCCCCGCCTCGCCCTGGACGGCGACGATAAAAACCCCATCCGCAAGGCCGCCGAACGACTCCAGCAGGGCCAGATCCTCGCGATCAAGGGCCTGGGCGGCTACCACCTGGCCGCCGACGCCACCTCCGACGCCGCCGTCGCCGGCCTTCGCTCCCGCAAGCACCGCGAAGACAAGCCCTTCGCCGTCATGGCCGCCAGCCTGGCCGCGGCCAGCGAACTAGCCGGAATCGACGACGCGGCCGCCGTCCTCCTGACCAGCCCGTCCCGCCCGATCGTCCTGCTCCCCAGGAACCGCGACGCCACGATCGCCGCGGCCACCGCTCCCGGCAACCGCCAGCTCGGCATCATGCTCCCGTACACGCCGCTGCACCACCTGCTCCTTGCCGCGACAACGAAACCTATCGTCCTGACCAGCGGAAACGTCTCCGATGAGCCGATCGTCTACCGCGACGAGGAGGCCCGCGAAAGGCTGGAAAACATCGCCGACGCCTTCCTCGCCCACGACCGCGCCATCCACGTCAGGACCGACGACTCGGTGGCCCGCACCGTCCGCGGCCGCCCCGCGCTGATAAGACGCTCCCGCGGCTACGTTCCCGAGCCGCTGACCGTCACCCGTACCTTCCCCCGCCCCGTGCTGGCCTGCGGAGCCGAGCTCAAGAACACGTTCTGCCTGGCCCAGGGACGGCACGCGTTCATCTCGCACCACATCGGGGACCTGGAGAACGCGGAGACGCTGCGCTCGTTCACCGAGGGCATCGCGCACTTCCGCCGCCTGTTCGACATCGAGCCGCAGGTGATCGCGCACGATCGGCACCCCGAGTACCTGTCCACCAAGTACGCCCTCGACCTGGCCGACGCCGAGGACCTGGACCTGATCGGCGTGCAGCACCACCACGCCCACATCGCCTCCTGCCTGGCCGACAACGGCGAAAGCGGCCCGGTCATCGGGGTGGCCTTCGACGGCACCGGCTACGGCCCCGACGGCACCATCTGGGGCGGCGAGTTCCTGATCGCCGACACGCAAAGCTACGAGCGCGGCGGCCACCTCGCCCCGGTCCCGATGCCCGGCGGCGCGGCCGCCATCCGCCAGCCCTGGCGCATGGCCGCCGCCTACCTCGGCGACGCCGCCACCGCGGTGGCGAAACGCCACCCGGACCAGTGGGCCGCCGTGACAAAGCTGGCCGCCAAGGGCGTGAACTCCCCGCTGACCTCCAGCGCGGGCCGCCTGTTCGACGCGGCCGCCGCCCTGCTCGGCGTGCGCGACACGATCAACTACGAGGGCCAGGCCGCCATCGAGCTCGAGCAGCTCGCCGACCCGGCCGAGCTGGAAGCGTACCCAGCCGGCCTCGAGACCGGCGAAGGCCCGTTCCGAGCCCGCGGGTCCGATCTCCTGCACGCTCTCGCAGGCGACCTAACGAGTGGCGTCCCCGCCCCCCTCATCGCCGCCCGCTTTCACCACGGGGTCGCCGCCCCGATCGAAGCGGGCTGCCAGCGGCTGCGCGAAACCCGCGGCCTGAGCACGGTGGCGCTCTCCGGCGGCGTGTTCCAGAACCTGCTGCTGCTGAACGCGGCCGTCACCCGCCTCGAGGCGCGCGGCTTCCGCGTCCTGCTGCACTCCCGGGTCCCGTGCAACGACGGCGGCATCAGCCTCGGCCAGGCCGTGGTCGCCGCCGCCCAGCTTTAGCAGATCCGGGGGAGCGGATCACCCACCAGCAGGTCCACGATCCGCGTCCCGCCGAACGCGGTCTTGATCTGGACGATGCCCGGCTGTTCGGCCCGGACGTGCCCGATCACCGCGGCCTGGTCGCCGAGCGGATGGGCGCGCAGCGCGGCCACCGCCCGGTCCGCGTCCAGGCCGGGCACCACCGCGACCAGGCGGCCCTCGCACGCCACGTACATCGGGTCGATGCCGAGCAGCTCCGACGCGCCGCGGACTTCTTCCCGGACCGGGATCTCGTTCTCGTGCACCAGCACGCCGACGTCGGCCGCCCGGGCGATCTCGTTGAGGATGGTGGCCACCCCGCCGCGGGTCGCGTCGCGCATCGCCCGGACACCGGGAACCGCGTCGAGCAGCCCGTTCACCAGCCCGTTGAGCGGCGCGGTGTCCGAGACGATGTCCGCCTCGATGTCCAGCTCGCCGCGGGCCAGCATGATCGTGATGCCGTGGTCGCCGATCGGCCCGGACACGACGATGGCGTCGCCCGGCCGGGCCTGAGCTACCCCCAGGGAGACGTCCCGCTCCAGCACGCCGACGCCGGCCGTGTTGATGTAGCAGCCGTCGGCCTTGCCCTTCTGCACCACCTTGGTGTCGCCGGTCACCACCTGCACTCCGGCCGCCTCGGCCGCCGCCCGCATCGACTCGGTGACCCGCTGCAGGCTGGCGACGGGAAAGCCTTCTTCCAGGATGAACCCGGCCGACAGGTACAGCGGCCGGGCCCCGGACACGGCCAGGTCGTTGACGGTGCCGTTGACGGCCAGGTCGCCGATGTCGCCGCCCGGGAAGAACAGCGGGGACACCACGTAGGAGTCGGTGGTGAGCGCGATCCGGGCGCCGCCCACCGTCAGCTGGGCCGCGTCCTCCATCGGCTCCAGCAGCGGGTTGCGGAACGCGTCCAGGAAGACCGCCTCGATCAGGGTGTGCGTCGCCTTGCCGCCGGCTCCGTGCGACATGGTGACGCGCTCTTCCCTTACCTTGGGGCGGCGCCGGCGCGCCCGGTCGATCCGGTCCAGCACCTGCTGTTCCCGATCGGCCAGCGGCAGCTGACGCCGCCCCTCGGCGGCGAGACCTTCGTGCTCGGCAAGGGCCTCGTCGATCCAGCTCCGGCTCATGACCCGGCCATCCCGGCGACGCCCGCCTCGGCGACCCGGGTCCGGTTCATCCGGCCGAAGTTGTAGTAAGCGGCGCACGCGCCCTCGGGGGACACCATGCAGGTGCCGATCGGTGTTTCCGGGGTGCACGCGGTGCCGAACACCTTGCACTCCCACGGCTTCAGCACGCCCTTGAGCACTTCGCCGCACTGGCAGGCCTTGGGGTCGGCCACCCGCACCCCGGGCACCTGGAACCGGCGCTCGGCGTCCATGGCGGCGTACTTCTCCCGCACCTGCAGCGCCGAGTGCGAGATGAAGCCGAGGCCGCGCCACTCGAAGTAGGGCCGCAGCTCCATCGTCCCGCCGATGGCCTTGAGCGCGACCAGGTTGCCGTCCCACGGCACCACCCGCGCGTACTGGTTCTCCACCTCGGCCCGGCCCTGCGACAGCTGGACCATCAGCATGTAGATGGACTGCAGGATGTCCAGCGGCTCGAACCCGGCCACCACCACCGGCTTGCCGTACTGCCGCGCGATGAACTCGTACGGCCGGCAGCCGATCACCGTGGACACGTGCCCCGGCCCGATGAAGCCGTCGAGCCGCAGGTCGGGCGAGTCCAGGATGGCCTTGATGGCCGGCACGATGGTGACGTGGTTGCAGAACACCGAGAAGTTCGTCAGCCCCTCGGCCGCCGCCCTGATCATGGTCATCGCGGTGGACGGCGCGGTCGTCTCGAACCCGATCGCCATGAACACGACCTGCTTGTCCGGGTTCTGCCGGGCCAGCTTGAGCGAGTCGAGCGGCGAGTACACCATCTTGATGGTGGTGCCCTCGGCGTTGGCGTCGAAGAACGAGCCGCCGCTGCCCGGCACCCGCATCATGTCGCCGAACGACGTCATGATCACGTCCGGCTGCGACGCCAGGTGGATCGCGTCGTCCACCCGCCCCATCGGGATCACGCAGACCGGGCAGCCCGGCCCGTGCACCAGCTGGACCGACTCCGGCAGGTAGTCCTCGAGGCCGTGCTTGTAGATCGTGTGGGTGTGCCCGCCGCACACCTCCATCAGCTTGTACTGGCGCCCGGGCTCGCACAGCGCCGCGATCTTCGCGGCCAGCGCGTGGGCCTTGTCGGCGTCACGGAATTCGTCGACGAACCGCATCGTTCCCCCACGCTCCTCTACTCGATCAGTGATTCCTACTCGATTACTGATTCCTTGAGCGCCGCGAGCTCGTCCTCGTAGGACTGCCCGACGCCCTCCAGGTACTGCAGGGTGGCGGCCGCCTCCTGCTCGTCGATCTTCGACAGGGCGAAGCCGACGTGGATGAGCACCCAGTCGCCGGGCGCCGGCGGGTCGTCGGAGAGCAGGCCGATGTTGATCATCCGCCGGACCCCGCTCACGTTCACCTTGGCCAGGTCGGGCTGCTCCGGGTGGAGCTCGATAACCTCACCGGGTATGCCGAGGCACATGTGCTATCTCCTCTGCGGTCAGCTCCCAGAGCACCTGGTAGATCGTGGTCTGTGCTTCCTGGACCCGGTGCACCGATGACGACGGCACCACGAACAGGTAGTCGATGCTGTCCAGCTCGGCCATCTGGCCGCCGTCGTAGCCGGCCAGCCCGATGGTGAGCATCCCCCGCCGGCTCGCCTCGTCGAAGGCGCGCAGCAGGTTCTCGGAGTTCCCGCTGGTCGACAACCCGACCGCGATGTCGTCCCGGCCGCCGAACGCGGCCAGTTGCCGGGCGAAGATCACCTCGGGACCCACGTCGTTGGCCAGCGCGGTGATCACCGAGGTGTCGTTGGCCAGCCCGAACGCGGGCAGCGGGGGAGCGCTGCCCGCAGGATTCAGGAACAACGTGGCCAGCTGGGCGGCGTCGGTGGCGCTGCCGCCGTTGCCGAAGGCGAACAGCCGCCCGCCCCGGGCGAACCGGGCCGCGGCCTGCCGCGCGCACTCGGCGATCCGCGTCCCGTCCCGTTCGCCGACCGCACGGCGCAGTTCCCCGACCTCAGCCGCCTTGGCCACGGTCGAGGCGCGCACCTGGTCGAGCACGGCCGTCAGGTCGCCGGTGTCGGAGTACAGGAACGGGTACAGCGAGGCCAGGTCGTCATTCACGGGCGCCTACCACGGCGATCGCCTCGCGGGCGTGCACCAGGATCGTGTCGCCCGCCCCGGCGGTCACCAGGGCCACGCTCACCGTTTCCTCGCCCGCCCCGGTATCGACCACCGCCATCTGGTCCGCGAGCAGCCGGACCACGGTGACCTCGACGGCCATGTCGGAGCACGTAATGCAGACTTCGCCCGTGCACTCGCTCGCCTCCTCCGGCTCGCTCATGCGACAACTCCAGGTCCCAGTACGCCCGGTTGCTCGAAGAACACGTGGACCAGTTCCCAGAGGACGTGGTACAGAGTCACGTGCATCTCCTTGACCACGCGCGGATCGGAGGAGCCGGCCACCAGCACGTGCTCGGCCGCCTTGCCGGCCGCGCTGCCGTCGCCGCCCACCAGGGCCACGGTCAGCAAGCCGAGCTCCCGGGCCGTCTCGAGCCCCGCCAGCACGCTCGGGCTCTCCCCATCGGAGGAGATGCCCAGCGCGATGTCGGCCGGGCCGGCCAGGTACCTGAGCTGGTGGGCGAAGATCGCGGCGATCCCGTCGCGTTCGGCGATCCCGGTGACGGTGGCCACGTCGGCGGTCAGCGCGATGGCCGGCAGCGCGCGCTTGCCCACGATGACCGGGTGCACGAACTCCACCGCCACGTGCTGCGCATCGGCGCTGGCCCCGCCGGTGCCGAACACCACCAGCCGCCCGCCCCGGTGAAACCGCACCGCCATCGCGTGGCAGGCCGCGGCCACCGCGTCCGCCTGGCCGCCCAGGGCGCCGGTCGGCTCGTCGCGCAGCCCGAACAGCCGCCGCGCCGCCGCGCCGGGATCAGCCTGCGCCCTATTCCCAGAGGCGGGGCTCCGAGGGGCGGGCTGGCTCACCGCCCGCGGCCCGTCCGGCGCGCTGGTCCCCGGCGACCTGTCATGACAGCCACCGTAGGACACATGTGTATAGCAGTCCAGTAGCCGGAGCGACACATCTGGCCAGCCT
>JAICWX010000220.1 GCA_025934635.1 Streptosporangiaceae bacterium | reverse complement strand
CTGACCAGCGTGGCGGCGACCTTGCCGAGGTCGCAGCAGATGTTGTAGGCCCGTTCCAGCACCGGCCGGTCGGCCTTGCCGCCCGCGTGCACCCGGGCCAGCGCGTCCAGGATGGTGGGGGTGCCGATGCCCAGCCGCAGGTTCCCGGTGACCAGCCGCAGCAGGTAGCGGGCCTCCAGCGGGGTGGCCCGGCCCAGCAGGCCGGACATCAGTTCCAGCTTGCGGCCCTGGGACCCGGTCCCCTCGGCCCGGGCGATGTCGAACAGCGTCGCCACCACCTCGTTGACCGTCAGCACCGGCGCGCGGTCCTCGCCCGCCAGCAGCTGCTCCGCGGCCTGGCCCAGGTCGCCCACCTCGCGCACCCGCGCGGCCACCTGCACCGCCTCGGCGCTGGTGGCCACGGCCAGCGCGCGGATCGCCATCTTCTCGGCCAGCCCGAGGTCGATCCCGGCGAACTCCGGCGCGATCTGCCCCTGGCACAGGTAGCACACCACCGGCAGCAGCTTGTCCGGCGTCTGCTCCACCAGGGCCGCGAGCCGGTCGATCAGCGCCAGCCGCCCGCTGACGGCTTCCAGATCCCGGTAAGCCTCGGCCACGATCAGGTATTCCACGCGTCTACCTCCCTTCACATGATCATGACACGACGGGGGAGCCGGCCCCCGTTCGGTAAATTTCTGCTCTTAACGCCTGTCCGCGAAAACTGGCAATTCTTCACAGTGAAAGCTGATTTTCTCGTGTCATTTCGCGATGCATGCTGGATTTTGCTCAGCTGAGGGAGGCATCGTGGCCATGCAAGCGATACTCGACGCGATCGGTGACCCGGGCAGCACGGCGGCCGATATCGCCGCGCTGCCGCTGCCCGCGGCCTACCGGGCCGTCACCCTGCACCACGACGAAGAGCACATGTTCGACGGCCTCGAGCCGCACGACCGTGATCCGCGCGCCGCGCTGCACCTGGAGGAGGTCCCGGTCCCCGAGCTCGGCATGGGCGAGGCGCTGATCGCGGTGATGGCCAGCTCGGTCAACTACAACACCGTGTGGAGCGCGATCTTCTCGCCCGTCTCGACCTTCGCCTTCCTGCGCCGGTACGGGCGGCTGTCCCCGCTCGCGGCCCGGCACGACCTGCCCTACCACGTGATCGGCTCGGACCTGGCCGGCGTGGTGCTGCGCACCGGCCCCGGGGTGACCGCCTGGCAGCCGGGCGAGGAGGTCGTCGCGCACTGCCTGTCGGTGGAACTGGAGAGCGCCGACGGGCACAATGACACCATGCTCGACCCGGAGCAGCGCATCTGGGGCTACGAGACCAACTTCGGCGGCCTGGCCGAGATCGCCCTGGTCAAGACCAACCAGCTGATGCCCAAGCCCAAGCACCTGACCTGGGAGGAAGCCGCCACCCCGGGGCTGGTGAACTCGACCGCGTTCCGGCAGCTGGTCTCCGACAACGGCGCCTCGATGAAGCAGGGCCAGAACGTGCTGATCTGGGGGGCCAGCGGCGGCCTGGGCGCCTACGCCACCCAGTACGCGCTGGCGGGCGGGGCCATCCCGGTCTGCGTGGTGTCCAGCGAGCGCAAGGCCGGGCTGTGCCGGTCGATGGGCGCCGAGCTGGTCATCAACCGGGCGGCCGAGGGCTACCAGTTCTGGAAGGACCCGCGGACCCAGGACCCCAAGGAGTGGAAGCGGTTCGGCGCCCGCATCCGCGAGCTCACCGGCGGCGAGGACGTCGACATCGTCTTCGAGCACCCGGGCCGGGACACGTTCGGCGCCTCGGTGTACCTGACCCGCAAGGGCGGCACCATCGTGACCTGCGCGTCCACCTCCGGGTTCATGCACGAGTACGACAACCGCTACCTGTGGATGAGCCTTAAGCGGATCATCGGCTCGCACTTCGCCAACTACCGGGAGGCCTGGCAGGCCAACCGGCTCATCGCCAAGGGCAAGATCCACCCGACCATGTCGGCGGTCTACCCGCTCGGCCAGACCGGCCAGGCCGCCCTCGACGTGCACCAGAACCTGCACCACGGCAAGGTCGCGGTGCTCTGCCTGGCCCCGCGCGAGGGCCTCGGCGTCCGCGACCCCGAGCTGCGGGCCGAGCACCTGACCGAGATCAGCCGGTTCCGCGAAGGCGTGCCCGCATGACCCCTGCCCCCCGAGACGCTGTCCCCCCGGACACTGCCCCCCGGGACCGGCCCTGGCTGATGCGCACCTACGCCGGGCACTCCTCGGCGGCCGCCTCCAACGCGCTGTACCGGCGGAACCTGGCCAAGGGCCAGACGGGACTGTCGGTGGCGTTCGACCTGCCCACCCAGACCGGTTATGACGCCGACCACGTGCTCGCCCGCGGCGAGGTCGGCCGGGTCGGCGTCCCGGTCGGGCACCTGGGCGACATGCGGGCGCTGTTCGACCAGATCCCCCTGGAGCGCACCAACACCTCGATGACCATCAATGCCCCGGCCCTGTGGCTGCTGGCGCTGTACCAGGTGGTGGCCGAGGAGCAGGGCGCCGACATCGCCAAGCTCGCGGGCACCACCCAGAACGACATCATCAAGGAGTACCTGTCCCGCGGCACCTACATCTTCCCGCCGGGTCCTTCGGTCCGGCTGACCACCGACCTCATCGCCTACACGGTGACGCACATGCCCCGCTGGAACCCGGTCAACGTGTGCAGCTACCACCTGCAGGAGGCCGGGGCCACGCCGGTCCAGGAGATCGCCTACGCGCTGGGTACCGCGATCACCCTGCTGGACGCCGTCCGCGAGCGCGTCCCGCCGTCGCAGCTCGGCGACGTCGTCGGGCGGGTCTCGTTCTTCGTGAACGCCGGGGTCCGGTTCGTCGAGGAGATGTGCAAGCTGCGGGCCTTCGCCCGGCTCTGGGACGCGGTCGCCCGCGAGCGCTACGGCATCGAGAACCCGGCCCAGCGCCGGTTCCGGTACGGCGTGCAGGTCAACTCGCTCGGCCTGACCGAGGCCCAGCCGGAGAACAACATCCAGCGGATCGTGCTGGAGATGCTGGCCGTCACCTTGTCCAGGAACGCCCGCGCCCGCGCCGTCCAGCTGCCCGCCTGGAACGAGGCGCTCGGCCTGCCGCGGCCGGCAGACCAGCAGTGGAGCCTGCGCATCCAGCAGGTCCTGGCCTACGAATCCGACCTGCTCGAGTACGGCGACCTGTTCGACGGATCGCCGGTGGTGAAGGCCAAGACGGCCGAGCTGGCGGCCGGCGCCCAGGCCGAGCTGGCCGACGTCGAGGCGCACGGCGGCATGGTCGCGGCGGTCGAGTCCGGCTTCATCAAGGCCCGCCTGGTCGCCGCGCACGCCGCCCGCCGCGCCCGGATCGAGTCCGGCGCCGACCCGGTGGTCGGCGTCAACTGCTTCCAGGCCACCGAGCCCAGCCCGCTGCTGGCCGGTGCTGGGCTGGCCGGTGCCGGGCTGGCCGGTGCTGGGCTGGCCGGCGACGGCGCCGGCGCGATCCAGCCGGTCGACCCGGCCAGCGAGCAGGAGGTCCTGGCCGGCCTGGCCTGGTGGCGCAAGTGCCGCGACGGCGCCGCCGCCCGCGCCGCCCTCGACCGCCTCCGGTTTGATGCGGCGGGCACCGACGCCGCCCGCCCCGGCGTCAACCTGATGGACGCCACCCTGGCCTGCGCCCGGGCCGGCGTCACCACCGGCGAATGGTCCGCCGCCCTGCGCGACGTCTTCGGCGAGTACCGCGCGCCCACCGGGCTCAGCTCCATTCCCGTCACCCCCGCCGGCTCCAACCTGGAGGAGGTGCGCGCCGCGGTCCGCGGCACCGCCGCCGCGATCGGCGCCGGCCGGCTGCGCCTGCTGCTGGGCAAGCCCGGCCTGGACGGCCACTCCAACGGCGTCGAGCAGATCGCCGTCCGCGCCCGCGACGCCGGGTTCGAGGTGATCTACTCCGGCATCCGGCTCACCCCGGCCCAGATCGCGGCCGCCGCCACCGCCGAGGACGTGCACTGCGTGGGCCTGTCGGTGCTGTCCGGCGGCCACGCCGAACTGGTCCCCGACGTGCTCCGCCGCCTCCGCGCGGCCGGCGCGGGCGACATCCCGGTCGCGGTCGGCGGGATCATCCCGCCCGCCGACGCCGCCGCGCTGCGCGCCCAGGGCGTGGCCGCCGTCTTCACCCCCGCCGACACCGGCCTGACCGAGATCGTCGGCCGCCTGGTCGGCGAGATCCGCCGCGCCCGCGACCTGCCACCGTGGCCCGACCGCCCGGTGCGGACAATGGAAGGGTGACCACCGCAGACATGACCACCGCCACGACCGCACCGTCCGGCGCCGCCAGCGGCGGGGAAGCCCCGCCGCAACTGCGCCCGCGCCGGTCCTGCCTGGCCGTGCCGGGCAGCAACCCGCGGTTCCTGGAAAAGGCCCCGGGCCTGCCCGCCGACCAGGTCTTCCTCGACCTGGAGGACGCGTGCGCGCCGCTGGCCAAGGAGGGCGCTCGGCACTCCATCGTGGACGCGCTCAACACCGGCGACTGGACCGGCAAGACCCGGGTCGTCCGGGTCAACGACTGGACCACCCACTGGACCTACCGCGACGTGGTCACGGTCGTCGAGGGCGCGGGCCAGAACCTGGACTGCATCATGCTGCCGAAGGTCCAGGACGCGGGCCAGGTCGGCGCGCTGGACCTGCTGCTCACCCAGATCGAGAAGACGATGGGCTTCGCGGCCGGCCGGATCGGCATCGAGGCCCAGATCGAGAACGCCCGCGGGCTGATGAACGTGGACGAGATCGCCGCCGCCTCGCCCCGGCTGGAGACGATCATCTTCGGCCCGGCCGACTTCATGGCCTCGATCAACATGAAGTCACTGGTCGTCGGCGAGCAGCCGCCGGGCTATCCGGCCGACGCCTACCACTACATCCTGATGCGCATCCTGATCGCCGCCCGGGCCCATGACCTGCAGGCCATCGACGGCCCGTACCTGCAGATCCGCAACCCCGACGGGTACCGCGAGGTCGCCCGGCGGGCGGCTGCCCTCGGCTACGACGGCAAGTGGGTGCTGCACCCGGACCAGATCGCCGCGGCCAACGAGATCTTCTCCCCCTCCCAGGAGGATTACGACCATTCCGAGCTGATCCTGGACGCCTACGACTGGTGTACCTCGGAAGCGGGCGGGGCCAAGGGCTCGGCCATGCTCGGCGACGAGATGATCGACGAGGCCTCCCGCAAGATGGCGCTGGTCATCGCGGCCAAGGGCCGCGCCGCCGGGCTGCGGCGGACGTCGGCGTTCGAGCCCCCGGAGTCATAAATGGGATTCGGGCGCACCTACGAGGAGTTCGAGGTCGGCGCGGTCTACAAGCACTGGCCCGGCAAGACCGTGACCGAGTACGACGACCACCTGTTCTGCCTGCTCACCATGAACCACCACCCGCTGCACCTGGATGCGCACTACGCCGGGCAGGCCACCGAGTTCGGCCGCAACGTGGTGGTGGGCAACTACGTCTACTCGCTCCTGCTCGGCATGTCGGTGCCGGACGTCTCCGGCCAGGCCATCGCCAACCTGGAGGTCGAGTCGCTGCGGCACGTGGCCCCCACCTTCCACGGCGACACCATCTACGGCGAGACCACCGTGCTGGGCAAGCGGCTGACGTCCAAGGGCGACCGCGGCGTGGTGGAGGTCGAGACCCGCGGCTACAAGCAGGACGGCACCGTGGTCTGCGTGTTCCGGCGCAAGGTCATGGTCCCTGCCGACGCTTACGTCAAGGACCGCGGCGGCGCCCAGCCGGGCCGCCCCGAGCCACTTACCTAAGGAGCCAAGGAGCGCCATGGGACGCCTGGCCCAGACCGAAGGCCTGACCGAGTTCGAGCGGGACATCCTGGCCACCGTGCACGACTTCACCGAACGGGAGATCCTTCCCGTGGCCACCGAGCTTGAGCACCGGGACGAGTACCCGGCCCAGATCGTGGCGGGACTGAAGAAGCTCGGCCTGTTCGGCCTGACCATCCCCGAAGAGCACGGCGGCCTGGGCGCCTCCCTGCTGGTCTACGCCCTGGCCGTGGAGGAGATCGCCCGCGGCTGGATGTCGGTCTCCGGCATCATCAACACCCACTTCATCGTGGCCCACATGATCGCCCGGCACGGCACCGAGGAGCAGCAGGCCTGTTTCCTGCCCCGGATGGCGGCCGGCGACGTGCGCGGCGCCTTCTCCATGTCCGAGCCCGGACTGGGCTCCGACGTCGCCGCCATCCGCACCCGGGCCGTCCGCGACGGGGACGACTTCGTGCTCGACGGCCAGAAGATGTGGCTGACCAACGGCGGCACCGCCAACCTGGTCGCGGTGCTGTGCAAGACCGACGACGGGCACGACGCCCCGCACCGGAACATGACCACGTTCCTGATCGAGAAGGAGCCCGGCTACGGCCCGAACCCGTCGGTCCCCGGCCTCACCGTGCCCGGCAAGATCGACAAGATGGGCTACAAGGGCGTCGACACCACCGAGCTGATCCTCGAAGGCGTCCGCGTCCCGGCCCGCCGCGTCCTCGGCGGCGCCACCGGCCAGGGCTTCTACCAGATGATGGACGGCGTCGAGGTCGGCCGGGTCAACGTGGCCGCCCGCGGCTGCGGCATCGCCCTGCGCGCCTTCGAGCTGGCCATCGCCTACGCCCAGCAGCGGCAGGCCTTCGGCCAGCCCATCGCCCGGCACCAGGCCATCGGGTTCAAGCTGGCCGAGATGGCCACCAAGGTCGAGGCGGCCCACCAGCTGATGGTGATGGCCGCCCGCCGCAAGGACTCCGGCCACCGCAACGACCTGGAAGCCGGGATGGCCAAGTACCTCGCCTCGGAGTACGGCAAGGAGGTGGTCGAGGACTCCTTCCGCATCCACGGCGGCTACGGCTTCTCCAAGGAGTACGAGATCGAGCGCCTCTACCGCGAAGCCCCCATGCTCCTCATCGGCGAGGGCACCGCCGAGATCCAGAAAATGATCATCAGCCGCCGCCTCCTCGAGGAGTATAAGGTCACCGGCTAGTTCCCCCTGACCTGTGTCGATGTGCCATCGGGCACGCTCTTACCTGCCCGGTGCGCTATCGGCTCCGAGAGCCGGGGCAGAGCCGGGCGGTCGGCCTGCTTCCGCAGGGTGATCATGACCAGCCCGCCGAGCATCAGCGACACCGCGAGCACTACCGCCGTCGACAGGAAGCTGCCGCCGCTGGCGTCCTGCAGCCACCCGCCCACGTAGGGACCGGCGAACCCGCCCAGGTTACCCAGGGCGTTGATCAGGCCCATCGCCCCTCCGGCCAGCGCCACCGGCACGGCCTGCGAGGAACTGGCCCAGAACGGCCCGTCGTAGGCCAGCGCGCCCATCATCGCGATGCTGATCAGGACGACCGACAGCGCGACGACGGAGCCGAACACCACCGACAGCACCAGCGCCACCGCGCCGAGCGCCAGCGACGCCAGCACGTGGACCGAGTACCGGCCGCTGCGGTCGGCCGAGCGGGCGTTGAACCACAGGCCGGCGATGGCGAACAGGTAGGGGATGGCGGTGACGCCGCCGACGACCAGGTACGAGCTCCCGATCGTCGTCTTGATCAGGTGCGGCAGCCACAGGTTCAGGCCGTAGAAGCCGACCTGGATGAAGAAGTACACCAGCACCAGGCGCCACACCACGCTGCTGCGGAACACCTCGCGGAACCCGGCGAACGACGGTGCGTCCGCCTGCTCGTGCTTCAGCGAGGCTTCGATGTACGTCCGCTCCTCCTCGCCTACCCAGGCGGCCTGCGCCGGGCGGTCGGCGACCAGCCACCACCACAGCGGCGCGGCGACCAGGAACGGGAAGGCGCCCTCGATGAAGAACAGGTCGCGCCAGTCACCCCAGGTCAGTATCCAGCCAGACAACGGCGCGGTGATGATCGAGGCGATGGCGATGTTCATCATCCAGAAGCCGTAGGCCCGGGCTCGTTCCCGCGCCGGGAACCAGTGGCTGATCAGCACCAGGATGGCGGGCCAGATCCCGCCCTCGGCCACGCCGAGCAGGAACCGGACGATGAGCAACTCGGCGTAGTTCTGCACCAGGCCGGAGACGACCGCGAACACGCCCCAGATCAGCACCATGATCCCGACGAACTTCTTCGCGCTCCAGCGTTCGGCCAGGTGCCCGCCGGGGATCTGCAGGACCAGGTAGCCGATGAAGAAGATCCCGCCGGCCAGGCCCTGCGCCGCCGAGTCGAGGTGAAGGTCCTTGCCCATCCCGTCGAACGCGAAGCCGATGTTGGTCCGGTCCATGAACGAGATGACGTAGACGACGATCGCCACCGGGATGAGCCGGGTCCAGCGCGCCCGCCCGGCGGGCGGGGGAGCGGTGAGTGCGGGGGCTGTCATGCGCAGCCTTCTTCCTGGCCGTCTCACCACCGCCGTGCTCAGTCGCCGCCACCCGGCCGCCGCGACGCGGCTCACCCCCGTCGCACAGCGCTACCGTGCCGCTCTACCCCGCTCCGGGCCGGTAAACGCGCCGGCGCCCGTCGCTTACGGCTCGACCACGCGCCCCTTGCCCACCACGGTGATGCCGCCCTCGGACACCGTGAACCCGCGCTCGGTGTCCCGCGCGCGATCCACCCCGACCGACGCACCCCCGCGCACCACCACGTTCTTGTCCAGGATCGCGTTCTCCACCACCGCGCGCGCCTCTACCCGCACGTTGTCCAGCAGCACCGAACGCCCCACCGACGCCTCCTCGCTCACCCGCACCCCCGGTGAGAGCACCGACGAACGCACCATCCCGCCGGACACGATCACCCCGTTACCCACCACGCTGTTGACCGCCGTCCCGACCCGGTCGCCTTCGTCCAGGACGAACTTCGCCGGCGGCTGCGGCGGCACCTGCGTCAGGATCGGCCACCGCTCGTTGTACAGGCTGAACACCGGGTGCACGGCGCACAGGTCCATGTGCGCCTCGAAGTACGCGTCGATCGTCCCTACTTCCCGCCAGTAGCCATGATCCGAACCCGAGGTCCCGGGCACCTCGTTCTGCAGGAAGTCGTACACATGCGCGGCTCCCGACCGCACCAGCCGCGGCATGATGTCACCGCCGATGCTGTGCTGGCTGCCGTCGTCGGCGGCGTCCGCGCGCAGCGCCTCCTCCAGCACCGCGCGGTCGAAGACGTAGTTGCCCATGGCCGCGAGCGCCTCGTCCGGGCGGCCCGGCAAGGCAGGCGGAGAGGCAGGCTTCTCCAGGAACGCCTCGATGCGGTGCCCGTCGGAGGAGGCCGCCTGCACGACCCCGAACGACGACGCCGACGCGCGCGGCACCGGGATCCCCGCCACCGTCACCCCGGCGCCCCAGGCCAGGTGCGCCTCGATCATCTGGGCCGGGTCCATCCGGTACACGTCGTCGGCGCCGAACACCGCGACCAGGTCCGGCTGCTCGCTGCGGATGAGGTTCAGCGACTGGTAGATCGCGTCCGCCGACCCGGTCTGCCAGCGCGGGCCGAGCCGCTGCTGGGCCGGGACCGGCGCCACGTAGTTGCTCATCAGCGAGTTCAGCCGCCAGGTGGTGGTGATGTGCCGGTCCAGGCTGTGGCTCTTGTACTGGGTCAGCACGCAGATCTTCCTGATACCCGCGTTGACCAGGTTCGACAGGGCAAAATCGACCAGCCGGTAGAGCCCGCCGAACGGCACCGCCGACTTCGCCCGGTCATCGGTCAGCGGCGCCAGCCGTTTGCCGGCCGAACCCGCGAGAACGAGACCGAGAACGCTTTCCCCGGCCATCAGGCGAGCCGGGCGGTCAGCTCCTCGTGCAGCTCCCAGAGCCGGGCCGGCAGGTGGCCGCCGAAGCCGCGGAAGAACTCCGGCATCTGCTCCGCCTCCCGTTTCCACGCCGCCACGTCCACCGTGAGCAGCAGCTCCAGGTCATCCTGCGAAAGGTCAAGCCCGGAAAGATCCAGCGCCCCCGGCGCCGGCAGCAGCCCCACCGGCGTCGAGACGGCCCCGTCGAGATCCGGCGAGGCAACCCGCTCCGCGATCCACTTGAGCACCCGGCTGTTCTCGCCGAACCCCGGCCACACGAACCGCCCGGACGCGTCCTTGCGGAACCAGTTGACGTAGAACAGCCGCGGCAGCTTCTCCGGCTCGCCCTTCTGCCCCACCGACAGCCAGTGCCCGAAGTAGTCGCCCATGTTGTAGCCGCAGAAGGGCAGCATCGCGAACGGGTCGTGCCGCAGCTCGCCCACGGTGCCCTCGGCCGCCGCGGTCTTCTCCGACGCGACGTTGGCGCCCAGGAACACCCCGTGGTCCCAGTCGAACGACTCGATGACCAGCGGCACCGTCGAAGCCCGGCGCCCGCCGAACAGGATCGCCGAGATCGGCACCCCGGCCGGGTCATCCCACTCCGGCGCGATGGTCGGGCACTGGTCGGCCGGCGTGGTGAACCGCGCGTTCGGGTGCGCGGCCGGCTCAGGCGACGAAGGCGTCCAGTCCCGCCCCTTCCAGTCGATCAGGTGCGCAGGCGGCTCGGGAGTCAGCCCCTCCCACCACACGTCCCCGTCGTCGGTCAGCGCCACGTTGGTGAAGATCGAGTTCCCCCACATGGCCGCGACCGCGTTGGCGTTGGTCTTCATCCCGGTGCCGGGCGCGACGCCGAAGAAGCCGGCCTCCGGGTTGATCGCGTACAGCCGGCCGTCCGGGCCGAACCGCATCCAGGCGATGTCGTCGCCCACGGTCTCGACCTGCCAGCCACCGATGGTCGGCTGCAGCATGGCCAGGTTGGTCTTGCCGCACGCGGACGGGAACGCCGCCGCGATGTACCGGGCCTCGCCCGACGGGGGAGTGATCTTGACGATGAGCATGTGCTCGGCCAGCCAGCCCTCGTCCCGCGCCATCACCGAGGCGATCCGCAGCGCGTAGCACTTCTTGCCGAGCAGCGCGTTCCCGCCGTACCCGGAGCCGTAGGACCAGATCTCCCTGGTCTCGGGGAAGTGCGAGATGTACTTGACCGGGTTGCACGGCCACGGCACGTCCTGCTGGCCGGGCGCCAGCGGCGCACCCACCGAGTGGACCGCCCGCACGAAGGAACCGCGCTCCTCGATCTCCCGCCGGGCGGGCGTCCCCATCCGGGTCATGATCCGCATCGAGACCACCACGTACGGCGAGTCGGTGACCTCGACGCCGACCTGAGAAATCGAACCGCCCAGCGGCCCCATGCAAAAGGGCACGACGTACATGACCCGTCCGCGCATGCACCCGTCGAAAATTTGACCGAACGTGTGGCGCATTTCCCCCGGCTCGATCCAGTTATTCGTCGGCCCGGCGTCCTCCTCACGCTCCGCGCAGATGAACGTGCGATCCTCGACGCGGGCCACGTCGCTCGGGTCCGACGCGCAGTAGAAGCTGTTCGGCCGCCGCTCCGGGTTCAGCCGGGTGAACGTGCCGCTGTCCACCAGCAGCTGAGTCAGCCGCTCCCATTCCTCCTGCGAGCCGTCGCACCAGACGACCTCGTCGGGCTTGGTCAGCTCAGCGATCCCGGCGACCCACCGGGCCAGCTCGGGCAGGCTCGTATCTGCCTGGTCCTCGACGACGGCGACCATGACTATCAACTCCTGACGGGATTAACTCGCGGCGGCACATTCAACCTGTATGAGTTCTACGCGACCCTCATCCCAGGCTATGGCCCAGTCGTAAGGCCCGAGCTGTGATGTCCCTCATATCCGCCGCGAGCAAATCCCGTGACCTGCTACAACTTGCGGCCGACCCCGCAGTAGGAGTAGATCGGAGCCTGCTCCGTGTCCGGGTCCGGCCGCCACTGCACCATCGGCACCACGCCAGGGGAGACCAGTTCCAGCCCCTCGAAGTACCGCGCGAACCCCTCGGGGCTGCGCAGGTAGTAGGGCACCGCGCCGCTGGCGTTGTAGCCCTCCTGCGCCGCCGTGAACGCCGCGTCGGTGTTCGCGCCGTCGTAGAGCGCGAAGTAGCTGCCGGACGGCAGGCCCGCCACCAGCTGGCTGACGATCGGGTAGGCCTCGTCGTCGGTGAAGTGCCCCATGATGCCCATCAGCATCAGGGCGATCGGCTGCTTGAAGTCCAGCATGGCGGCGGCCGCCGCCAGGATCGCGGCCGGGTTCCTGATGTCCGCGTCCAGGTACTCGCAGGCCCCTTCGGGGCTGCTGGTCAGCAGGGCGCGGGCGTGCGCCAGCACCAGCGGGTCGTTGTCGGCGTAGACGATCTTCGACTCCGGCGCCACCGCCTGGGCGACCTGATGCGTGTTGTTCGCGGTGGGCAGCCCGGTGCCGACGTCGAGGAACTGCCGCATCCCGGCCTCGGCGGCCAGGTAGCGGACCGCCCGGGAGATGAAGCCCCGCGAGGTGCGGGCGACCACGGCGATGGCGGGGAAGATCTCCTTGTACTGGTCGCCGGCCTCGCGGTCGACCGCGTAGTTGTCCTTGCCGCCCAGCCAGTAGTTCCAGATCCGGGCCGAGTGCGGCACGGTGTCGTCGATCGCGGTCCCGGCGGCGCCGTCCGGCTCGCCCTGGGATGAAACGTCAGTCACGGGGGCACCTCGGGGGGAGGAGAGGGATGGACCACAGCGATCTGGCTGGCCGTCACCTGCTACGGCTTACGGCCGACGCCCCCGTGTTGCGGGATCTCGGGCCCGCGGGCCACGCCAGGGTCCGGGCGCCAGTCGTCCACCAGGACCACGCCCGGCTCGACCGGTTCCAGGCCGTCGAAGTAGCTGGCGAACTGCTCCGGCGTCCGGGTGCGGTACGGGACGGCGCCGGATGCCTCGTAGACCCGCAGCGCTTCCTCGAGCGCCTCGCTCGTGTTGACACTGTCGTTGATGGCCAGGTAGCTGCCGGACGGCAGGCCGTCGAGCAGCCCGGCGACGATTGCCCGCGCCTCGTCGTGGTCGACGACGTGACCGAGCACGCCCATGAACGTCAGCGCGACCGGCTGGCTCAGGTCCAGCCACGCCGCGGCCTCCTTCAGAACCGTCCCGGGGTCGCCCATGTTGGCGCTCACATAGTGAGTGGCGCCCTCGGGGCTGCTGGTCAGCAAGGCACGGGCGTGCGCGAGTACCAGCGGGTCGTTGTCCACGTAGACAATCCTGGCCTCCGGCGCCACCTGCTGGGCGACCTGGTGCGTGTTGTTCGCGGTGGGCAGGCCGGTGCCCACGTCCAGGAACTGCCGCACCCCGGCCTCGCCGGCCAGGTAGCGGACGACGCGCCCGAGGAAGGCGCGGTCGGCCCGGGCGATGTCCACGATGCCCGGGTAGATCCCGCTGAACTGGTCGCCGGCCTCGCGGTCGACCGCGTAGTTGTCCTTGCCGCCCAGCCAGTAGTTCCAGATCCGGGCCGAGTGCGGCACGGTGGTGTCGATCGCGGTCCCGGCGGTGCTCTCCGGCTCGCCGGGGGATGAGGAAACGTCAGTCACGGGGATACCTCGGAGGGGGAGGGGATGGGTAACGGCGGTCCGGCCAGCCGGGACTCAGCTGTCCTGGCTGAGGTCGGTGATGAAGCGCATGCTCTGGACGGGGGTCAGGGCTTCGGTAGACAGGTGGTTCATGACTTCCATGTAGTGGTCGACGTCATCGCGCTTGTCCAGGTAGAGGGCGCTGGTGAGCTGCTCGAGGTACACCACGTCCGGCACCTCTTGCTCGCTGAAGCGCAGCACGGTGAACGACCCTCCGGCCGCGGCGTGGCCCCCCCGGGCGAACGGCACGACCTGGACGGTGACGTGCCGCAGTCGCGCTATCTCGGCCAGGTGGTTCAGCTGGGCCCGCATCACCTTGGGGCCGCCCACCGGCCGCCGCAGCGCCCCCTCGTCGAGGACCGACCACACCTGCGGCGGATTCGGGCCGGCCAGCAGGTCCTGCCGCTTGAGCCGCAGGCTCACCCGCCGGTCGATCTCGTCGTCGGGGGCGGCCGTGTGCCCGAGCAGGGTGACCGCCCGGGCGTAGTCCTCGGTCTGGAACAGGCCGTGCACGAACTGCAGCTCGAAGGTACGGATGACGGAGGCGGCCATCTCCAGGCCCAGGTACGACTCGAACCAGTCGGCCATGATGTCGCCGTACTTGGACCACCAGCCCGGGGTGTTGGCCTGCCGGGCCAGCGTCACCAGCCGGGCCACAGTCGCCTCGTCGGTGACGTCGTACAGCGTGAGCAGGTCGGTGACGTCCCGTTCCTTGAACCGGACCAGGCCGTTCTCCATCCGGCTGATCTTGGAGCGGGATGCGCGGATCTCGTACGCCGCCTGTTCCGGCGTAATGCCGGCCGCCTCCCGGAACCGGTGCAGCTCGATCCCCACCAGCATGCGGGGGACGGTCGGACCCTGGCCGTCAGCTGGCGGGCCATCCCGCTCCATCGTGCTCATCCCTCAACTCCGGGGGCGGATCGAATGTGACGTCCAGGATCGCCTGCCAGGCCCGGTGGCTAACATACGCGCCAACGCCCAACTGGCAACGGCGATGCACATCCGGCACGATATCACCGCACCATGGCATCGCCGATGCGTCATTTTACGCGTCTCACCGCTAATGGTGTCACACCACAGCCGACCCTGGCGTTCAGCTAGGAACGTGGGTCGTTCCCAGATCGTCGAACTCGCCGTTCCTGACCCCGATCAGGAACGCCTCGATCTCGGCCCGTGTATAGATCAGTGCAGGTCCGGACGGGTGCCGCGAGTTCCGCAGCGCTACTCCGCCGTCGTCGAGCGCCGCCACTTCGACGCAGCTCCCGCTCGGGTTGCTGGCCTGGCTCTTCCGCCACCGCGCCGATATCAGCTGATCGGCCGGAATGCCGTTGTTGACCTGCATGTTTCTCCTTTTTATCAATATGTGAAAAGAGAACCCCCAGCAACGGCAGGTGCCGCGCCGCCGCG
>JAICWX010000521.1 GCA_025934635.1 Streptosporangiaceae bacterium | reverse complement strand
CGCCGGGGCAACTTCTTTCATGTGTCCTTGTTCGCAAGCCTCCGCTAAGGGCATCGTGACTGATAGGCGGCTGGCGATGATGCCCGCGCGGCCGTGGTCGAACCCCGGAGGTGGTCACTGTGGCGGACGGCGCGAACCGGCCGGCGTACAACAGCACGTGGCAGATCAGGAACGACGCCTGGTGCAGCCTGGAGGAGACATCAGGCCAGCTGCTGCTGGCCGGGGCCCAGCACCGCCCGTTCGGGGACATGGACGAGGCCATCACCAAGCTGCTCGACGTCCTCGGGCCGATCGAGCGGTTCTGGGCCTTCCCCGGCATGCCGGCCTTCCAGAAGATGCGGCGGCTGTTCACGGCGGGCAAGTACGACCGGTTCGCCGCGCTGGTGCGCGGGATCAACCGGGCGCTGGCGACCGACTCCTACCGCAGCGGCCACACCTGGGACCTGGGCGCCGAGGACGACGCGCTGGACCACGCCGCCCATCCGCTGGAGAACGCGCGCGTCGACCGCCCGTACTTCGAGGTCCTGATCGTCGAGGACATGACCGAGCACCAGGAGCGCTCGCTGCGCGAGGAACTGCACCGCTGGCGCCGCCCGGACGACCCGTTCATCTACGAGATCGTCGTGGTGCCCAGCCTCGAGGACGCGATCATGGCGGCCCGGCTGAACTTCCGGCTGCAGGCCTGCGTGGTCCGCCGCCGGTTCGCCCGCCGGTCCCGGTACGACTCATCCTCGCTCGCCCAGTTCATCGACACCGTCGTCGCCGACGACGTGATGGAGCAATCGCCGGATGACCGCGCCCAGGTCCTGGCCCGGGCGCTGGCCCGGCTGCGGCCGGAGCTCGACCTGTACCTGATGACCGAGATCGCGGTCGAGGACCTGGCCGGACGCCTCAGCCATCACTTCCGGCGCATCTTCCATGCCCGGGAAGGCTCGCTCGAGCTGCACCTGTCCATCCTGGACGGCGTAGCGGCCCGGTACCGCACGCCGTTCTTCAGCGCGCTGAAGGAATACAGCCACCGGCCGACCGGGGTGTTCCACGCGATGCCGATCTCGCACGGCAAGTCGATCACCGAGTCGCACTGGATCCACGACATGGTCGACTTCTACGGCATGGAGATCTTCCTGGCCGAGACCTCCGCCACCTGCGGCGGCCTGGACTCCCTGCTCGAGCCCACCGGCCCGCTGCGGGACGCGCAGCAGGCCGCGTCCCGCACGTTCGGGTCGCGGAAGACCTACTTCGTCACCAACGGCACCTCGACCGCCAACAAGATCGTGGTCCAGGCGCTGGTCCAGCCGGGCGACATCGTGCTGGTCGACCGGAACTGCCACCAGTCGCACCACTACGGGCTGATGCTGGCCGGGGCGATGGTCGCCTACCTGGACGCGTACCCGCTGAACCACTACTCGATGTACGGCGCGGTCCCGCTCCGCGAGATCAAGAGCCAGCTGCTGGCGCTGCGCCGGGCGGGCAAGCTCGACCGGGTCAAGATGGTGCTGCTGACCAACTGCACGTTCGACGGGATCGTCTACGACGTCGCCCGGGTCATGGAGGAGTGCCTGGCGATCAAGCCGGACCTGGTCTTCCTGTGGGACGAGGCGTGGTTTGCCTTCGCCCGGTTCCACCCGGTCTACCGGCCGCGCACCGCCATGCGGGCCGCCCGTACCCTCGCCGAGAAGCTGCGCCAGCCCGAGTACAAGGCCGAGTACCAGAAATTCCTCGAGGACGTCGGCGCCATCGACGCCGCGGACGACGACGTGCTGCTGAACCGGCGGCTGATGCCGGACCCGGCCCGCGCCCGGGTCCGGGTGTACTCCACCCAGTCCACCCACAAGACGCTGACCTCGCTGCGGCAGGGCTCCATGATCCACCAGTGGGACCAGGACTTCAGCCACAAGGTCGAGGAGACCTTCCACGAGGCGTACATGACGCACACCTCGACCTCCCCGAACTACCAGATCCTCGCCTCCCTCGACCTGGGCCGCCGGCAGGCCGACCTGGAAGGCTTCGAGCTGGTGCAGAAGCAGATCGAGAACGCGATGCGGCTCCGCGACGCGGTGGACAACCACCCGCTGCTGAGCAGGTACATGAAGTGCCTGACCACCGCGGACATGATCCCGTCGGGGTTCCGGTCCTCGGGTATCGACCAGCCGCTGCGCTCCGGCCTGCCGAACATGATCAAGGCCTGGGATCAGGACGAGTTCGTCCTCGACCCGTCGCGGATCACCATCTACATCGGCCCCACCGGCATCGACGGGGACCATTTCAAGCGCAGCCACCTGATGGACCGGTACGGCGTCCAGATCAACAAGACCTCGGTCAACACGGTGCTGTTCATGACGACGATCGGCACCACCCGCAGCTCGGTGGCGTACCTGATCGAGGTGCTCGTCACCATCGCCCGTGACCTGGACAGCCAGCTGACCGACATGAGCCCGACCGAACGGGCCGCCCACGAGCGGGCCGTGCACCGGCTGACCTCCCCCTCGGCCCCGCTGCCCGACTTCAGCGGCTTCCACCCCAGCTTCCAGGACGGCCCCGGGCAGGCCACTCCGGAAGGTGACGTGCGGCGGGCCTTCTACCTGGCCTACAACGACACCTACTGCGAGTACCTCAAGCCGGAGGAGGTCGAGCAGCGGGTGGAGAACGGCGAGCAGGTGGTGTCCACCACCTACGTCACCCCGTACCCGCCCGGCTATCCCGTCCTCGTCCCCGGCCAGGTGTTCAGCCAGCAGATCCTGTCGTTCATGCGGGCCCTGGACACCCCCGAGATCCACGGCTACCGGGCCGACCTCGGCTACCGGGTCTACGTGGACAAGGCCCTGGAGATCGCGGCGCCCGGCGCGAGCAGCCGGCCGGAGGCGGCCCCCGAGACGGTCCGCGCCGCCACTGCCGGCCCGGCCCCCGGCAGCAAGGCGAAGAGGAGGACCGGGACGCCGCGCAGCACGTCCGGGTGACAGCGGGCCTCGACCTCACTCCGGGGTGAACCAGCCTCCCGGGGACCCGGACGGCGGACCGGCCGGGCGGCCGCCCGGGCGCTGGGCCCAGCCGGGACGCTCCGGCCAGCCGGGATCGGCCTCCCGGCGCAGGCGCCCGGCCCAGTCCGGGTCGTCGTCCCAGCCGGGCTCGGCGCCCCAGTCGTCCGGGTAGTCCGCCAGGTCCCGCGGCCGGGCTGCGGGGACGGCGGTGAGCAGCGGCTGCGTTTCGACCTCCGGCGCCGGCCGGGTGCCGGAGGTCAGGATCAGGATGGCGATGTAGCACAGCAAGGCCGCCCCGGTCAGCATGGCCATCGCGAACGACGCGCTGTTCTGGCCGTTCTTCACGAAGGTCTCCCCGGCCAAGAACGCGCCGCCGATGGCGGTCAGGCCGGCCGCCGCCAGCACCGCGAGCAGCCGTTCGCGCCGGTTGATGGCCCTGGCCACCAGCAGGATCGCGGTCCCGATCAAGATGACGCCGAGCAGCGCGTGCGCGGTCAGCGCCAGCGGGGCGGTCGCGATCTCGGTGAGGATTCCCGCGTGCGCGTCGGCCGGCGGGACCTCGATGTAGAGGTTCAGGACCGTACCCAGGCCGTACTGGAGCACCAGCATGACCAGGGCCGCCACCGATACCCGGCGCAGCCCGGGCCGCTCCGCCTGGCGCGTGTGCCTGCCCGGAGCCGCGACCCGGCCGAAACCGTCAGCCATCGGACCCTCACCCGTCCTCTCCTGCGGTGATGTCCGTGCGCTCGCTCCCAACCCTGACAACGGCCTGCGGGGCGCCCGAGTTCAGCCGGGCCGGCCAGGCGTAATCACCCCGAAACATCCGCGCGACGCGAGTTCCGATCTCGCGGCCGCTAGCCGGTACCTCGCGCCTACCAGTTAGGAGCCGGGACGTACCGGCCCAGCACCGGGAGCCGTGACATGAGCATGACGCAGCAGGCACCGCCGGCCGAGGCGGTAGACGAGCAACTCGGCAAGATCGTGACCGAACTGGGGGCGGCGCTGGGTGTGCTGCTCACCGCGCTGGGCACCCGCAGCGGGCTGTGGTCCGCGCTGGCCGGAGCCGGGCCGCTGACCACCGCCGAGGTGGCCGCGCGGGTCAGCGTGGAGCCGTCGCTGGTGCGGGAGTGGCTACGCGCCCAGGCGGCCGGCGGATACCTGGCTTACGACCCGGCCACCGAGAGGTTCACCCTGCCTGCTGCGGTCGCCGCCGCCATCTGCGACGGGCCCGGCGGAGCGCTGGTCGACGCGGCGGCCACCATGCTGTCCTCGATGGGCGAGGGCTTCGCCGCGTTCAGCGACGCCTTCGGTGCCGGGCAGGGATTCGGCTGGCATCAGCGCACCGCCGCCCACTGGCACGGTACTGACGCCTTCACCCGGGTCGCGCTGCCCGCCGAGCTGATCGAGGCCACGATCGCCGCGATGCCCGGCCCGGCGGCCGCCCTCGCTGACGGTGGCTCGGTCGCGGACGTCGGCTGCGGGTACGGCACGCCGACCATGGCCGTCGCCGCGCTGTTCCCCTCGGCGCGGGTTCTCGGCATCGACTATCACGACGCCTCGATCGCTCACTCCCGGGCCGAGGCGGCCCGGCGTGACGTCGGCAACGTGCAGTTCGAGGTCGCGCCCGCGTCCGGCCTGCCCGGTCACGGCTATGACCTGATTACCTTCTTCGACT
>JAICWX010000373.1 GCA_025934635.1 Streptosporangiaceae bacterium | reverse complement strand
GATCGCACAGCCCCGGACGCCTGCGGCACAGTCCCGGCCCCCGACTGACACAGCGGTGACACAGACGATGGAAACCGATGCTCACCTGTCCCCGGCCCAGGTATTCGGCCGTCAGCTCGCCTCGTGGCGGAACCGGGCCGGCCTCACCCAGGAGAAGGTGGCCAGGGAGGCGAGCATCTCGCTGTCGTACTACCGCAAGATCGAGAGCGGCCACCGGGCTCCCACGGAGCACCTGGCCAAGGTCGCTGACGACCTGTGCGAGGCAGGCGGGATACTGCTGGATCTGTTCGAGCAGCTCAGCCCTTCGTTTAGGGAGCAGACGTTCCCAGGGTGGTTCGGGGAATGGGTGGAGGACGTGGAAGCTGCCGCCGTCACGCTGCGCACCTATGAGCCGCTGCTCGCGCCCGGCCTGCTGCAGGTCGAGTCGTACGCCAGGGCGGTCTTGTCAACCCGGATCGGGGACGGTCCCGACGAGATCGACGAGATGGTGTCCGCCAGGCTGGCCCGGCAGCAGATCTTCGACCGGGACAGGCCTCCGGCTCTGTGGGCGATCCTGGACGAAGGTGTTCTCCGGCGCTGTGTCGGCGGTCCGGGCATCATGAGGCTTCAGTGCCGTCACTTGCATGAGATGGCCTTGCGCCCGGATGTCGTGATCCGCGTCATCCCGCTGTCCACGGGAGCGCATGAGGGGCTGTCCGGGGGGTTCGTCATCGCGGACCTGCCCGAGGGTAAGCCGCCGGTCGCTTACCTCGACAATGCGGCCCAGGGGCAGACGGCGGGTGACCAGGAAACGGTTAAGAAGCTTGAGGGCCTCTGGGCTACGCTCGGGGTGGATGCGCTGCCACGGACGGCGAGCCTTGAACTCATGAAGGAAGCTGAGCGCTCATGGATAACCGAGTAACCGCCTCGGGATGGCGGAAGTCGAGTTACACGACCTCGAACGGCGGCAACTGCGTCGAAGTAGCCGGCCAGGAAAACCGCGTGCTCGTGCGCGACACGAAGGACCGTACCGGCCCGATGCTCCGCTTTGCACCGGCCGCATGGCACAGGTTCGCGGAGCGGGTAAAGGCGGGCGCGTAGCGCTCGGCTTGGCCGGGCCCTGCTGATGTTCGCAGAGGGGCACTCCCGTTCGGGAGCGCCCCTCGTCTTGTCGCATCCGGGGTGAGATGCCGCCTGCGCAGCCGGGTATGCCGCGCCGTTCCGTGCGGGCCGGCCGCACGGTGCCGGGGTGTCGGCGGGCTCGGTGCTGGTTTCCGTGGTGGCCGGGGTCGGCGCGGTATGGGAGTCGGTGGTGGCGTGCGGACGATTGGCTGGATGAGAGCTGCCACTGCGTCGTTGCCGATGGCGATTCCGGCCGTTGAAGTTGAGCTGGCGCGCGCATGTACCTCGTTCCGGAGCGCCGTTATCTCGCCTTTAGCCTGTTTGATGTCGTCCTTGGCCTGTTTCAGGTCGAGCCGGATGCCGCCGATGGTGAATCCGGTGATATCGGGCCAGGCGAGGAAGCCGGCTAGTACAGCTGCCCAGAGCCAGTCGCCCAGGGCAGTGGGGGCGCCTAGCGCGCAGTAGATGATGCCGATGATGAGGATTCCGGTGTGGCGCAGGATGGGCGCGGGGGTTTAGTCAGGTCGAGGCGCTTGAGCTGGTGAGCTGTTCTTGCGGGGAGCCGTTGCGCTCGTTCGCGGCATGGCGCGCACGGGCACGGGCCGCTGCTGCCATCGTCCAGGGCGGTCACGCCGGACAGGTTATGGCAGCGGCGGGCGATGACGGGATGTTTCCTGGCCGGTTAGTCGATGGCGCCGGGGCGCCGTTCTCGGATTGAGTGCCCGGAGGGCGCCGCTAGGGTTTCCGGGTTTGCCCTAATCGGTCTTGGTGCGGTGGCCTGGGGTCCGTGCGGCGGGATTGGCGCCAGGGGTTGGTGGTAGCCCGTCGCTGCTGGGTAGGCGCGGTTACAGTTGGATCGTTGCCTCTATCCTGAGTCGGCGGCCAGGTCGAGGGTTTGCAGGTTTGCTACCTGCCCCTATGGGGGCCCGAACTGACGGAAGATCGTGGTCTGCCGGCGCCGAACGGGCTGGGTAACAGCACCGGGCCCGGTGCCCGTGGCAAGGTGGCATGCGTGGCAGATGCGGATCTCGTGGCGTCGCTGCGGGAGGCGGGCGTGAACCGCGGCGACCTCGTCGCGCTGGTCGTCACGCCCGCGCTCGGGTACGGGCTGGCCGCCGCGGGCCGCGCCTGGACGGTGCCGGGCGCGGCGGCCGAGGTGGGGCGGGCCGACGAGGCGCTGCGACCACGGTGGGTGACCTGGTCGGGCCAGGCGGCGGCGCGGCTGGCCGCCGCCGGGGTGCGCCTGGCCACCTGCTGGGACATCGCGGCCGCGCACCGGCTGCTGTTCGGCGGCTGGCGGGCGGACCCGGCCCTGGTGTGGGCCCGGCTGCACGGGCTGGACACCGACGCGATGCCGGCCTCGGGACCGCTGGACCTGTTCGGCGTGGACGAAGGCGACGGCACCGATCCGGTGGCGCCGGACGGGCACCTGCGCCCGGCGTGGACCGGCGGTGGCTGGGCGGACCGGCCCGACCGGATCGCCGCCTGGGCCGGGCTGGCCCTGGCGGCGGCGGAACTCCAGCGCGAGGCGCTGGCCGGCCTGAAGGACCGGCCGATGTCCCTGCCCACCGCCCGCGCGGAGTCTACCGCCGAGCTGCTCTGCGCCGAGCTGTCCGCGGACGGGCTGCCGATGGACCGGGCGGTCGCCGAACGGGTGCTGACGTCCCTCATCGGCCCGCGGCCGCGCAGCGAGGCGGAGGCGGCGTCGCTGCGGGCCGCGCGGGACGCCGAGGTGCTGCGTCACCTCCCCGCAGGCGTCACTGCCGACCTGCGCAGCCCGGTGCAGCTTCGCACCCTGCTGGGCCGGCTCGGCCTAGACGTGCCGGACACCCGGGCCGAGCGGCTGCGGGCGCTGCGGGACGCCCATCCGATCATCGGCCCGCTGCTCGAGTGGCGCAAGGCCGAACGGATCGCGACGACGTACGGCTACGCGTGGCTGGACCAGCACCTCGGTGCCGACGGCAGGCTCCGCGGCGCATGGACCGGCTCTGATGGCGCGGCCGGCCGGATGACGGCCTCGGCCGGCCTGCACAACATGCCGGCGGCGCTGCGCCCGGCGGTGGTGGCCGCCGAGGGGCACGTTTTCGTCCGGGCTGACCTGGGCCAGATCGAGCCGCGGGTCCTGGCGGCGGTGACGGGCGACCGGGCGCTGACCGCCGCGACCCGGGCAGATGACCTCTACGCTCCGGTCGCAACGCAACTCGGCGTGGACCGGCCGACCGCCAAGGTCGCGGTGCTCGGCGCGATGTACGGGCAGACCACCGGCCACGGCGCCCAGGCCCTGCGCCGCCTCAGCACGGCCTACCCGGTGGCCATGGCCTACCTGGACCGGGCGGACCGGGCCGGGCAGGCCGGCCACGACCTGCGTACCTACGGCGGCCGGCTGATCGTGCTGACCGCCGCCGAGCCCCGGAGCAGCAGCCGGGCTGCCGCCTACGGCCGGTACGCGCGGAACGCGATGATCCAGGGCGCCGCCGCGGAGCTGTTCAAGGTGTGGGCGGTCACGGTGCGGGCGCGCGCCGCGACCCTCGCCGCCCGCATCGTCCTGTGCCTGCACGATGAGCTGCTGGTCCACTGCCCGGCTGAGCACGCGGAGGCAGCGGCCCGGCTGGTTGACGACTGCCTGCAGGAGGCGGCCCGGCGCTGGGCACCCGGGTGCGGGGTCCGCTTCATCTCCGACACCGCCGTCGTCCGCAGCTGGTCGGAGGCCAAGAGCGGGGCCGCCCCGCCGCAGACCTAGCGGGCCCGCTTGCCCGCGCGCAGCGACTCGACGGTTCTCGCCAGGCGCGTGGCCCGGGTTTCCGGCTTCTTGGCCTCCTCCACCCAGCGCACCCACTCCTTGCGGTGGGTGAAGGCAAGCTCGTCGAATGTCGCCCGGCCGGCGTCATCGCCGGCCAGCGCCGCGGCCAAGTCGGCGGGCGGCCGCCGGCCCTCAGGGCGGTGACGACCTCCGCGGGGACCTCGATGCCGGTCGCGGTCTTGCCACCGAGCTCTACCGTGGCGCTGAACCTCATGACGTCGAGCGTACGACAGGCCAGGTCAGCTCGTTACCGCGGCGGTGACTGCCGCGGCGAACGGTGCCGGGGCCTCCAGCGGCGAGAAGTGGCCGGCGCCGTCGAGCCAGGTCAGCTCGGCGGCGGTGAAGAACTCGCCGATGCGGTCCGACCATTGCCGGGGGAACAGCGGATCGTGTTCCGGCCACAGGACCGTCACTGGCACCGCGATCCGGTCGTCCGGCGCGGGAGCCCGCTCCGCTAGCGACGTAGCCACCGATCCCGCGCCCGCCCGGTACCAGGCGACCGAGGCGGTGAACGCGCCCGGCGCGCCGTAGACCGACGACAGGTGGTCGAGATGATCCGCGGCCGGCTCGTAGCCGGGTCCTGACCAGTGCGACCAGAAGTGCCGCAGGTAGGCCCGGACGGCCGCCGGCTGCCCGTCCACCAGCAGGGTGAATAGCTCCAGATTATGGAAGGCCTGGTACCAGAACTCCCGCTGGGCGTCCGGGGCGAGGATCCGGTCGCCGATTCCGGGCAGCGGAGGCGCGACGACCAGGGCGCGGACCAGGTCGGGCCGGTCCCTGGCGATGGCCTGGGCGATCCGGCTGCCGATGTCGTACCCGGCCAGGACGACCGGCCCGAGGCCCAGTTCGCCGATCAGCCCGGTGAGGCTGCGGGCCTGGGCCACCGCGCTGTACTGGGCGGCCGGGTCGGCCACGTGCTTGTCGGACTCGCCGAACCCCCGCAGGTCGGGCACGATCACGTCGGCGGCGGCCGCCACCAGCGGGACGACCTCGCGGTAGTCGGTCCGGTCCCCAGGCCAGCCGTGCAGCAGGAGCACCGCCGGCCCGGCCCCGGTCCGGTCGTAGGCCAGCCGGAATCCGTCGATCGCTGTCTCGGAGCGCATACCGGCCATTATCTATTCGAGGGCCATGGCGTAGATGACGGCCTCCCGGCCGCCGTGCACCAGGGCCCGCTTCTCCGGGCGGAGACCGGTCTTTTCCGCGACGCGCTGCGACGGCCGGTTGTCCGGGTGGATGATCGCGATCAGCCGGGTGGCGCCGAGCACGGTACGGGCGTAGTCGCGGCAGGCCGCGGCGGCCTCGGTCGCGTAACCGCGGCCCTGCCGGGCGGGCCGCACGTGGTACCCGACCTCGAGCTCGGTCACGCCGTCCACGACCTGCGGGGTGAGCCCGCAGTCGCCGGCGAAGCCGGCGTCGTCGCCGAGCACCCACAGGCCGTAGCCGTGCATGCGGTACAGGCGGCGGTTCCAGTCGATCCACTGGGCGGCTTCCGTCCGGGTCTTCGGCCGCGGGTAGTACGTCATGACATCGGGGTCGCCGAGCAAGGCGGCCATGTCGTCGAGGTCGGCGGCGGCCGTCATCTCGCGGAACGTCAGCCGGGCAGATTCCGGGGGCATGGTACCGACGGTAGCCAGCGGGCCCGGGACATGAAAACCGGGCCGGACACGTCGTCGTGTCCAACCCGGTTTCAGGCAGAAGCTCTACCAGCAGCTACAGCAGACCGCCGAGCAGCGTGCTGAGGCTGCTGAGCACTGACTGAAGGAACGTAAGAAGCATGTCAATCTCCCCTGTTATGTCGGGCCGAAGCCCTCCCGTCGGGCCGCTCCTCACGGAGTGGCCCCGCGTCCCTTGCGTGACGCGCCGATAGGTAGCTTAGCGTAATCATGCGATTACGTAAAGCTATCTTTACCGGTAAGGGAAGTACGAGTCATGACGCCAAGGCGGAAACGCCGGCGCCGCAGGCGAATGCGCCCGTCATCCCCCGGGCCCCGGTACCGGGGGATGACGGGCGCGGCGGATCAGCTCGGCCAGGCGGCGGGGAGCAGCGGGATCGCGTTGGCCCGGACCACGTTCGCGTAGAAGGCGGCGCTGGCCTTGGGAATCCGGCGCTGGGTGCCGAAGTCCACGAAGACGATCCCGAACCGCTTCTGGTAGCCCCAGCCCCACTCGAAGTTGTCCAGCAGCGACCAGACGAAGTACCCGGCCAGGTTGGCGCCGTCCTTGATTGCCCGCGCGGCCGCCTCGAGGTGGGTGTGCAGGTACCGGACGCGTTCGAGGTCGTTCACCTCGCCGTCCGGGTTCACGTAGTCCTCGGCCGCGCAGCCGTTCTCGGTGACGTAGAGCGGCAGGCCGGGGGCCTGCCTGGACACGTCCACCAGGAGCTGGTGCAGCCCGCTGGGGTCGACCAGCCAGCCCATCGAGGTGCGCTCGAGTTCCCCGGGCCGGTACTCGACGACCCCGGGCACCTGGCACCGCGCGGGCTCCTCGTTGCGCCTGAGGTCGGCGGGATCCCCGGCGCGCAGGAAGACCGGCGAATAGTAGTTCACTCCGAGAAAATCGATCGGCGCGCTGATCAGCTCCAGGTCACCGTCGGCGATCAGGCGGGCCGGCGGCCGGTATGCCTGCGGGGCATGCTCCGGGTAGCGGCCGTGCAGCACCGGGTCGAGGTAGAGGCCGTTCGCCGCCGCCTCGGTGACGAGCCTGCCCTGCTCGAGCTGGCCAGAGCCGGCGTCGCCGAGCACCCGGACCGGAGCCAGGTCCAGCGTGATGCCGACGTCGGCCGCGCCCGCGGCGCGCAGCGCCTGGAGGGCCAGCCCGTGGCCGAGGAGCAGGTGATGGGTGGCGGCTGAGGCGGCGGCGTCATCACGCAGCCCGGGGGCGTGCTCGCCGTTGCGGTATCCGTTCGCCGAGACTACCTGCGGCTCGTTGAGGGTGATCCAGCGGGCGACCCGGCCGCCGAGCGCCTCCGCAGTGAGGGCGGCGTACTCGGCGAACCGCTCGGCGGTGCCGCGGACCGCCCAGCCGCCCTCGTCCTGCAGTTCCTGCGGCAGGTCCCAGTGGTAGAGCGTGGCGGTGGCGGCGATGCCTCGCTCCCCCAGCGCGTCGAGCAGCACACGGTAGTAGTCCAGGCCGCGCTGGTTCACGGGACCCCGGCCGCCGGGCTGGACGCGCGGCCAGGAGATGGAGAAGCGGTAGGAGGACAGGCCGAGAGAGGCGATGAGCCCGACGTCCTCGCGGTACCGGTGGTAGGAGTCGCAGGCCACGTCGCCGGTGTCGCCGCCGCGGACCTTGCCGGGCGTGTGGCTGAAGGTGTCCCACACCGAGGGGCCCCGGCCGTCCGCGGTTGCCGCGCCCTCGATCTGGTACGCCGCCGTCGCCGCTCCCCAGGTGAAGCCATCCGGGAAGCCG
Organism: Streptosporangiaceae bacterium; assembly: GCA_025934635.1. The sequence goes on along the minus strand of JAICWX010000373.1, from coordinate 647 downwards.
AGGGCGCCGTCCTCACCCGCTGCCAGTTCCGTCATCAGCATCTCCTTTGTTACGACGTGGACACGAACCTTGACCGACCCTGTGCTGAGGGTTAGTGTAAGCGCTTAGATTTCCGGTGTAAACGTTTACATGTCGTCTATGTGACTACCGGATGTCGGGTCCGGAGACCAGCTAGCGGAGGACGGAAGCTATGCCGCTGATCGGGACAACGTGGTAACTCTTTTCGATGTCGCCCGCCTGGCCGGCGTGTCCACCGCGACGGTCTCGCGCGTGGTGCACGGCCAGGACCGGGTGCGCGAGGCCACCAGGATCCGGGTCCAGCAGGCCATCGAGGAGCTCGGCTACGTACCCGACGGCGCCGCGCAGAGCCTGTCCCGCCGCCGCAAGGACGTGATCGGCCTGGTGTGCGTCGAGCGGCACGCGCAGCAGTACGACATCGAGAACATGAACCTGCTGTTCTACGACGAGGTGCTGCGCGGGGTGGAGTCCCGGATCCGGGACCAGGAATGGTCGCTGCTCATCACCTTCCTGCAGGGCGCCAACGATCCCGGCTACGCCCGGATCGAGTCGTTCACCGGCAAGGTCGACGGCATCTTGATCGGCGAGGGGATCGTGCCCACCCCGTTCATCGAGCGGCTGGCCACGCG
>JAICWX010000630.1 GCA_025934635.1 Streptosporangiaceae bacterium | reverse complement strand
CGACAACACCCTGCAGGCCGACGGCATGAAGACCAGCGAGTACGGCGTGGTCCCGATCCCGGCGCCGCAGGGCGCCAAGGACGTCGCCAGCTTCGTGGCCGGCATCAACCTGTCGATCTTCAAGAACACCAAGAACAAGGCCGGCGCGCTGAAGTTCGTGAAGTTCATGACCAGCAAGCAGACCCAGGCGACCCTGGACAAGCCGTTCACGGCACTGCCGGTGATCAAGGGCGGCACGGTCAACTTCACCGACAACCCGGCCGAGGCCAAGGCGTTCGTGTCGGTCCTCCACACCCGCGCCGTGCCGCTGCCTCTGGTGCCCGCTGAAGCGGCGTACGAGACCAACGTCGGCAACGCGGTGAACGCGCTGGTCGCGCAGGCGGCCACGGGCAAGAGCGTCTCCGACGCCGACATCAAGGCGGCTCTGCAGGAGGCGCAGGACAAGATGGCCTCCTCCGGCAGCTGACCGGGGGACGCCGTGACCACCCAAGCAACCCGCGGCACCGGCTCCGGCAGCTCGTCGGGCACCCGCGGAACCCCGCCGAGGAGGGCGAGGCTCCGCGGGTGGGTGCGGCCGCCGATGGTGCCGTACCTCATGGTGCTGCCGGCGATCCTGCTCGAGCTGCTGGTGCACATCATCCCGATGCTGGTCGGGATCTGGATGAGCTTCGTCGAGCTCACGCAGTTCTACATCAGCAACTGGGCCAGCGCTCCCTGGGCCGGTCTCGGCAACTACAAGATCGCGCTCGACGTCCACAGCCCCATCGGCAGCGACCTGCTGCACTCGTTCGCGATCACGATCGTCTACACGGTGATCGTGGTCGGCGTCTCGTGGACGCTCGGCATGTCCGCGGCTCTGGTCCTGCAGAACAGCTTCCGTGGCAGGGGAGTGCTGCGGACGATGTTCCTGGTGCCGTACTCGCTGCCGATCTACGCCGGTGTCATCACGTGGAGCTTCATGTTCCAGCGCGACAACGGCCTGGTGAACCACATCCTGGTCAACGACCTGCACCTGATGGGCAGCCCGTCGTTCTGGCTGATCGGGAACAAGGCGTTCGCGTCGATGGCCGTCGTCGCGATCTGGCGGTCCTGGCCCTTCGCGTTCCTGATGCTCACCGCCGGGATGCAGTCGATCCCCGGGGACATGTACGACGCGGCGGCGGTCGACGGGGCCGGCATCTGGCGCCAGGCGCGGCACATCACCATGGCCATGCTGCGGCCGGTCAACGTCGTGCTCGTCCTCATGTTGTTCCTGTGGACGTTCAACGACTTCAACACGCCGTTCGTGCTGTTCGGCCCGACGGCACCGAAGTCGGCCGACATCATCTCCATCCACATCTACTCCAACTCGTTCGTCAACTGGAACTTCGGGCTGGGCTCGGCGATGTCCGTGCTGCTGCTGCTGTTCCTGCTCGTGGTCACCGGGATCTGGCTCCTGGCGACCAGACGGGGGTCGCGCCGTGCATGAGGGAGTCTCGTTCCGCATCTTCCGCTGGGTGGTGGTCACCTTCCTCGCGGTGTTCACGCTCGTGCCGTTCTACGTGATGGTGACCAGCTCGCTGAAGCCGCTCGGCGACGTCCAGGGCGACTTCCACTGGTGGCCCACGCACGCCACCGTGCGGCCCTTCGTCGACATCTGGTCGACGGTGCCGCTGGCGCACTACTTCGCGAACAGCCTGATCGTGTGCGTGCTGTCGACGATCTTCAGCGTGATCGTGGCGATCTTCGCGGCGTACGCCGTGTCCCGCTACCGCTTCCGCGGTCGCAACGTGTTCACCGGCACCGTCCTGTCCACGCAGATGTTCCCCGGCATCCTGTTCCTGCTGCCGCTGTTCCTGATCTTCGTGAACATCGACAAGGGGCTGGGGTTCACCGCGCTCTACCAGACCCGGCTCGGGCTGATCATCACCTACCTGACCTTCACGCTGCCCTTCTCGATCTGGATGCTCGCCAGCTACCTCGACGGCATCCCGCGCGAGCTCGACGAGGCCGCCAAGGTCGACGGCACCGGCGACCTCGGTGCGCTGTTCCGGGTCGTCCTGCCGGCGGCCCGGCCCGGGGTGATCGCGGTGGCGGTGTACGCGTTCATGACGGCCTGGGGCGAGATCCTGTTCGCCTCGGTGATGACCAACGACTCCACCAAGACGCTGTCGATCGGCCTGCAGTACTACTCCACGCAGATCAACGTCTACTGGAACCAGGTGATGGCGGCCTCCCTGGTGGTCAGCGTGCCCGTCGTCGTCGGCTTCCTGCTGCTGCAGCGCTACCTCGTCGCCGGCCTGACGGCGGGGGCGGTCAAGTGAGCCTCGGTCACGTGGGGCGCCCACGCCCGTTCGGCATGCTCGAGCGCGACGGCGCCCCCCTTCTCTGGCTGGGCGCGAACTTCTGGTCCCGGACCGGCGGGCCGCTGATGTGGCGCTCGTACGACGGGGGAGTGGTCCGCGAGGAGCTCGCGGT
>JAICWX010000341.1 GCA_025934635.1 Streptosporangiaceae bacterium | reverse complement strand
CCGGCGTGCTCTGGTCGCCCGCATCCGGTTCCGATCACGCACCCCTGGTGCTGATGGGGCACGGTGGCGGCCTGCACAAGAAGACACCGGGGCTCCGGTCCCGGGCCCGCCACTGCGTGACCGCCTACGGCTACACCGTCACCGCCATCGACGCGCCCGGTACGGCCGCTCACTGGCGGAGCGGGCCGTGCCGGAATGGCAGGCGACCCTGGACGCCCGGCAGCAGCTGCCGGGGTTCGGCGTCGACGAGGCGCTGATCGAGGCGGCCAGGCGGGTCACCGTCCCGGTCCAGTTCCTGCTCCGGTGGGACGACGAGCACGTCGATCGCCAGTCCGCCCTGGCGTTGTTCGACGCGTTCGCCTCGGCGGAGAAGACGCTGCACGCCAACCCGGGCGATCATCGCACGGTGCGCTGGTACGGGGTCGATGACTCGTTCCTGGCCCGGCATCTCGGCCGGGCCGGCACGTTGCCTCCGGGCTGCTAGGCGGGGCTGCTAGGCGGGGCGGGGCTGGCCGATCGGCATCAGGCGCAGGCGGCGTTCGACGGGCTTTTCCACCAGGTAGTGCAGGGTGGCGGAGATGGCGATGACCAGGGCCAGGAAGGCCAGCAGGTAGGCCATGCCCGGCAGGCCGCCGTAGTTGTACCACCAGCCGTAGCGCGCGGTGAACACCATGGCCGGGGCGTGCACCAGGTACAGCGCGAACGACCAGTCGCCGAGCCGGCGCAGCGGGGCCGAGCCCAGCCACCAGCCGCGCGGCTGCTGGTCCCGGGCGGCGCTGGCGCACAGCAGCTGGGCGAAGAGCGGGATGGCGAGCAGGGCTACCAGCGGGCGCACGACCGGGATGCCGGTGCGCACCGTGAAGGCGGTCATGCCCCAGGTGAGCCCGGCGATGCCGGCCGTCGCGGCCAGCGCGGTCCAGGCCGGGGCCGGTACGCGCAGGCCGCCGATCATGGCCCGGGCCAGCACCATGCCCAGCAGGAACTCGCCGAACCGGTAGGGCGGGAAGACGTAGAACAGCCAGTAGTACAGGTTGGAGTACGTGTCCACCCCGGCCAGGGCGACGATCAGCGGCAGGATCGCCATCAGCGCCAGGGTCACCGCCGCGGTCACCGCGAGGCCGCGGCCGCGCAGCCGCCGCAGCAGCACGATCGCCAGCGGGAACACCAGGTAGAAGAACATCTCGACGGACAGCGACCAGGTGACGCCGTTGCCGCCGGCGTAGGTCGAGTTGCCGGGGAACCAGGCCTGGAGCAGGAACAGCTCGGCCACGTGACCGAGCGGCCCCGGGGACTTCACGTGGCTGGCGATCGCGGTGTAGGCGAAGATCATCAGCAGGAACTGGAGCGGCCAGATCCGGGCGAACCGCAGCCACCAGAACCGGCGGGCCGTCTGCGGCGTGTCCGACCAGGTCAGCACGAACCCGGACAGCATGAAGAAGAAGCTGACCCCGACGTAGCCGTACGCCTCGGCGATCTTCAGCGACGGGGTGTTGGCGAACCCGTTGCCGACGTGGCACAGCACCACCGCTACCGAGCCGAAGATCCGCAGGCCGGTCAGGCTGGGCAGGCGGCCGCGGGACGGCGGCCGCGGCCCGCTGGGCCGGGGCGGCCGGCCGGACGGCGGCTGCTGCTGCTCCGGCTGGGGCCTCGCCGGCGGGCTGGCCGGGGGCCGGGGGGCAACGACGACTGGCGTGGACACGACTTCTCAGCTTCCCACCCATCGCGGATGATGCTGGGACCTTCCTGGGGAAAATAACAAAAATGTCACGATGGTACGGCGTGTGGACGCATGACCCCGGCGGCCCCCGCGACGAGGAGGGCGAGGGCGGCGGGGACCAGGAGGGCGTTGCGCAGGCCGACGGCGGAGGCGATCGCGCCGATCGCGACCGGGCCGCTGAGCAGGCCGGAGTAGGACACGGCGGCGATGCGGCCGATGTTGCGGCCGGCCCGAGCGGGGTCCAGCCGGGCGGCGACGGTGACGATCTGCGGGAAGATCCCGGCCAGGCCGGCGCCGAGCAGGGCGAAGCCGGCGATGGCCGCGGCCGGCGAGCTAATCAGCAGGCCGGCCGTCATGCCGGCTCCGGCCACCAGGCCGCTGGCCCGCACCAGGCGGACCGGGCCGAACCGGGCCGCCAGCCGGTCCCCGGCCAGCCGCCCGGCCGCCATCGTGACCGAGAAGGCGGCCAGCGCCACGGCCGCCACGCCGGGCGCCGTGCCCAGGTTGACGTGCAGGTAGACGGCGCTCCAGTCGCCGGCTGAGCCCTCCCCCACCTGCCCGCACAGCGCCAGCAGGCCGAGAATCCAGATCACCGCGGTCAGCTGGCGCATCGTGCGCCGCGGCGCGTCACCGGCGGACTCCGGAGCGGGCGGGACGGCGGGCAGCGTCACCCGCGGGCCGAGCAGCAGGCCGAGGGCGATCAGCGCGGCGGCGGTCGCGGCGAACGTGGGCAGCAGGCCGATGCCGAGCCAGGCCGAGATCCCGCCGATCCCGGCGCCGGCCAGCCCGGCGATGCTGTACCCGGCGTGCAGCGAGGACATGACCGGCCGGCCGTAGCCGAGCTCGAGCCGGGCCGCGCAGGCGTTCATCGACACATCGAGCAGCCCGAACAGGGCTCCGTAGACGGCCAGCGCGGCCATCAGCAGGGCCAGGTCCGGCGCCAGCCCGAGCAGGACCAGCGCGGCCGGGTTCAGCGCGCCGGCTACCCGCAGCATCCGGGCCAGGCCGACGCGGTCGGCGATCCGGCCGCTCACCGGCAGCGTCAGCACGCTGCCGGCCGGCATCGCGAACAGCGCCAGGCCCAGCCGCCCGTCGCTGAGATGCAGCGACTCCTTGACGGCGGGCAGCCGGGCGCCCCACACCGCGAACGCGACCCCGAGGATGAAGAAGTAGCCGAGGATCGCAACCCTGGACCGGCGCAGCTCAGGCAGCGGAGTCACGACGCTCCTCGCCTAGGTGGGTTTGTCCCCCGCGAGCCGAAGGGGCGCGCTCCCGTCTGGACTGAGGAGCGAGGAGCTTGCGACGAGCGACGAGGGAAGACGGGAGCTGAGAGCGCCCCGGAGGCGAGCGGGATAGCAGAGTCACGCGCCGGAGCCGACGAGATGGGAGTTCACGGCGCGGGCACGGCTGGCTAGTTCGGGGATCTCGGTGACGGCAACGCCGGCCGCACGGAGCTGCTCGGCGCCCTCGCCCTCGGTGAACAACCGGGGCTCGCGCCAGGCGAAGACGACCCGCGGCAGGCCCGCCTTGACGATGTGCTGCACGCAGGTCAGCGGGCGCGAGGCCCGCGCGCCGCAGGGCACCAGCGAGGTGTAGATAGTGGCGTGCCGCAGCCTCGGGTCGGGTCCGGGCTTCCCCCGTGCCAGCTTACGGAGCGCGACCTCCTCGGCGTGGTCCTGATCCTGCTGCTCGCGGGAGAACCCGGTGGCCAGCACCTCGCCGTCCTCAGCCACGATCACCGCGCCGACCGAGAACGCCGAGTCCGACGGCGGGCACAGCCGGGCCAGCTCGACCGCCCAGCGCAGGAACCGCTGATCGGGGCCGCCGGGACCGAGCAGATAGCGCTGCACGGCGATCTCGCCGACGCGGTGAGTTTCCGCCAGGGTCATCGGTGCAGCGGGGAGGGGTCTCGGGAGGTTGAGCCGAGGGGCGGCGGGGTCGGCGACGAAGAAGGGGGCGACGGCCAGCGTCAGCTCGTCGGCGAGGCCCTGGGTCAGGAGGGTTCCGATTAGCCGGGCTCCTCCTTCTACCATGAGGCGGCGGATACCCCGTTCGGTCGAAAGATCTTCCAGGATGAACGGGAGGGAGAGCGGATCGCCGGCGTCGATGAGCACGGCGCCCTGTTCTTTGAGCCGGGCGCGGGCGGGGGCGAGGGCGGGGGTGGCGCAGTAGACCAGGCGCGGCGCGCCGGGAGCGAAGAAACGGGCGGCCGGATCGAGGTCGCCGGTGGCGGTGAGGGTGACCCGGATGGGGTGCGCGGGCAGGCCGCGGGCGGTCCGGCGGGCGCTGCGGCGCGGGTCCCTGATCAGCAGCCGCGGGTTGTCGGTGCGGACCGTGCCGGCGCCGACCATGATCGCGTCGGAGCCCGCCCTTACCTCGTCGACCCGGTCCAGGTCGGCGGGGCCGGACAGGATCAGCCGCTGCGGGCTGGCGTCGTCCAGGTAGCCGTCGGCCGACGTGGCGCAGGACAGCAGGACGTAGGGACGGGACGGCACGAACCCCAGCGTAGCTATGTCGCCAGCGCCAGTGCTTTACTGGTCAGGCGATGCTTGAGACAGTCAATCCGGCGACCGGGGAAGTGCTGGCCACCTTCCCCGTACACGGGCGCCGTGAGGTAGAGGCCGCCGTGGACCAGGCCCACCAGGCCGCGGCGTGGTGGGCGGGGCTCGACTGGGCCGGGCGGCGGCTGCGGCTGCTGGCCTGGAAGTCGCACATGACCCGGTATCTGGGCCGGCTGGCGCAGCTGGTGCACGAGGAGACCGGCAAGCCGCTGGACGACGCCCGGCTGGAGATCATCCTGGCCATCGTGCACATCGACTGGGCCGCTAAACACGCCCGCCGGACGCTGCGGCCGCGCCGGGTGCATCCGGGGCTCGCGGCTTTGAATCAGGCCGCCACGGTGGAGTACCAGCCGCTCGGCGTGATCGGCGTGATCGGGCCGTGGAACTACCCGGTCTTCACCCCGGTCGGGTCGATCGCCTACGCGCTCGCGGCCGGGAACGCGGTCGTGTTCAAGCCGTCCGAGCTGACCCCGGCGACCGGGGCCTGGCTGGTCCGGTCGTTCGCCTCCGCCCTGGAGGTGTTCGGGGATGTCAAGCCGGTGCTGCAGCTGATCACCGGGGGCGGCTCGACCGGGGAGTGCCTGGCCCGCAGCGGCGTGGCCAAGATCGCCTTCACCGGTTCGGCCGCCACCGCGCGCAAGGTGATGGCGGCGGCGGCCGACACCCTCACCCCGGTGCTGGCCGAGTGCGGCGGCAAGGATGCCCTGCTGGTGGCGGCCGACGCCGATCTCGAGGCGGCCGCCGACGCGACGGCCTGGGGGGCGATGTCCAACGCCGGGCAGACCTGCATCGGGATCGAGCGTGTCTACGTGGCCGACTCGGTGTACCACTCGTTCATGGAACGGCTGACTTTGAAGGTCGCCGACCTGCGGCCGGGGTTCGACGGGGAGGCCTCGTACGGGCCGATGACGCTGCCGTCGCAGCCGGAGACGGTGGCCAAGCACGTGGCGGACGCGCTGGCCCGGGGCGGTCGTCCCGCGGTCGGGGGTCCGGAGGCAGTGGCGGCGCCCTATGTGCGGCCGGTGGTGCTGACCGATGTGCCGGAGCATTCGGCGGCGGTGACGGAGGAGACGTTCGGTCCGACGGTGACGGTGACACCGGTGGCGAACCTGGGCGAGGCGGTGTCGTTCGCCAACGCGGGGCGGTACGGGCTGGGGTCGGCCGTGTTTTCCCGGGATCGTTCGGCCGCCATGGCGGCGGCGCGGTCGCTGCGGACCGGGATGACCTCGGTGAACTCGGTGGTGGGGTTCGCGATCGTGCCGGCGCTGCCGTTCGGCGGGACGGGCGAGTCGGGGTTCGGGCGGATCCACGGGGCCGACGGGCTGCGGGAGTTCTGCCGGGCTAAGGCCATTACCAGGCAGCGGATGAAGCCGCCGCTTAACCTGACGTCGTTCGGGCGGACCGAGAAGGAGATGCGGCGGATCGTCACGCTGATTACGCTGCTGCACGGGCGTCTCTACCGGCCGCGGCGGTCTCGGTTATCAGGGTTCGGATCTGGGTTTCTGCTTTCTTACGCGTCTGGTTTTGGGTCTGGCGCCGCGAGTTTAGGTTAGGCTAGCCTAAATTTTTGACGGCGAAAGACCCCTGACCCTGCGGACCTACGGACACTCCATGAGCGAACCCAAGATTCTGCTACTCGGCTTCATCGCCGGGGTGACCATCCTGATCGGGCTGCCGCTTGGCCGCGTGCGCTCGGTCAAGCCGGGAACCCGTCAGTTCCTCAACGCCCTGGCTATCGGCATCCTGATCTTCCTCGTCTGGGACGTCCTGGTGCACGCCTTCGAACCGGTGGACAACGCCCTGGGCAAACTGCACGACGGAAGCGGCGGGGTCGGCCCGGTGGCCGGGTACGCGGCGCTGTTCTTCCTCGGCATCACCGTCGGCCTGGGCAGCCTGGTGCTGTACGAGGGCTGGCTCGGCTCGAAGGCCCGGGCGGTCGCCTCGGGCGCCTCGAGGGCGCCGGGCGCGCCGGGCGCGCCGCCGCGGAAATTCGGGCCGGGGACGATGGCGCCGGAAGAACTGACCGCTTCGGCGGTGTCCCCGGCCCGGGGGATCGCCGCCTGGTCCACGGCCCGCCGGCTGTCCCTGCTGATCGCCATCGGCATCGGGCTGCACAACTTCGGCGAGGGGCTGGCCATCGGCGGCAGCGCCGCCGCCGGGGACATCGGCCTGGCCACCATCTTGGTCATCGGGTTCGCGCTGCACAACGGGACCGAGGGGTTCGGCATCGTGGCACCGCTGGCCGCCGAGGGCGACCGCCCCTCCTGGGGATTCCTCCTGCTCATGGGGCTGATCGGCGGCGGTCCCACGTTCGTGGGTACCGCGGTGGGAAGCCAGTTCACCAGCGATGCGATGAGCGTGATCTTCCTGACCCTGGCCGCCGGGTCCATTCTCTACGTCGTCATCCAGCTGCTCGGGGTGGCGCACAAGAACGGCCGGAAGGAGCTCATCTACTGGGGTGTCCTGCTGGGGCTAGCCGCGGGCTTCGTCACCGACATGGTGGTGACCGCTGGCGGCGCTTAGCTGGCTGGGGCTAGCTGGCTGGGGTTAGCTGACGGCGGTGACCATGGCGTCGATGGGGTCGGCGGGGTCGGACGCGGCCAGCGGGGCGCGGCCAGCGATGAGGTCAGCGGCCCGCTCGGCGATCGCGATCGTGGGGGCGTTGGTGTTCCCACGGGGTACGACCGGCATCACCGAGGCGTCGACCACCCGGAGCCCTTGGACGCCACGGACCTTCAGTTCCGGGTCGACGACGGTGTTCCACCGGGACTCGCCGCCCATCGAGCAGGTGCCGACCGGGTGGTAGATGGTCACCACGCTGTTCCGCACGTACTGCAGGAGCTCGGCGTCGGAGCGGACGTGCGGGCCCGGGGCCAGCTCGCCGGCGCAGATCTCGGCCATCGGCTTGGCCGTGACGAACTCCCGGGCCATCTTCAGCCCGGCCGCCAGCGCGCGGCTGTCCCGTTCGTCCGACAGGTAGCCGGGGTCGATGGCCGGGCGGTGCCGGGGATCGGCGCTGCGCAGCTTGATCCGGCCCCGGCTGGCCACGTCGACCAGGCCGACCAGGACCGTCATGGCCCGCTGGGCCGGATCGTCGAGGCCCTGGTTGGTGTACGGCGCCGGCAGCACGTGCAGCTGCAGGTCCGGCGCGGGCAGCCCGGGCTCGGAGTGGGCGAAGCCGCCCGACTCGGCGATGTTGCTGGCCAGCGGGCCGCGGTGGGTCAGCTGCCAGCGCAGCAGGTTCTTGGTATCTGCCTTTTCCCAGAGGCCGCGGACCTTGGGCGTCGACCAGATGACCGGCAGCACCGGGTGGTCGCTGAGGTTCTGGCCGACGCCGCGGCTGTCCGCGACCACGTCGATGCCCATCTCGATCAGGTGCTCGGCCGGGCCGACGCCGGACAGCATCAGCAGCTGCGGGCTGTTGACGGCGCCGCCAGAGAGGATGACCTCGGCGTTGGCGTGCTCGGTCTTCGGCTCGCCGTGGTGCAGGTAGTCGACGCCGGTGGCCTGGTTATTGTCGATTCTTACCTTGGTGACCAGGGCGTCGGTGTGGACGGTGAGGTTGCTTCTTTCCATGGCGGGGTGCAGGTAGGCGGTGGCGGCCGAGCAGCGCTGGCCGTTTTTCTGGGTGAGCTGGTACCAGCCGACGCCGTCCTGGCGCGGGCCGTTGAAGTCGTCGTTGGCCTTGGCGCCCTGCTCCTGGGCGGCCTGGATGAACGCTTCGCAGGCTCTTGACTTGTACTTGGGGTCGCTGACGGCCAGCGGGCCGCCGGCGCCGTGGTACGCGCTGGCGCCGCGGGAGTTGTCCTCGGCCCTTCTGAAGTAGGGCATGAGGTCTTCGTAGCCCCAGCCGGTACAGCCGTGTTCGGTCTTCCAGGTGTGGAAGTCGTGCCGGTGGCCGCGGATGTAGATCATCGCGTTGATGCTGCTGGAGCCGCCGAGGGTCTTGCCGCGCGGCCAGTAGATCGTGCGGCTGCCCGCGCGGTGCTGCGGGACCGTGTTGTAGTTCCAGTCGTAGTTGGTCTGGAACAGTCGGTTCAGCGCGGCCGGGGCACGGATCTCGTCGGCGTCGTCAGGCGGCCCCGCTTCCAGCAGCAGGACGCTGACGCTGGGGTCGGCGGACAGGCGCGCGGCCAGCACGCACCCCGCGCTCCCGGCGCCGACGATGATGTAGTCATACACGGCGGTCTCCTAAAGGGATAAGGGGAACAATAACGCGCCGTGCTGGGCGGACGGCCGGCGGGGCGGTGGCCTGGGGGCCTGGGGCATGGGGGCTGGGGGGCCTGGAGGGCTGGGGGTCCTGGGGCTTTGGGCTGGCGGGGCGGGGCGGCTGCGGGCTGTGGTACGGGGGCTGGGGCTGGGGCTGGGGCTGGGCTGGGCTGGGCTGGGCTGGGCTGGGCTGGGACAAACCAGGCAATCCGGGCGTCGGACGGTGGCGCCGGGTCATCGTGTGCACTTATCCCCCGGAAAAGACGGGGGAAATACACACGATTCCGCGGGCAGGTCCGCGCGAAGGGCCCAGAGGGCGGGGAAGCTGGATAGGTGCGGCTCCTCGGCAGTGAGGGTCGAATCCGCGTGGCGGGCGGTGCTTGTGGTGTGCCTGGCGTCAGCCCGCCGCATCCCGGAGCAGGTCCGTGAGGTGCGTTAACGACATTGATGGAGCATCAATGCCGCCGGGGCGCAATGCCGCTTAGCTTGTCGCGGTCGCGCTCCATGATCACGTGTTGTTCGGGGCCGCCGGCGACCTACAACAACACGTGATCATGGAATCGGCCCGGCGGGCCCGGGGAACGTCCCGGTTGGCGGGAGGTTCCGGTCTGGGCGACGGGCCGCCGGTGACGTAAGTGACGCAAAGACAAGATCAACTGAAGCTAGGCGGCATTGTGCTATCGCGGCATTGATGGAGCATCGATGCCGTTCGCCGGGAGCGGATCAGGGCCGGGGTCGGT
>JAICWX010000065.1 GCA_025934635.1 Streptosporangiaceae bacterium | reverse complement strand
CCGTCCTCGGCGGCCCCGTCCTTGGTGACAGGGCGCAGGCTGGCCTTGAGGACCTTGCCGGTGGCGTTGCGGGGGAGCGCGCCGACGACGTGGATGTCACGCGGCACCTTGAACGCCGCCAGCCGGTCCCGGGCCCAGGTGAGGATCTCGCCCGGCGCCGGGCGGGCGCCGGCCGCCAGCACCACCCAGGCGGCGCCGGTCTCACCCCAGCGCTGGTCCGGCACGCCGACGACGGCGACCTCGGCCACCGCCGGGTGGTGGTAGAGCACCTCTTCCACCTCGGCCGGATACACGTTCTCGCCGCCGCTGATGTACATGTCCTTGATCCGGTCGACGATGCGGACGTGACCGTCGGTGCTGATCACGGCGACGTCGCCGGTACGCAGCCAGCCGTCCACGATGGCCGGCGCCGTGGCGTCGGGCCGCCGCCAGTATCCCGGCGTGACGCTGGCCCCGGCGATCTGCAGCTCACCCGGCTCGCCCGGGGCGCAGACCCGGCCGCCGTCCGTGACGCGGCAGCGCAGGTGCCACATCGGCACGCCGACGTCGCCGGGCTCGGGCACCGTCCCCGGCGGGCTCATCGTCACGGTCGAGCCCGCCTCGCTGATCCCGTAGATGGTGCGCAGCGCCACCCCGCGACGGCCCCACGAGTCGACCAGCGCGGCCGGCACCGGGGACCCGCCCACCCCGGCCAGGAAGTCCGGGAACCGGGCCGCGGCGAAGCCGGGCAGCGCCTGCATGAACTGGTAGTGGGCCGGGACGCCGCAGAAGTGCGTGACCGGGTCGTCCGGCCGGGTCAGCAGCTCCAGGGCCAGCCCGGGGTCGTAGGACGGCATGATCAGCACTGTGCCGCCGGCGAACAGGACCGGGTTGGCGAACAGGTTCAGCCCGGCCACGTGCCAGACCGGCAGCGCCGTCAGGCACACCGACGCGGCGGTCACCTCGCCGCTCACCAGGCTGGCGAGCATGGTGGCCTGCGAGCCGGCGTGCGTGACCACGACCCCCTTGGGCCGCCCGGTGGTGCCCGAGGTGTAGATGATCACCCACGGGTCGTCGCCGCCGATCAGGACCGGGTCGACGGCGGCGCCGCCCGCCAGCGCCTGCTCGTACCCGTCCTCCCAGGACAGGGCCGGTACCCCGGCCGCGATGCCCCGGGTGACCAGCGCGTCCTCCCCGACCAGGACGGCCGGCTCGGCGTCGCCGGCCAGCAGGCCGAGCTCGGCGTCGGACAGCCGGATGTTGAGCGGGACGAAGATCGCCCCGAGCCGGGCGCACGCGTACATGACCTCGAAGGCCCGGAAGCAGCCGCGGGACAGCATCACCACCCGGTCGCCCCGGCCGACGCCGAACGAGCGCCGCAGCATCCCGGCCACGCAGCCGATCCGCTCGTCGAGGTCCGCGTAGCTCAGCCGGTGGCCCTTGCCCAGGTCGTGCAGCGCGACCTTATCCGGGCTGACCCGGGCGTGATACGAGATCCACGAACCACCGAACGCCGTCACGTGATCTAGTAACAGGCACCGGGACCATCCTGGTCAAGCCAGCGTCAGCTTGCGGCCGGTGTTAGCCAGAAGCTGGCGTCAGCTCGCCCGGGCCTGCCGGCCCGGGTGGCCGCGCGGCCGCTTGAACGCGACGATCCGGCCCTTCTCGAAGATCTCACCACCCCAGACGCCGCACGGCTCGCCGCGCTCGACCGCGCCGGCCAGGCACGACCGGCGCAGCGGGCACGCCTCGCAGCAGGCCTTGGCCAGCTCGAGGTCGGCCGGCTGATCCGAGAACCACAGCTGCGTGTTGTTGCGGCAAGGCAACGGATCACCCAGGTCAGCGGCTCGCCGGGCCAAGGTGGCCAGGGAATAGCTCGTCATGTCGCTTCACCCCCGTGAAACGGATCCCGTCTCCGGATTTCCCCGTCAAAAATCCGGACACGTATAGTTTGCACCCATACCCGGCCGGATGGCATCAGCCGTACGGCTGATATTCCCTCCGTAAGCGATCAGGCACGTTATGTCGTGAACGCGCTCAGGCGCTGAGCGCGGCCTTCCCCGGTGACCCGGCGCAGGCCCGGGCGATCTCGGCCAGGGACAGGCCGAGCGCGTCGGCCAGCGCGGCCACGGTGAAGAAGGCGGGGGTGGCGATGCGGCCGGTCTCGATCTTGCGCAGCGTTTCCGCGGGAACGCCGGAGACGGCGGCGATATCGGCCATGCTGCGCGGCCCGCGCGCCTCGCGCAGCAGCATGCCCAGCCGCTGGCCCCGCTCGTGCTCGAGGCGGGTGAGGGGCGGACGGACCATACCGTGATAGTAATACCGGTATAGTTATCCCGCAAGCCGGGAGAGGATAGGGGTGCGGCCGGGTGGTCGAGATCAAGACAGCAGGCGAGATCCAGGCGATGCGCGCCGCCGGCCAGGTGGTCGCGCGGATCCTGGCCGCCGTCCAGGACCAGGCCAAGGCCGGGACGCGGACGTCCGAACTAGACGCGATCGCCCGGGACGTGCTGGCCGACGCGGGCGCCTACTCGCCGTTCCTCGACTACCATCCCCGGTTCGCCCCGGTGCCGTTCCCGGCGGTCATCTGCACCTCGGTGAACGACGCCGCCCTGCACGGCATCCCCGGCCGGAAGAAGCTGGCCGACGGCGACCTGCTCAGCGTGGACAGCGGGGCCGTGCTCGACGGCTGGACCGGCGACGCCGCGGTCTCCTTCACGATCGGGGCGGCGAAGCCGGCCGACGCGAAGCTGATCGACGTTACCCAGGACGCCCTGCGGGCCGGCATCGCCGCGGCCGTCCCCGGCGCCCGGCTCAGCGATATCTCGGCCGCCATCGGCACGACCGGGCGCCAGGGGGGCTACGGGATCTGCACCGACTTCGGCGGCCACGGTGTCGGCCGGACCATGCACGAGGACCCGCACATCCCGAACGAGGGAGCGCCCGGGCGCGGCCCCCGGCTCGTCCCCGGCCTGGTCCTCGCCATCGAGCCGTGGTTCCTGGCCGGCGGCCGGGACATGTACCGGATCGACCGCGACGGCTGGACCATCCG
The DNA here is from genome assembly GCA_025934635.1 of Streptosporangiaceae bacterium. The sequence goes on along the minus strand of JAICWX010000065.1, from coordinate 30,340 downwards.
CAGCGGCGACGGCAGTCGCGCCGCCCACGTCGAGCACACGGTGGCGATCACCGAGGACGGCCCGCAGATTCTCACCGTTCTTTAACCCTTGACTTTGATACCGACGGTATTTAAATATCGTTGGTATGAGCCCTCGCCTGTCGCGCGCCGAGCAGAACGACCGTAACCGCACCCTGCTGCTGGCCGCCGCCCGCCGCGTCTTCCTGGCCCGCGGCTACTACGCCGCCACCCTGGAGCAGATCGCCGACGAGGCGGGCTTCTCCAAGGGCGTGGTGTACTCGCGCTTCGCCAGCAAGGCCGACATGTTCCTGGCCCTGCTCGAGGAGCGGATCGCCGAGCGGGCCGCGCAGAACGCGGACCTGGCCGGAAGGCTGGCCGGCACGGGGAACTTCACCGCTATCGTCGACCTGGCCCAGCAGGCCGACCGCGCCGCGCCGGGCTGGCGGCTGCTGGCCACCGAGTTCCGGGTGCACGCCGCCCGGGATCCCGAGCTCAACCGGCGGTACGCGGCCCTGCACACGCGGACGGTGGACGGGGTGGCGGCGATCCTCGCCGTGATCAGCCCGGGCGGAACCGACGGCCTCGCCTTCCCGGCCCGGCAGCTGGCCGAGCTCGTCCTGGCCCTCGAGGTCGGCATCGCCCTGGAGCAACTGGCCAACCCGGACGCCCTGGGCGGCCCGGGACTGCCGGTCTTCGGCCGCCTGGGCGAGTGGCTCACCGCCCCCCTCGTGCCCGTTCCGGAGGAAAGAAGATGACCACCGACCTCGAGCTGATGCGGACCCGCGTATCCGGTGCCATCGGTCATCACCTGCCCGGCCATATCGAGCGTCTCGGCTGGGACGCCGGCCGGCTCGCCGCGTACCAGCGGGACCGGCTGCGGGCGCTGCTGGCCCGGGCCATCGCGCGCTCGCCGTTCCACGCCGCGCGGCTGCGCGGCGTGGACCCGGACCGGTTCGAGCTCGCCGACCTGGCCCGGCTGCCGGTGATGACCAAGGCCGAGATGATGGCGGACTTCGACGCCGTCGCCACCGACCGGCGGCTGACCCGGGATCTCGTCGAACGGCACCTGACCCGGGTCGTCACCGGCCCGTCGCTGCTCCTGGGCGGCTACGTCGGCCTGGTGTCGGGCGGCAGCACCGGGCAGCGCGGCCTGTTCGTGCAGACCGTCGGCGAGTACGCCGAGTTCGTCGCGTCGGTCATGCGCCGGGTCATGGTCGCGGCCGCGGCGGCGCCGGGCGGCCTGCCGCCGGAGGGCCTGGTCATCGGGATCGTCGGCGCGAGCACCGCGGTTCATTCCACCGGGCTGGCCGCCGCGACCGCGACCCGCCCGCCGGTCCGCCTGGTGCCCGCCCCGGCCAGCCTGCCGGCCGCCGCGATCGTCGCGCGGCTCAACGCCGCGCGGCCGCCGTCGCTGCTCGCCTACGCGACCAAGCTCCCCGAGCTGGCCCGGGAGCAGCGGGCCGGGCGGCTGCGACTGGACCTGCGCTCGGTCATCTCGATGTCGGAGGCCATCACCCCGGCCGAACGGGCCGCGGTGACCGACGCCTTCGGCGTGCCGGTGACGGACATGTTCGTTTCCACCGAAGGCCTGGTCGGGCACGGCGAGCCGGGCGGCACGGTGCTCACGTTCGCCAGCGACACCTGCCTCGCCGAGTGCGTCGACGACGAGGGCCGGCCGGTCCCCGACGGCGTGTCCTCGGCCCGGGTGCTGATCACCAACCTGCACAACCTGACCCAGCCGATGATCCGCTACGAACTGACCGACCGCTTCACCCCGGCCGGGACCAGTGCGGGCGGTGCCCTGCGGGCCAGCGTCGAGGGCCGAACGGATGACGTGTTCCGCTATCCCGAGGCCAGCGTGCACCCGTTCGTGCTCGGCGCCCCGCTGCTGCACGACGGCGCCGTCCGCGAATACCAGATCCGGCAGACCGAACGCGGGGCCGACATCGCCGCGGTCATCGACGGCGACTTCGACCCGGCCGCGGTGACGGCCGCCGTCGAGCGGAGCCTGCGCCAGGCAGGCGTGGCCCGCCCGCAGGTGGGCGTGCGCATGGTCGGGGCGCTCGACCGAGATCCCATGACCAGCAAGATCAGGCGGTTCGTGCCGCTGCCACCCGCCGGCCGAACGCCCGGCCTCGCTCACGCGGGCAGCTCCACCCCGGCGAGCCCGGCGCAGTAGCGCAGCAGTTCATCCTGGACCGTGACGTCCCGGGCGGCCGGATGGGTTTCCTGCGGTTGCTGGTGGAAGAAGTAGCCGCCGGTCCCGTTGGCGGCCTCCCACTGCGCGTCCCCGAGGCTGGCGTCCGCATCGCGATGCAGGCCCGAGCTCAGGTAGATCAGCCGCCGCGGCCGTTCCATCAGCGCGGTCAGCAGGTACGGCGCGAGCACGTTGACCGCGAAGACCAGGCAGAGCCCGTCTTCGGTGGTGACCCGGTGCGCCGGATCCCGGTGGCCCACCCCGGCGTTGTGGATGACCGCGTCGAACGGCCCGGCCGCGTCGGCCTGCTCCGCCACCTGCCGCATCCCGGCCAGGCCGGCCAGGTCCCCGGTAACCACGCCCGCCGCCTGCGGCCCCGCTGACTGGGACAGGGCGGCCAGGGCGTCCTCGGCCCGGCGCTTGCTGCGGGCGTGCAGCACGACCGCGTGCCCCTCCGCCGCCAGCAGCCGTCCCGCCAGCAGCCCGAGCCCGTCGCTCGAGCCCGTGATGAATACGCGTGCCACCTGACTCCCTCCGGCGCCCCCGCGTAGGCTCGGACCGGAAGGGAGCACGATGTCATCCTCGCCGGAGTCACCCCACCTGGACAACCGCCACCGGAACACGCTGCGCCAGATCTTCGATCCGCCGAAGGGCAAGGACATCGACGCCCAGCTGGTCGTCGACCTCCGCCATCTGCTCGCGGCGGCCGGCTACACCCCCGCCTGAGCCGCGACGGTCCCCGTACATGCGTTCGCGGCGGGCACCGGCCGGTGCCCGCCGCGAACGGCCTGTTGCTGCTTAAGGCAGCCGCGTGACGGTGGCGTGGAAGCCGCCGATGGCGCCCGTGGTGTTGACCGCGAGATAAAGCTCCCCGTACCCGCGCACGTAATCCGAGTTCCCGACGACGAACGGCGTGCCGTTGATCCCGATCTTGGCCACCAGCGCGTCGCAGGGCAGGCCGGGCGCGGGCGCGTTGATCGGGGCCACGCAGGTGGGGTCGCCGTACGGGCCCCAGATCCCGCCGACGAAGACCGCGCCCTGGCCGGTGATGAGGGTCAGGCCGTGCAGGTAGACGCCGCTGTCCACGAACGTGGCCGTGGTCGGCACGAAGACCGGAGTGATCCCGCGGCCCGGCGTCGCGGCCTGAGCCGCGGCCGCGGGCAGCACGGCGCCGAGCACGGCCGCGCCGGCCGCCGCCATGACAAGACGCTTGCGGAACGAAAATGCGCGCATCAGTAATAACCCCCGTAGTAAGAATTGGCCCAGGTAAAGACGTTCAGCCCGGGTCCCCGTCGTAATCCATCGGACCAAATAATTCTTCCCGGAAGACCCGATGTCAAGGACTGGGATTGTAATTATGTGGCGGTGCCACCGGTTAAGCCGGTCAAATTAATAAAAATGCTGCATGGTCATTGATAAGGTGACCTACCGGCCCGTTTCCGGACGCTGGTGCCGTTACGCGGTGGTATTCGTCAGGTCGCTGAGCTCGCTGCTGGCCGGCCGCCGGGACCGCGTCACGAAGGTGGAGAGGAATCCGATGACCAGCACGGCCAGCGCCAGCCAGGGTGCCCAGATGGTCGGGCTGGTCACCTTGTAGAACGACCCGAAGATGGCGCCCGCGGTGATCAGGATCGCGATCACCGCCGAGATCACCAGCCGGACGCGACCGGGCGAGGACGCGAAGCTCCGCAGCGAGCCGACCGCCATCAGCAGGTACACCACCACCAGCGCGAACCCGCCGAAGGTGGAGCCCCAGGCGAACAGCGAGAAGTAGTGCGGCGTCTGCGGCAGCGCGAACAGGCCCTTCCACCACAGGTCCAGGGCCAGCGTCACCAGCGACGCGCCGACCAGGAACACGGTGGCGCCCAGCGGCGAGTCGTGCCGCCGGGACGTGGTGGCGAGCACGCCGGGGATCCGGCGGTCCCGGGCCATGGCGAAGATGCCCCGGGAGGCGGAGGTGGCGCAGCCGATCGCGACCGCCAGCATGTCGAAGAACACCACCAGCTCGAGCAGCCGGTCGATCCAGGTCCCGCCGTACCCGCCCGCCGACGCGGGCCCGCCCAGCGCGAACAGCGGCGCCCCGGCCGCGGCGGTCAGCGTCTTGAGGCTGTAGTGGAACCCGGCCACCTCGACGTAGGCGGCCAGGATGAAGAACACGGTGGCGATGCCGGCCGTGATCATCACCGCGGCCGGGATGTGCTGGTTTGGCTGGGGCGTCTCCTCGGCCAGGTTGGCCGCGGTCTCGAACCCGACGAACAGCAGCACGCCGTAGAGCACCCCGAAGAAGATCCCGGACCAGCCGTCCACCGACGACGACGGGTTGAACGGCTTGACGCTGTTGGCCGAGCCCAGCTTGACGATGACGACGATGAAGAAGATCGTGACGACCACGATGGAGACCAGCGCGAGCACCAGCTGGCTGCGCACCGAGACCCGCACCCCGACGTAGAGCACCACCCCGATCAGCGCGATGATCAGCAGCGTCCAGGCCCAGGCGGGCAGCGGGTCGACCTTGAACTCGGCGTGCAGAGTCGATTCCAGGTAGCCGCCCATGAGCAGCAGCAGCCCGGTCATCAGCACGACGACGCCGGCGTAGTAGAGCCAGCCGGCCGCCGTCCCGGTCCGCGCGCCGAGCCCGCGGGTCACGTAGTCGTACAGCGACCCGGCCGCGTGCACCTCCTTGGCGTAGCGCGACACGATCGCGCCGATGGCGAACACGCCGACCGCCGCGATCAGCACCGACAGCGGCGAGGCGACCCCGCCGCCCTTGCCGGACGCGCTGACCACGCCGACCACCAGCGGGATCACGAAGGCCGAGGAGAAGACCGGGCCCATGAACCCTACCGACTGGGCGATCACGTCGGGGAGCGACAGGACCTTCGCGCCGAGGCGTTCGTAGCCCTGCTCGTGCTTCGCCATGGCTGCCTCCCTGGGGGTTGGCGAGATCGTACGGAAGCAAACGATCTGCTGTCAAGGGGTCGCGAACGCTGCTGTTTTCTCCGCCAGCGACCGGCAGAATGCCCCGATCCCGGCGGTCTCGTCGATGAACTGCGACGGCTTGACGCAGATGGTGCTGAACCCCCGGGCCAGCTGGCCCGGCACCGAGGCCAGCGCCCGGTCCAGGTCGGCCACCGCGTCCGGCCCGGGAAACTCCCCCCGGGTCCCGCCCACGTACTCCAGCTCGCCCGGGTCCCGCCCGGCGGCCCTCATCGCCGTCTCGAGCGGGCCCAGGTCCCCGGCCGGCCCGAGCGGATTGAACCCGCTCCCGTACCGGACCAGGCGGGCGATCAGCCGCGGGTGCAGGCTCGAGCCCCCGAACCACAGCAGCGGGCCACCCGGCCGCGCAGGCTGCGGCTCCACCCAGATATGACCGAACGAGTACCGTTCCCCCTCATGCCGGACCGGCGAGCCCCGCCAGGCCTTCGCCCACACCGCGAGCTGCTCGTCCAGGATGGCGCCGCGCTGGCTGAACGGGACGCCGAGCGCGTCGTACTCGTCCCGGTGCCAGCTCACCGTGGGCTGCACGACGAGCCGCCCGCCGCTGAGCCGGTCCAGCGTGGCCAGGTCCTTCGCGCTGGCCAGCGGGTGCCGCAGCGGGCTGATCAGCGCGCTGGCGACCAGCCGGATCCTGGTGGTGGCGGCGGCGATCGCGCTGAGCAGCACCAGCGGGCTCGGCCAGGGCGTGGCCGGGTCCTGGTTGCCCGGCAGCGCGTAGTCCCGCGGGTTGGCCGGGAGTCCCGCCGCCGCGGACGACGGCCCGAGGACGATGTGCTCGCTGACCATGACCGCGTCGAGCCCGGCCCGTTCGGCCTCCACCGCGAACCGCACCAGGTCGGCGACGTCGGGGACGGGCCGCATGGTCCAGTTCTCGGTCAGGATCAGCACGATCTTCACCCGCGTCATGAGCGGATCTTTATCGGCAGCGCCTTGAGCCCGTTGGTGAAGTTCGACCGGATCCGCCGCGGCTCCCCGGCCAGCTCGAACCGGCCCGCCCGCTGCGCCAGCGCGGCCAGCACCACCTTGACCTCGAGGCGGGCCAGGTGCACGCCCAGGCACAGGTGCGGGCCGCCCCGGCCGAACGACAGGTGCCGGTTCGGGGTGCGGCCCACGTCGAAGACGCCGGGGTCGGCGAACTCGGCCTCGTCGCGGTTCCCGGACACGTACCAGAGCACCACCTTGTCGCCGGCCCGGATCCCGGCCCCGCCCAGCGTGGTGTCGGCGGCGGCGGTCCGGCGCATGAAGTGGGTGGGGCAGCTCCACCGCATCACCTCGTCGGTGGCCGCGTCGAGCAGGCCCGGGTCGGCCCGCAGCCGCTCCCACTGCTCCGGCTGCTGAGCGAAGGCCAGCACCGCGTGAGCGATGGCGATCCGGGTGGTCTCGTTGCCCGCCACCACCAGGATCGAGAAGAAGTTGTCCAGGTCGGTCTCGCTGAGCCGGTCGCCGTCGACCTCGGCCCGCAGCAGCTTGGACAGCAGGTCGTCGCCGCCGGGGGAGCGGAGCTTGTCCTCGACCACCTCGCGGCCCAGGTCCCACAGCCGCTTGCCGTACGGGCTGCGGAACGGGAACCGGCGGTAGGCATCGGTGTCGTCCCGGCCCCAGACCACGTCGGTGATCTCCGGGTCGGTGTTGGCGATCAGCCGGTCGCCGAGGTCGATGAAGAGGTCCAGGTCGCCGTCCGGCAGGCCCATGACCTGGGCGAGCACCCGGATCGGCACCTCCTTGGCGACCGTGTCGACGAAGTCGAAGGCCGCGCCGGGGGCCGGCATCCGGTCCAGCACCTGCTCGGTCAGCCCGGTGATGAAGTGCTCGTAGACCGCGACCGCCCGCTGCGAGAACGTGCTGGCCACGATCTTGCGCAGCTTGGTGTGCTCGGGCGGGTCGGTGTCGATGATGGTGCGCCGGGCGGCCATGTCCTCGTCGGTCGGCTCCTCGAAGGACACCCCGCGCGAAGAGGAGAACGTGGTCACGTCCCGGCTCGCCGCGACGATGTCGGCGTACCTGGTCACCGACCAGAACCCCGATCCCTCGTCCGGGGACCAGGCCACCGGCGCCTCCCGGCGCAGCCGCTCGAACTCGCCGTATGGCACCGCGCGAGCCCACATGTCAAGATCAGTGAGATTGACCGTACCGGGCATATTCAATAGTTTGGCACCAAACGAACTGGGCCGCAACGGCACTGAGTAATAGCACAGGGAGGCTGACCGATGCGAGTGCTCGTCATCAGGCACCACGACGTGGACACGGCCGGCTTCATCTCCGACGCGTTCGAGGCGCGCGGGGCCGAGATCACCATGCACCTGTTCCCGGACGAGGGCGTGCTGCCCGCGTTCGACGGCTTCGATCACATCGTGGTGATGGGCTCGGTCAGCTCGGTCAACGACGCCGACCCCTGGATTGCCGCCGAACTGGACTGGCTGCGCGCAGCCGACCAGGCCGGCCTGCCGGTGTTCGGCATCTGCTTCGGCGCCCAGCTCATCTGCGCCGCGCTCGGCGGCCGGGTCGAAGCGATGGGGGGCAAGGAGATCGGCTGGTTCACCGTCTCCTCGGATGATCAGGACGCGGTCCCGGCCGGGCCCTGGCTGGAGTTCCACGGCGACCGCTGCCTGCCGCCCGCCGGGGCCACCGTGCTGGCCCGCAACGACCTGGCCGTGCAGGCATTCCGCCTCGGCCGCCACTTCGCCGTCCAGTTCCACCCCGAGGTGGACGGCCCCCAGCTCAAGCGCTGGCTCGACTCGATGGGCACCGCCGAACTCGAGACCATCGGCCTCGACCCCGACCGGTTCCTGGCCGACACCATCCGCGAGGAACCCGCCGCCAAGGCCCGCGCCGCCCGCCTCGTCGCCGCCGCCCTGGCCCCGGCCAGCCAGACCTAGCGTCTCCCGGCCCGGCCAGTGCCGGTCCCGAACCCGCCTTCGACCACGGGGTGTTCAGAACCGCTTACCACGCTGACCCGGCGGCATTCCTCACTACCTGGCACGCCGTCACCGGCACCGCCCCACCATCCTGGCTCACCAGCCACGGCGACACTCCAGCTTGACCGCGAAACGGCAGCGTCAGGAGCCACCCCCTAAATCGGGTAGCGAGTGGGTTCGGTGGTGTAGCTCCTCCCCGACGGAGTCGTCCACCGGAACGTCCCGCCGGGAAGCTGGTCCACCGTCCACTTCGGGTGCTGCTTGAGCCGGTGATCATGCCGGCACTTGGGGCCGGCGTTGCACAGGCACGTCCGGCCGCCGGCTTCGTACGGGACGTTGTGCTCGAAGTCGCAGCCCGCGGCGGGCCTCCGGCAGACCGGGCTGGTGCAGGTGGCGTGCCGGACCTGGGCCAGGTGCCGGAGTTTCACCCCGGGATCGTGGCCCTTGGCCTCGAACCGGTGATCACAGGGCTCAGTCCCTAGCGGGTAGAGGTCGACGATCAGGTCGGGCCCGTCGCCGGGCGTCCGCAGCCGCCAGGTCCCGTATCCGCCCGGCGGTCCCTCCCGTCTTTCGGGGGTGAAGCTGAACCCAGTCGGCCCGTCCCTGGCCCCGCCAGGCCCTCCCGGTTTGTCCCGTCTCCGGCGGTCCTTGGGCGCGGGGCGGGCGCACCCGTGCGCCACGGCATGCCCGTGCTCGTCGGTCACCGTCGCGCACCACGTCGTCTTCGGGTTCCGGGCCGCCGCGTCCGCTAGGTCGCGGGCGAGCCACGGGTCGATGGGCCCGATCCCGCCCAGCTCGCCGGGCCGGTCCGCCAGCTGGGCCAGCGTCACCAGCGGGACCGTCAGCGTGCCCCGCACCGCGAACCCCGCCGGGACCAATCCGGCACCCTGACCACCAGACCCGGGCGGCCGCGGCCCGGCTGGCTCGTTACTTCCCGGCCCATGGTCTCCCGGGCCGCTGTCCGTGTCGCCGCTACTTCTCGGGTGGCCTGTCCCACGGCCGTCCGCGCCGCTCCTGTCACCGTCCGCCGTCGTCCCGGACTCCCGGCCCGGCAGGGGCCGGGAATCCTGGCCCAGCAGCAGGTCCAGGTACGCCCGGGCCCGCAGCTCGTCCATGCAGCCCTCGAGCCCCGCGTTGCGCAGCTCGTGCGCCCACGCGGTAATCCGCTGATCGGCGGCGAGGACTTCGGCGGGCGGCAGTTCCCGGCCCATCAGCGCCGCGTTCCCCGAGTCCTCCGCCCACCGCTGCACCCGGGCGTCTTTCTGCGCCGCCTCCCGCCGGTTACGGGCCTTCTCCGGCGCGACGTCCATCACCGCCCGCGCGACCGCGGCCCGCAGCCCGCCCGGGGTCAGCCGCCCGGCCCGGCCCAGCACCAGTTCCTCCGCCGCCCGCGCCTCAGCCGGGTCCAGCGGCGCGGTCGCGGACACGATGATCTTCACCCGCGACTCCGGCAGCCGGCCAGCCAGGAACAGGGCCATCGTGCTCGGCAGCTTCACCGCCAGGTCATGCGAGCGGCTCATCAGGTCCTCCGCCGCACCGCGGTTCTCGGCGAAGAGCATCCGCAGCTCATCCACCGCGAACTCATCCCACACCGTCGGCATCCCCGACTGCTCATCAATCGCAGCGTCCGGGTCGGCCCGGCGCCGGATGAACTCCGCCACCGCCGCGTGCTTCCGGGCGCACACGTACGCCTCGGCCCGGTTCCACGCGGCGATCACCCCGTCGAGCTCATTTTCCGAGACACCGGCGTACCGGTCACCATCCCCGGCCGCGAGGTCAGCGAAGAACGCGAGCGACATGCCTCCGGGCAGCGCGTCGAGCAGGTTCCCTGCCGCGAACCCGGACGCCTGGCCTATCCATGCCCCCGGCTCCGGGTCAGGTTCCTCGTCATCGCCGAAGGCAGGCGGCTCGTCATCCGGCGCGGTGGCATCACACCACGCCTCCCACTCCGCCGCCGACATCCAGTCAGGAGCGGGAAGGGGATCACCGGGCTCTGAGGCGGGATCCGCGTGAGCCGGTCCTGGGGGCATGACACCTCCCTCGTTCGGGAGAATTGAACTATCGAATATAGTACCGAAAAACAGCCTTCATGGCAACTGAATTGCCCATCATGGCGGCGTGTCGTGACGAGTCGCGGCCCATCTCGCCCCTCACGCAGCCACCCTGTCCTCTAGCCACTCGAGCCCCATACCGAGGATGCTCCGCGAACCCCGCAACCGCGTGCCGTTGGCTACATAGTGCCACCTGAGACTAGACAAATCGGTACAGCAGCGGACACAGGGCGGACCTAGAAGGTCGCTGTCCGTTACGATTTCGGCTTATGTCTTCCGAACTCGGTACCTGGCTGCGCCAGCAGCGCGAGGACCGCGGCTGGACCCGGACCGAGCTGGCCCGCCAGCTCATCAAGGCCGCCAGGACCCGGGGCGATACGTCCGTGCCCAGCGCCGACAACATCAGCCACAACATCTACCGCTGGGAACGCGGGGCCGTGACCCCGGCCGAGCGCTATCAGCTGTACTACTGCGGCGCGTTCGGGATCCCGTTCAGCCAGTTCGGTACCGCGCCGCCGGGCATGGTCGACCCTAACCCTGGGGTACCCGCCGCCCCGGCCTACCGTGAACTCCCGTCATCCGATCCGGCCGCGCCCGACCCGGGCGCGTCCGCGATCCGGCGGGAGGTGCTGATGGCCGCGCACGAAGGCAGCGACCACGCCGAACGGGCCGAGCAGCGCGGCATCGGCGAGGCCACCCTGGAGCAGTTCCGCGCCGACGTGGCCCACCTGTCCGGGCAGTACCTGACGGGCGAGCCATTCACGCTGTTCACCGAGATGCGCCGGGTCAGGAACCGGATCGCCGAGGCACTCGAGCGGCGCCAGTGGCCGCGGGACGCGGCCGAGCTCTACCTGCTGGCGGGCGGCCTCAGCGCGTTAATGGCCGCGGCGGCCACCAACCTCGGCTACCCGCAGGCCGCCGGGGAGCTGGCCCGGGCCGGCTGGGCCTACGCCACCATCATCGATCACCGGCCGCTGATGGCGCGGCTGCGGCTGTGCGCGGCCTACGCCGCCTACTGGGACGGGCACCCGGAGCAGACCGCGGACCTGGCCCGCAGCGGCCTGGAATATCTCCCCGACGGGCAGAACGCGGCTCAGCTGCACCTGCTCGCCGGGCTGGCCCGGGCCCGCCGCGGTGACCCGGCGGGCGCGCGGCAGGCGATCGCGGCCGCCCGCGACGCCCGGGACCGCGATCATCACGATGAGCTGCTCGAGATCGGCGGCGAGTTCGGCTTCTCCCGGGCCACGCAGGCTTACTACGCCGGCTTCGTCCTGACGCAGGTGCAGGCGCAGGCACTAACACAGGCACAGACGCAGGTGCAGGCGCAGGCCGGCGAGGCGGCCGCCGAGCTGGAGGGCGCGACCGTCCTGTACGCGGCCGGGCCGGGCCCGGGCGAGCAGCACAGCCGCCGGTGCCGGATGCTGGCGCACACCGACCTGGCCATCACGCGGCTGCGGGCGGGCGGGCTCGACGCCGCGGCCGCCGCCCTGGAACCCGTGCTGGCGCTGCCGCCGGGGGAGCGCACCGCGGTGCAGAGCCAGCGGCTGTCGGTGATCCGGGCCGAACTCGGCCACCCGGTCTACCGCGGCTCACCCCAGGCCGGCGAGCTGGACGAGCAGGTAGCCGCGTTCGTCCCCGCCGATCTCGGACGTTTGCCTGGTGACGAGGGGGTAGGGCAGGGCTGACCCATGAGGCTGACGGAAAGGGAGAGCAGCCATGCCCAGAGCCCAGATCAAGGACGAGAAGACCTACCAGGCGCTGCGCCGGGAGGGCAACAGCGAGGAGAAGTCGGCCCGGATCGCCAACGCGGCGGCGGGCAGCTCGCGCAAGAAGGTCGGGCGCAAGGGCGGGAAGAGCCCGTCCTACGACGACTGGTCCAAGCAGGACCTGATCAAGCGCGCCCGGGAGATCGGCGTCAGGGGCCGCTCCACCATGACCAAGGCCCAGCTGGTCAACGCGCTCCGCAATCACTGACCGCCCGGAGCAACCCGGAAGGCCAGGACCGGCCAGGGCCGGCCGCCAGCCCGCCCTCAGCCGCTGATGCCGGTCCGGCCGTAGACGGCGGTCATGGTGGCCTGCATGACCGCGAACGGCCGGTCGCTGCCGTCGGCGAACGCCTCGCCCCGGCAGACCACCAGCGTGCGGCCCGCCCGCACCACCTCACCGGTGATCGTGAACCGCTCCCCGGCCGCGGGTGCCATCAGGTTGACCGTGAAGCTCACGGTGAGCACGGCGGCGTCGGCCGGCATCACGCTGAAGGCCGCGTATCCGCACGCGCTGTCCAGCACCGAGGTCACCGCGCCCGCGTGCAGGAACCCGTGCTGCTGGGTGAGTCGTTCGTCGTGTCCCAGCGCCATCACGACCCTGCCCCGCTCGACCGCGGTGACCTCGGCGCCGAGCGTGCTCATCATGCCCTGGCGATCGAAGCTGGCCCGCACCCGGGCCAGCATGTCCGCGTTGGATTCGACAGCTGATTCGGTCACCCGCCGATTGTGACACCGGGCACCCGCCGGGTCCGCAGCGCCCGGGCGGGACGGGCGAGGTACCGCTGCCACAGCCGCGACGCCTCCGCCGCCAGCTGCCCGGCCTGCTCGTCGGCCCGCCGCCGCTCGCCCGCGGTCATGATCCGCTCCGCGTCGTACTGCCGGCTCGTGTCGTACATCATCATCGTCATCACATCCCTTTCTGTTCGTCACCCTGACGACGAACACGCCCGCCCCCGATGGACACCCGGGCCAGCGGCAACCGGCCGAAGTCGCCGGGAATTGCCCCCGATAAGCCCCCTCTGGCCTGGGCTAGCGCCAGATGAGAAGATGGCTTTCATGGATGGTCAGCCGAACGACCCGCGCCAGCAGTTCAACGCGGCCTGGCAGGCCGCTGCGGCGGCGCTCGGGGAATGGCGCAAGCAGGTGGCCACGGCCACCTCGGACGTCGTGGACAAGCTCGAGCCCGCGGTCCGCGCCGCGGCCGACGCCGCCCGCTCCGCGGTCACCGGGGAATGGCGCGCCTGCCGGTGCTCGTGCACCACCGCCCACCCGGACGACCGGGGCGTCTGCGACGGCAAGGCCGTGCTGACCCGCCGGATAGCGTCGGCCGACGTGGGCCTGTGCGCGCCGTGCGCAGTCGCCCAGGGCGTCGCCGAGTTCCCCCGCGGCTAGCCACCCAAGGCAGCCACCCAAGGCAGCCACCCAAGAGGCTTACGGCTTACGCGCGACGCCGCCCCACAAGCTGGTCGGCCCGCCGGCCTCCACATCTGATTCCGGGCGCCACTGGGTCACCTTCACCACGCCCGGCTCGAGCAGCTGCAGCCCGCCGAACAAGCTCGCGACCACGTCCCGGGTCCGCCCCACGTGGTTGCCCTCGGCCAGGTGCTCGTTCATCCGCTTGATCATCTCGGCCATCGCCTCCGGCGAGATGTCGCTGGCCGCGTGCGAGATCGTCACGAAGCTGCCGGACGGGATGGCGCTGACCAGCCGGGCCATGACCTGCCGGGCCTCGTCCAGGTCGGGGATGTAGTGCAGGATGGCCAGCAGCATCACCCCGACCGGCTGGCTCAGGTCCAGGGTGTCCGCGGCCTGCGCGAGAATCGAATCCACGTCCCGCAGGTCGGCGTCGAGGTAGGCGGTGACCCCCTCGGGGCTGCTGGCCAGCAGGGCGCGGGCGTGCGCCAGCACCAGGGGATCGTTGTCCACGTAGACGATGCGGCTGTCCGGCGCGATGGACTGGGCCACCTCGTGCGTGTTGCTGGCGGTGGGCAGCCCGGTGCCGATGTCGAGGAACTGCCGGATGACCGCCTCGGTGGCCAGGTAGCGGACGCTGCGGGCCAGGAAGGCCCGGTTGGCCCGAGCCGAGGCCCGGATGGCGGGGTAGGCGGCGATGGTCTCCTCGCCGGCCGCCCGGTCCGCGGCGAAGTTATCCTTCCCGCCCAGCCAGTAGTCGTAGACCCGGGCGGGGTGAGCCACCCGGGCATCGAAGCCGTACGCGCTGCCCGCGTACTTGCCGTCCGTCATCGCCACCTCGCCCACCTCCCCCGCCGGTCGCTCTTCTTAGCGTAGCGATTCCGGCCAGACCGGGCCGGCCTTACTCGTGTCACGATCATTACGGGATGTGGCGTCTTGTGCCGAGACGGCGCCCGGGTCACTCGCTGGCGGGCGGCAGGCCGTCCTCCACGGTCCGGATGATCTTGCGGAGCAGCGACGCCAGCTGATCCTTCTCCTTCGCGGTGAGGCTGGCGCTGACCAGGGCCTCACCCCGGTTGAAAGCCGGGAACAGCCGCTCGATCACGGCCTGGCCGCGGGGCTCGAGGGAGACGAGCACCAGGCGGCCGTCTTCCTCGTGGCCGCGGCGGCGGGCCAGGCCGCGCTTCTCCAGGGTCTTCAGCACCCCGGTCAGCGTGCCCTTGGTCACCCCGGCCTCGGCCGCCAGGTGCCTGGTCTGCTGGTCACCCCAGATCCACAGCACGAACAGCACGGTGAACGCGGCCCAGGACAGATCCTCCTCCGCCAGGACCTGCTGCTCCAGCTGGTTGCGGATGGCGTTGGCGGCCCGGTAGATGTTCGACACCGCCGCCATCGCGGCGAAGTCGAGCTCCTGCTCGCCGATGCGGGTACGGATGTCACGCTCGGCCTGGACCAGGTCCTGGGCGTTTCCGGTGGCGAAGCGGCGGGGCATGGGAAGATCGTAAGGGCAGCTGCCTCAGTTGCGGGCCGGAGGGCGGATGCCCCGGAACTCCCAGTCGCCGCCGAGCGCGGTGGACAGGACCTCCTCGCTCGCGGTGGGCTGGGCGCCGAACCCCGCCGGGATGCCGGCCGGGCCGTCCACGATGTAGTTCTTCAGCCGGCCGAGCCCGTCCACCTCGACCTCCACCACGTCGCCGGGCTGGACCGGACGCGAGTTGGCCGGGGTCCCGGACAGCAGCACGTCCCCGGGCAGCAAGGTGATCGTGCGGGCGATATCCGCGACCAGGTAGTGCATGTCCCACTGCATCTCGTCGGTCGAGCCGTCCTGCGCCAGCGTGCCGTTGACGTAGGTGCGCAGCCCCTTGCCGCGGAAGTCCCAGCCGGTGACCAGGCCGGGGCCGAGCGGCGCCATCGTGTCCGAGCCCTTGACCCGCAGCATCGACCCGGCGTCGGTGTCACGGAAATCGTGCAGGCCGAAGTCGTTCCCGATGGTGTAGCCCGCGATGTACTCCCCGGCCTGTTCCGGGGTGACGCCCCGGCAGGCGCGGCCGATCACGACGGCGACCTCGCCCTCGTAGTTCAGGTACCGGCACCCGGCCGGCCGGAGCACCGCGCCGCCGTGGCCGGCCAGCGCCGAGACCGGCTTGTGGAAGTAGGTGGGCGCGGCGGGCAGCCGGGCGCCGAACTCCTCGACCCGGCTGCGGTGGTTCAGGTGCACCGCCACGATCTTGGTCGGCGTGCACGGCGGCAGGTGCACCGCTTCGCCGGCCGCCACCCGGCGGCCGTCCCCGGCCACCAGCTCGTCCCCGTCCCGGGTCACCTCGACGCTGGCCCCGTCGAGCAGGATCCGGCGGTATTCGGTCATCGGGCCCCCGTCCTCATCGAGTCTGCGTCCAGCCCTCCGCTGGCCGGTCGAACCACAGGTGGATCTGCCCGGTGCCGACCGAGTTCTCGTACTCGCTGCACGCCCGGCCCGGCGCGGTCACCGCCCCCTCGCCCAGGGCCGCGATCATCATCAGGTACGGACCGAATCTAGCCTCCGGCCGGTACTTCAGGAATTCCGGCATGGTCTCGATCACCCGGGCGTGGTCGCCGGCCTGCAGCCAGCCGATCCGCTCGAAGTCGGCCGCGCGGGCGGCCGCGGTCCTGATGTGGGCCGGGTCGCTGGCCTCGTGCGCCCGCAGCTCGCGCAGCGACCAGAAGGTGTGCGACATGGCGCCGGACGCGATCAGCAGCACGCTTCGCCCTGACGCCGCGATGGCCGCGCCCAGCGCGCGGCCGGCCCGCAGGAAGTCCTCGACCTCGCCGGTCTGCGCGGTGCTGACCGAGATCCACCGCTTGTCCAGGCCGCGGCCCAGGTAGCTCCACAGGTTGACGGTCGCGTAGTGCACCGGCAGCCAGGGGTCGTCGATGGCGGTGATCCACGTCCCGTGCGCGCCGGCCTGCGCGGCCATCGCGTGCGCCAGTTCGGGGTCGCCGCGCCAGTCGTACGGGATCCGGCACATCCCTCGCGGCAGCTCGTCGGAGGTGAACAGCCCGGCCCGGACCGGCTGGGCGGCCACCACGAACTCCACCGTGGTGTGCCAGTGCGAGTCGAGCACGACGACGGTGTCGTAGTCGAGCGCCTCGAAGACCTCGCGGCGCAGCGCCTCCAGGCCGGGGACCAGGCTGATCTCCTTGCCCTCGTTGAGCTCGAGGCGATCGGTCCGGGGCAGCATGATCGTCGGCACGTGCGCGAGGAGCCCGGCTCCGGCTATGTCACCCACGCTGCTGGCTTCAGTCACGGGTCCAGCCCTCCGGTGCGTAGACGGTGTTCTTCACGTCGGCGTAGAAGTCGAAGCTCCAGGTGCCGCCCTCGCGGCCGATGCCGGACTGGCCGGCCCCGCCGAACGGGGCGCGCAGGTCGCGGACGAAGAAGCAGTTCACCCAGACGGTCCCGGCGACCAGCCGGCCCGCGACCCGTTCGGCCCGGTCCCGGTCGCCGGTGAAGACCATCGCCGCCAGGCCGAACCGGGTGCCGTTGGCCAGCGCGACCGCCTCGTCCTCGCCCGCGAACGTCTGCAGGGTCAGCACCGGCCCGAACACTTCGCCGGTCAGGATCTCGGCCCCCGGCGCGGCCCCGGTCAGCAGCGTGGGCTGGTAGTACAGGCCGCCGAGGTCGGGGTGGGGGCCGCCGCCGATCACCGGCCGGGCGCCGGCCGCGACCGCGCGGCGGACGAAGCCGTCCACCCGCGCCAGGTGCTCGCGGGTGATGTTCGGCCCGATGTCGGTGCTGTCCTCGCGCGGGTCGCCCTGGCGCAGCTGGGCGGCCTGCGCCAGGAACCGGCCCAGGAACTCGTCGGCGATCTCCTGCTGGACCAGCAGCCGGGAGCCGGCCAGGCACACCTGCCCGGCGTTGTCGTACTGGCCGACGGCGTGCCGGACCGCCAGGTCCAGGTCGGCGTCGGCGAACACCACGAACGGGGACTTGCCGCCGAGCTCGAGCGAGGCCGGGGTCAGCTGGCCGCCGGCCGCCGCCGCGACCAGGCGGCCGGTCGGCACCGAGCCGGTGAAGCAGACCCGGGCCAGGTCGGGGTGCGCGGCCAGCGGCGCCCCGGCCTCCTCGCCCAGCCCCTGCACCACGTTGAACACCCCGTCGGGCAGCCCGGCGGCGGCGGTGATGTCGGCCAGCAGGCTGGCGGTGAGCGGCGCCCACTCCGGCGGCTTGGCCACGACCGTGTTGCCGGCCGCCAGCGCGGGCGCGATCCGCCAGGTGGCCAGCATGAGCGGCGCGTTCCAGGGGGTGATCACCGCGGTCACCCCGGACGGGGCCCAGGACACCCGCTCGCGGTGCCCGCGGATCTCCAGGTCGCCGCCGTCCAGCTCGCCCAGCCAGTCGGCGAAGAACCGGAAGTTGTGCGCGGCCCGCGGCATCACGCTGTTCACGTGCGAGCGCAGCAGCGCCCCGTTGTCCGCCGTCTCGACCGCGGCCAGCTCGGCCGCCCGCGCCTCGATGCCGTCCGCGATCGCGTGCAGCACCGCCGCCCGGTCCGGGGCCGGGGTGGCCGACCAGCCCGGGAAGGCGCCGTGGGCGGCCTGGACGGCCGCCGTCACCTCGGCCGCGCCGCCCCGGGCCACCTCGGCCAGCGGCTTCTCGTCGATGGGGGAGACGTCGGTGAAGGTCCCGCCCTCGCCGGGCGAGGGCGCGGGCACCCGCCGCCCGCCGATCCAGTGCCGGATGTCCACGTCCACCCCGGCGACGCTCGCAGTGGTCACCCGCGTGCACCCCGCTCGTTAGGTTCGATTGATCCTTGACCGGCCAGCACCTTCCCGCCGTCCCAGGTGACGCCGACCTGCTGGTAGTAGCCGCCGATGATCTCGCGGACCTCGAGCCGGTCCAGCTCCTCGGTCGGCGCGGGGAACAGCTCGAGGGCGGCGTCGCCGCGCCAGGCCGGCCCGGCCTCGACGCGGGCGCTGCCCGAGCGGACCAGCTCGTCCAGGGCATCGGGGGCGCCCTTCTCGATCGACGGCACCCACCGGTGGTGCGCCATCGGGTGGCCGTTGACGAACCCGGCCGCCGGGGCCTGCTCGCGCAGCGTCACCACCGCCTGGGCCAGCCGCCGGTCCGCGGCGGCCAGGGTCCCGGCGAACGTGCCGCCCGGGCCGATCCTCGGGGCAGCCCGACCGAACGGGTGGGCTCGCGTCTGGTGGATCGACCCGAGCTTCTTCGGGTAGCCCTGGTGCAGTCCGCGGGCCAGGGCGAAGTCGGCGTCGACCCAGATGTAGACGCAGCGCGAGTAGACCTGGCCCGCGAACGTGCACCGGACCACGGCGAAGCACTCCCGGTACTGGGCCCGGACCGGGTCCAGGAGCTCGGTGCCGTCGTCGCCGCAGGACTGCCAGTCGGCCCAGATCAGCGCGACCGCGCCCGGGTCCTCCGCGGCCGGGCTGAGCGGGGCCGGGAGCAGCTCGGCCACCCGTTCGGGATCGGTCCGGTACTCGACGGTGAGCAGGTCGCCCGAGTAGTGCCACGGCGGCGGGGGCAGCAGCGAGGACCGGCCGGTGGCCGTCCGCGGGTAGAAGAACCCGGAAACCTCAGCCACGCCGCCTCCCGAAGACCTCAGCCACGCCGCCCCCGCCCGGATCGTTTGTGTCCATACGACTTGCGATGCTAGCATGTCGCGCGTGGCGCACCCACCCTCCAATCATGGGGTTTCCGAGGCCTGCGAACGGCTGCGGGCCGAGGGTGTCGATGTGGTCCGGGTGTCCTATCCCGACCTGATCGGCGTGGACCGCGGCCGCGATGTGCTGCTCGAGGTGCTGCCCAGCGCGATGGAGCACGGCCTGGCCTTCTGCCGCGCGGTCTACCACACCTCCCCGATGGGCGACGTGGTCCCGGTCGAGGGCGGCCTGGATGCGGGGCTGCCCGACATCCACGTCTTCCCCGACCTGTCCTCGCTGACCCCGCTGCCCTGGGAGCCGAACGCGGCCTGGTGCATCGGCGAGGCCTGCACCCCGGACGGCCAGCCCGCGCCGGAGGCACCGCGGGCCGTCGCCCGGCGGGTGGCGGACCGGATCGCCGGCCTCGGCTACGCGCTGGCGTGCGGGCCCGAGCTCGAGTTCTTCCTGTGCGAGCAGGCGCCGGACGGCCAGTGGCGGCGCTACGCCGACGACCCCGGCAACGTCTACGTGGTCGGCCGCAAGGGCGACCCGCAGGGCCTGCTGCTGCCCATGCTCAGGCAGCTGCGGGACGCCGGGCTGCAGGTGACGGCGGCCAACCACGAGTTCTCACCCGGCCAGTTCGAGATCAACCTCGGCCACTCGGACCTGGTCGACGCGGCCGACCGGTCGTTCCGGCTCAAGTCCGCGGTGCAGGAGATCGCCCGCCAGCGCGGCCTGCTGGCCACCTTCATGGCCAAGCCGTTCAACGACGAGGGCGGCTCCGGCTTCCACGTGCACGTCTCGGTCAACGACGAGTCGGGGCGGAACGTGTTCGGCGACCCGGGCGGCCCGGACGGGCTGTCCGCCGTCGGCCGGCACGCCATCGGCGGGGTGCTGGCCCACGCGCGGGCGCTGAGCGCGCTGCTCAACCCCACCGTCAACTCCTACAAGCGGTTCGGCCCCGACACGCTGGCGCCCTGGCTGATCGACTGGGGCCTGGACAACCGCAGCGCGATGGTGCGGGTGCCGCCGGACCGCGGCCCCGGCGCCCGGATGGAATTGCGCCTCGGTGACGCCACCGCCAACCCCTACCTGGCCATGGCCGCCGTCGGCGCGGCCGTCGGCCTGGGCATCGCGGACAAGACCGAGCCGCCGGACAAGCTCGAGGGATACGGCTACGACCCGGAACGGTCGCAGCCGCTGCCGATGCGCCTGGGCGACGCGCTCGACGCGCTGGAGGCCGACAGCGAGCTCACCGACGTCCTCGGCGGCTACTTCGTCTCCTCGTTCCTGGCCTACAAGCGCAACGAGATCGAGCGCTTCGAGCGCTACGTCACCGACTGGGAATTTCGCGAGTACGCCTATCACCTGTGAGCCCCGGTTCCGCGTCCTCCAGCCGCTTGTGCAGGGTGCGGAGTCCGCGGCTGGCGGCGGTGCGGACGGCGCCGGGCCGCTTGCCGAGGACCTGGCCGGCGGTGCTGGCGTCGAGGCCGAGGACGGCGCGCAGCAGGACGGCTTCGGCCTGGTCGGGCGGCAGGGTGGCGATCAGGGCGACGGCGTTTTCCGTCGCGACGGCGTCCAGGGCGCGGCCGGCCGTGTCGGCCGTCTCGCCGGTCGCGGCCCAGGCGGCGAGGTCTTCGGCGGGGATGGCGATGGCGGGCACCCGGCGCTGGCCGCGGCGCAGGTGATCCAGGGCGCGGTGGCGGGCGATGGTGGCGGCCCAGCCGCGGAACCCGTCGTAGCTGCCGGAGAAGGCGGCCAGGTCGCGGGTGATCTGCAGCCAGGTCTCCGAGGCGATGTCCTCCGCGTCCTGCGGTCCGGCCAGGCCGTGCAGGTAGCGGAGCAGGCGGGGCTGGAGGTCGCGGTAGAGCAGCCGGAACGCCTCCGCGTCACCCCGCTGCGCCCGCGTCAGTACGTCCTCCAGCCCCACCTCACCTTCGAGCGACGCTGACATGCTGGCTGGCCCATCCGCCCACAGGCCCATAGCGCGCTACAGCCTCATCAGGCCGTCGCGGACGCGGACCAGGAGTTCGTAGTCGGGTGGCTGGGCCCGCCGGGGGGAGGGGACGCGGTAGCCCGGACGGGCGGGCATCGCGGGGAGGCCCGGGCGGGCGGGCATCGGGGGAAGCAGAGCACCGCCGGGGAACGGTGAGTCGATCCGGGTCATATCGGCGGACCGGGCACTCGCGCCCGTGACGCCGCCAAATTCTGTTGTCCGGCATATCGTCATACCTGGCTCAGCGACACAAGCGCACTTTTCGTCACTGCAATCACCTGCAATCACCAAAAAAATTAGGGCGGAACGGTGCTGGCGGGAGCACCGTTCCGCCCGAGAGCGGCTGAGCTGGGACTTCTACCGGCTGGGCCGCTACAGGCCGGGCAGCAGGCCGGTCACCGTGCCGGACAGCCCGGACAAGCCGGACAGCAGGGACTGCGGCAGCTCGCCCACCAGCTGGGAGACGGCCGAGGTCGGCAGCTCGTTGAGGAGCTGGGTCGCGGTCGACGGCGGCAGCGCGGTGAACAGCTGGGTCACCACCGACCCGGGCAGCGAGGTCAGCAGCTGGCTCACGGTCGCGACCGGCAGCTCGGTCAGCAGCGCCGACAAGGTGGACGACGGCAGCGAGGTCAGGTCCTGGGCCAGCGTCGCGGCCGGCAGCTGGGTCAGCAGCGGGGACAGCAGCGACACCGGCAGGTTGACCAGGTCGGCCGGCTGGGGCAGGCCCGGCAACTGCAGCAGCAGGGCGCAGTAGTCAGGCACGTTCAGCACCGACTGCGCCGTGCTGATCAGGGCGGCGAACTCGCTGTTGCTCTTCAGCACACCAGAGACCGTGCTACTGGCCAGCGCCTGCTCCTGCGCCGTCTTGGTCAGCGACCCGGTGGTGCTGGTTACGTCCCCCACCAGGGCCCGGCACAGCCCGGCCGCGGTCTGCGGGATGCTGGCCGGCGACGAGGAGTCCGCCGAGGCGGACGGTGAGGCCTGCGGGGCGACCGCCCCCGTACCCCCGGGGACGCTGGACGCCGGCGCCGAGGGGGACGCGGAGCCGGAATCGGACGGCGTTGCGGTCACGGTCAGGCCCGGCACCGAGGCGACGGGGGAAGCGGTGCTCGTCTGGCTGGGCGCGGGGGACGAGCCCGAGAAGGTGCCGGTGCTGGCGGCCAGCGCGACGCCTCCGCCGGCACTGACGGCCAGCGCCGCGGCGATGACCTTGACGGTGAGGATCTTGGCGATCGGGGACTTTATCATCTGCTCACTCCGGGAATCTGCGACGGATGCGAGATGGTTCGCTTCGAACGCGGTCACCGCCATCTGCTCGCCGGCCAGCTCGTCCTCGCGGCCCGGCGCCGACGCGGCCGCGAGCACGCTGATGAGCGGCCCGGACCCCATCAGGCCCGTGGGGGAGCCCTGGTCCGGCCCGGCCGCGCCGTCGAGAAGCTGATCGGCGGCCTTCCGGCTGATCCTGCGGTAATGGCGTGTGTTCATCTCACGTCCTTCAGCGCCAAGTCCCTCGTTTGTGTCACTGGCCGGGAATGGGCACTGGTTATGGGCGGCTCCGTGCTGGCCTGGTCGAGTTTTCTGTGCAGGGTGCGGAGCCCGCGGCTGGCGGCGGTGCGGACGGCGCCGGGCCGCTTGCCGAGGACGTTCGCGGCGGTGCTGGCATCGAGGCCGAGGACGGCGCGCAGCAGGACGGCTTCGGCCTGGTCGGGCGGCAGGGTGGCGATCAGGGCGACGGCGTTTTCCGTCGCGACGGCGTCCAGGGCGCGGGCCGCGGTGTCGGCCGTCTGGCCGGTGGCGGGCCAGCTAGCGAGGTCTTCGGCCGGGACCGGCAGTGCGGGTTTACGGCTGGTGCGGCGCCGGTGGTCCAGGACGCGGTGGCGGGCGATGGTGGCGACCCAGCCGCGGAAGCCGTCGTAGCTGCCGGTGAATCCGCTGAGGTCGCGGGTGACCTGCAGCCAGGTCTCGGAGGCGATGTCCTCGGCGTCCTGCCCGGCCAGCACGTGCAGGTAGCGGAGCAGGCGGGGCTGGAGGTCGCGGTAGAGCAGCCGGAACGCCTCCGCGTCACCCCGCTGCGCCCGCACCAGCGTGTCGTCCACCTGTCACATGATGGACAAGCCGGATGCGGTCCGTGCGCTAAAGCGAAAAATGCCGGTATAAGCCGGCTGCCGCGGCTCGCAGGGCCTCCCAGACCCGCTGCGGCGACGCGGGCATGTCGATGTGCCGGACGCCGAGGTGCGCCACCGCGTCGACGATGGCGCTCTGCACGGCCGGGGTGGAGCCGATCGTGCCGGCCTCCCCGATGCCCTTGGCCCCGAGCGGGTTGTAGGTCGTCGGCGTCTCCATCCCGGCCAGCTCGTAGGCCGGCACGTCGGCCGCCGTCACGATCGCGTAGTCGGCGAAGCTCGAGGTCAGCGGGTTGCCGTCGGCGTCGTAGACGACCTCTTCGAGCAGCGCCTGGGCCACTCCCTGGGCGATGCCGCCGTGCCGCTGGCCCTCGGCCAGCAGCGGGTTCATCACGGTGCCGGCGTCGTCGACGGTGATGACCCGGCGCAGCACCGCCTTGCCGGTCTCGGTGTCCACCTCGGCCACGGCCACGTGCGTCCCGAACGGGAAGGTGGCGCCGGGCGCGGTGAACACCGTCCGGACCAGCAGGCGCTCGGGTTCCGCCAGCCGGGCCAGCGGCACCGCGACGTCCGGGTCGCCGGCTACCGAGAACACGCTGCGCGAGGCGTCGAAGACCAGGTCGTCCGGGTTGGCCTCGAGCTCGCCGGCCGCCCGCTGCCGGGCCACGTCGAGCAGCTCGCGGGAGGCCTGCTGGACGGCCGCGCCGCCCTGCTGCAGGCTGCGCGAGCCGCCGGTGCCGCCGCCCTGCGGGATCAGGTCGGTGTCGCCCCACTTCAGGGTGATCTTGTCCATCGGGATGCCGAGCTCGGCGCTGGCCAGCATGGCCCACACCGTCTCGTGTCCCTGGCCGTGCGGGGAGGTCCCGGTCAAGATGGTGGCGCTGCCGTCGGGATGGACCTCGACGGTGGCGTTCTCGTTGGGGTTGCCCGACTCGGCGCCCGCCCCGGTGATCTCCACGTAGCAGGACACGCCGATGCCGAGCTGGACCGGGTCGCCGTCGGCGCGCCGCTTGGCCTGCTCGGCCCGCAGGTCCGCGTAGCCGGCCGCGGCCAGCGCCTTGTCCAGTGCGACGGCGTAGTCGCCGCTGTCGTACACGGCGCCGAACGCGGTGGTGTGCGGCTCGGTGAAGGGGGGCAGCAGGTTCTTGCGGCGGACGTCGGCCGGGTCCAGGCCGGCTTCGGCCGCGAACAGGTCCATGGCCCGCTCGATCGCCGCCGTGGCCTCCGGGCGGCCGGCGCCGCGGTAGGCGCCGACCGGGGTGGTGTTCGTCACCACCGAGGTGGCGATGGCCTCGGCCTTGGGGATGGCGTACGGCCCGGGGGCCATCAAGATGGTCAGCGCCGGCAGGAACGCGCCGAACCGCGGGTAGGCCCCGGAGTCCTGCAGGATCTCGATCCGGTAGGCGGCGACCGTGCCGTCCCGGCTGCCGCCGATGGTGATCTTCTGGATCTGCGCCCGGCCGTGCGTCATGCCGACCAGGTTCTCGTTGCGCGTCTCGGTCCAGCGCGCGGGCCGGCCCAGCTGCCTGGCGACCCAGCAGACGACCGCGTGCTCCGGGTCGGCGCCGAACTTGGCCCCGAACGCGCCGCCCACGTCGGGGGTGATGATCCGCAGCCGGGCCAGGTCGAGGCCGAGCATGGCGGCCAGCGCCCCCTGGGTGCCCTGCGCGCCCTGGTTCGGGATCCAGGCGGTGCACCGGCCGTCCGCGCCCCAGGCCGCGGCGGCGGCCCGCACCTCCATCGGCGCGGGCGCGACCCGCTGGTTGACGATCGTGCGGGAGACGACCACCTCGCAGCCGTCGAACAGGCCGGCCGCCAGGGCCGCGGCGTCGCCCATGGTGGCGGCCACGTTGGTGCCCGCCGCCGGGAACAGCACCGGCGCCTCGCGGCCGGCGGCATCGGTCATGGCGACCACCGGCGGCAGCACCTCGTAGTCCACGTCGACCAGGTCGGCGGCGTCCTCGCCCTGGTAGCGGCCCTCGGTGATGACGACGGCCACCGGCTCGCCGACGAACCGGACCACGTCCCGGGCCAGCGGCGGCTGGCCCATGTGCCCGTTGATCATGCCCGGCATCGGCGGCGGCGGCACCGGCAGGCCGGCCAGGTCGGCTCCGGTGTAGACGGCGATCACGCCGGGCGACTCGAGCGCCGCGCTGATGTCGATGGAGGCGATGCGCGCGTGCGCCACCGCGGACCGGACGAAGTGCACGTGGCAGGCGCCCGCCAGCTGCTCGTCCTCGACGTCGGTGGTGTAGATCCCGCCTCTGGTCAGGAAGCGGGGATCCTCGGTTCGCACGACCCTGGTGCCAAGTATGCTCACCTTCACGATCTTGCCAGGGGTAAGTCGTGGCTCGGAACATGGGGTAATCTTGCTGCGTTAGCCGTGGCGGAGTAGCTCAGTCAGGCAGAGCAAGCGGCTCATAATCGCTGTGTCGCCGGTTCAAGTCCGGCCTCCGCTACCATTACCCGGGATCCCTTGTTGACGATGCCATCAGATGATTGAGAAAGGCGCTGCACCGTGGCTGCCACCGATGTCCGGCCGAAGATCACGCTGGCTTGCCAGGAATGCAAGCACCGCAACTACATCACCAGGAAGAACCGGCGCAACGACCCGGACCGGATGGAACTGAAGAAGTTCTGCCCGAACTGCCGCTGCCACCGGCCGCACCGCGAGACTCGTTAGTGGCCATCAACCCGGATTACGCGGGCCGGACCTTCGAACCGTCCGCGCCGTACGAAGTGAGCCGGGTTAAGATCGCCGAGTTCGCCGCCGCGATCGGCGACGTCAGCCCGCTGTGCCGGGACCGCGCCGCCGCGCAGGCGGCCGGCTACCCGGACGTGGTCGCGCCGCCGACCTTCGCGATCGTGATCACCGCGGCGAACAGCGCCGCGCTGATCTCCGATCCCGGCCTGGGCGTGAACTACGCCATGGTCGTGCACGGCGAGCAGAGCTTCACCCACGCCCGCCCGCTGCACGCGGGCGACGTGGTGGTCGCGCAGACCACGATCGAGTCGATCAAGGCGCTGCGCAGCCTGACCACGATGGCGACCGTCACCGAGGTGCGGACCACCGACGGCGAGCACGTCTGCACCGCCCGGTCCGTCCTGGTCGAGCGCGGCGCGTAAAGGGGGAGACAAATGGCTACTCCCACCTACTCCGGTACCGCCGAGGGCGCTGAGATCGCCCCGCGCCAGTACCAGGTGACCCGGGCCGACCTGGTCCGGTACTGCGGTGCGGCGGGTGACTTCAACGTCATCCACTGGAACGAGCGCATCGCCAAGGCGGTCGGCCTGCCGGACGTGATCGCGCACGGCATGCTCACGATGGCGCTGGCCGGCCGGTTCCTCACCGAGTGGGCCGGCGACCCGGCCGCGGTGACCGAGTACGGCGTCCGGTTCTCCGCCCCGGTCGTGGTCCCCGACGACGACAAGGGCGCCCTGGTCGAGGTGTCCGGCGTCGTCACCGGCAAGCTCGACGGCAACCAGGTGACGGTCGACGTCACCGCGCGCTCCGGCGACACGAAGGTACTGACGCGCGCGCACGCCACCGTCCGCCTGCCATGAGGCCATGCCGGTGAGGCTGGCTGACTTCACCACGGTCCGGCTGGGCGGCCCGGCCCGGGCCTTCGCCCGCGCGGAAACCGAAGACGAGCTCATCGACGCGGTCCGGTCGGCCGACGCGGCCGGCCAGCCGGTGCTGATCCTCGGCGGCGGCAGCAACCTGGTGGTGGCCGACGAGGGCTTCGACGGCACCGTGATCCAGGTCGCGACGCGCGGCGTCAGCCGGGGTGGCAGTGCTAACCGGGGAGAGGGGCCGGGCGAGCTGACCGCGGCGGCCGGCGAGGAATGGGACGGCGTGGTGGCGCGCACCGTGGCCGAGGGCCTGGCCGGCCTGGAGTGCCTGTCCGGCATCCCCGGCCTGACCGGCGCGACCCCGATGCAGAACGTCGGCGCCTACGGCCAGGAAGTCGCCGACACGATCACCCGGGTCCGGGTCTGGGACCGGGTCGCCGCCGAGGTCCTCGAGCTCCCGGCCGCCGAGTGCGGCTTCGGCTACCGGACCAGCCGGTTCCGCGGGTCGGAGCGGTTCGTCGTGCTGAGCGTGACCTTCACCCTGGCGGCGCAGGCCCGGTCGGCCCCCATCCGCTACGCCGAGCTGGCCGCCGCCCTCGGCGTCGTGCCCGGCGACCAGGTGGACGGCGCCGAGGCCCGCGCCGCGGTGATCGAGCTCCGGCAGCGCAAGGGCATGGTGATCGACCCCGCCGACCCGGATACCCGCAGCGCCGGCTCGTTCTTCCTCAACCCGGTGCTCGACCCGGCCACGCTGACCGCCGTCGAGGCCGCCGCCCGCGCCCGGTGCGGCCCCGGCACCCGGGTGCCCCGTTTCGAGACCGGGAACGGCCAGGTCAAGGTGCCCGCCGCCTGGCTCATCGAGCGAGCCGGGTTCAGCCGCGGCTACAACCCCGGCGACGGCGCCCGGATCTCCGCCAAGCACACCCTGGCCCTGGTCAACGCCGGTTCCGCCAGCACCGCCGCCCTGCTCTCCCTGGCCCGCGAGATCCGCGACGGCGTCCACGCCACCTTCGGCGTCACCCTGACCCCCGAGCCCATCCTCGTCAACGTCGCCCTCTGACCACCCGCCCGCGATCGCCGACCAGCCGGGAACATTGTGAGCCGGCAAGAAATTCGCCGCGGCCGTGAGCCCGCGGCGGCCCGATGCCGTAGATATGGATAGGTGCCGAGGGCGGCGGAGGTGGCGGGCTAGTGCGACGCGGGGGGCTAGTCATCGTGGCCTGCGTGGCCGGGCTCCTGCTGTCCGGGTTCCAGCCCGCGGCTCAGGCCCGGCCGCGCGGGCTGCCGGGGCCGCTGCCGGGATGCCCGGCGCAGCGGGCGGCGGCAGCGCCGGCGATCGCGCCGTGGCCGCAGCAGGAACTCGGTTTCTCGCACGTCTGGAACCGGACCCGGGGGGCCGGGGTGACCGTCGCGGTGGTGGACAGCGGCGTGGACGCGAACCCGCAGTTCGGGAACCGGGTGATCCCCGGCCCGGACCTGGTCGCCGGGACCAAGCCGCACATCCCGCCCGGGGCCGACTGCCTGGGCCACGGCACCGCGGTGGCCAGCATCATCGCCGCCGCGCCGGCCAGCGGCATCTCGTTCACCGGGGTCGCCCCGGCGGCGCGGATCCTGTCCGTGAAGATCAGCGGCACGGACTCCTTCCCGACCTCGGTGACGCCGCGGGGCATCATGGACGCGGTGCAGTTCGGCGCCGATGTCATCAACTTGTCGCTGGCCACCCCGGATGACGTCCCGGACCTGCGGCACGCGGTCGAGTACGCGCTGAAGCACAACGTCGTCGTGGTGGCCGCGGCGGGCAACGACCTCCCGCGGCAGGGCACCGGGCCGTATTATCCCGCCGCCTACCCGGGCGTGCTCGCGGTCGGCGCGGCCGGGCCCGGCGGGGCCCTGGCCCCCTTCTCCGACCAGCGCAGCCCGGTCGCGGTGACGGCCCCCGGCGTGAACGTCACCACCGCCTTTCCCGGCACGTTCCCGGACGCCTACGACCCGGCCCAGAGCGGCACCAGCTTCGCCGCCGCCTTCGTCTCCGGCGTCGCCGCGCTGGTCCGCGCCGCCCACCCGAAGCTGACCGCCGCTCAGGTGGTGGCGCGGATCAAGGCCACCGCCCGCGGCTCGACCGGACCGGGCACCGGCCGCGGCCTGGTCGACCCGGTCCGCGCGGTGACCGCCGTCCTCCCGGCCGAAGCCGCCGCCACCGCCGTCACGAGGCCTTCGGCGCCTTCCACGAGTGCGGTGACCAGGGCGGTCATCGCCGGCTCGTTCGGCCTCGTGGTTGTCGTGGTGGTAACGGCGGGGCTGGTCATCGCCCGCCGTCGCCGCGACGGCGCGGCGGGCGGCTCAGGACGGCACGCGGCTTAGTGCCACCCGGACGGTGGCGTCGCCCGCCGGCTGCGGGTCGGCGCTGACCTCAGCGGACGGGCGGACCTGGAGGTCCGTCGCCAGCGTCTCGGCCGCGACGAACCCGGCGTGGGCGCGGACCGCGTCGGCCACCGCGCCGTCGGTCCCGACGGTCAGCCGGATCCGGTCCGAGACGTCCAGGCCGGCCTCGCGGCGGGCCTGCTGCACGATCCGGACCACGTCGCGGGCGGTGCCTTCGGCCGCCAGTTCCGGGGTCACCCGCAGGTCCAGCGCGATCAGCCCGGCGTTGCCGGGCAGCGCCGCGGTGGAGTCCGCGTCGGCCGCGACCAGCTTCAGGTCGTACTCGCCGGGCTCCAGCTGGACCCCGGCCGCCAGGATGCCGTCGCCGGACTGAACCCAGTCACCCGCCTTGACCGCCCGGATCACCGGCTGCACCCGGCCGCCGATCCGCGGCCCGAGCACCCGCGGGTTCACCGCCAGCTCGAACCGGCCCAGGCTGGCCGGGTCCGCCGCCAGCTCGACCGCCTTGACGTTGACCTCGTCGGCGATCAGGCCAGTGAACGGGGCCAGCGACTTGGCGTCGGCGTGGGCGATGGTGAGCGTGGCCAGCGGCAGCCGGACCCGCAGCTGGTGCGCCTTGCGCAGGCTGAGCGCGGTGCTGCAGACCGAACGAACCAGGTCCATGGCGCTGGCCAGTTCCTGGTCGGCGGGCCACTCGCTGACGTCCGGCCAGTCCTGCAGGTGCACGCTCTCCTCGCCGGTCAGCCCGCGCCAGACCTCCTCGGTGGTCAGCGGCAGCAGCGGCGCGGCGGCCCGGCCGACCGCCTCCAGCACTGTCCACAGCGTGTCGAGCGCGGCCCGCTCGCCGGCCCAGAACCGGCTCCGCGAGCGGCGGATGTACCAGTTGGTCAGCACCTCGAGGTAGTCCCGCAGCGCCTGGCAGGCGCCGCCGATGTCGTACCCGGAGAGCCGCGCGGCGAGCTCGGTCACCGCCGTCCGGGTCTTGGCCAGGATGTACCGGTCCAGGACGTGCTCAGAATCGACCGAACGGGTGGCCTGGTACCCCTCGGCATTGGCGTACAGCGCGAAGAAGTAATAGGAGTTCCACAGCGGCAGGATCGCCTGCCTGACGCCTTCGCGGATGCCCTGCTCGGTGACGACCAGGTTGCCGCCGCGCAGCACCGGGCTGTTCATCAGGAACCAGCGCATGGCGTCCGAGCCGAACGTGTCGAAGACCTCGTTCACGTCCGGGTAGTTGCGCAGGCTCTTGGACATCTTCGCCCCGTCGTTGCCGAGGATGATGCCGTG